>DAOWHJ010000128.1 GCA_030641485.1 Pseudomonadota bacterium
CTCGGTCAAGAGTTCCAGGCCACTCATTTCCGGCATGCGCTGATCACTGATAATCAGAGCAATCTGTTGCTGGGCCAAAACTTCAAGGGCTTGGGCGCCACTACTGGCAGTTACTACATCCCAGGAAGAACTCGTCAACACGCGGCGCAGAGCATTTAAAACCATTGCCTCATCATCAACCACAAGGATAGTTGGCCGTTGATTATCGAGTTCCATAATTAATGCCTACTCCGCCACCTGACACTGATCCCGGAAACGACCCGGAATCTCAACCCGATTAAATATTTCCGGATCAAGGGCTTGAACCGGCTCAACCCCGGCCTCAAGTTGGACAATATGATCGGCAACATGAAGTAGAACAATAACTTCCTGGTTGGCTTTGGCTGCCGCCAGAGGGTTATTATGATACAGAGCCGCCTCAATCATCGGAAGTGGCATATTCCACCAGTTCAAAAGATAGGCTCCGAGCCGGGCATGATCGACCCCTAAAACCTGTTTTTCCAACTCAACCGCAGGAAGCTCAGGGTGCTGTTTTTGTAAGGCGGTTATTTGGGCCAGATCATCCGGAAAAAATTTAAGCATCACCAGGAGACCAACGTTATGCAAAAGTCCAATCGAAGATACATCCTCAGGCAGTTTTTCATCGTGAATAATGTCATACATCTCACTTACCAGACCATTACAGGCAACTGCATGTTCCCAAATCGAATCGATGGAATAGGGGCCTGGTTCCGAAGCACCAAGGGCCTGAAAAACCGCACTCCCGGCAACAATGTCCTTGAGCGCCATGAGCCCGATAAAAACAGACGCCCTTTTCAGAGAGGCCGTACCACTTTTAAAAAAAGCGGAATTGGCAACCTGGAGCACCTTGGCGGTCATCGCCGGATCATTTTCGATAACCTCGACAATCTTGTCAAAATCGGCATCAGCATCAATCAGAGCCATCACCTCATGATAAATTTTCGGCAGACTCGGCAACTCACCAACCGTATTGATGACCTCCATGAGGTTCTTTTTTTTCAAGGTCTCTTCGATTTCAATCAGGTTGTCGACCAACTCAATCAACTCACGGGTACTCCAGGGTTTGGCGAGATAGGTTTTAGCCGAGCCATCAATTAAGGCCTTAT
Source organism: Pseudomonadota bacterium (assembly GCA_030641485.1). Taxonomy (GTDB): domain Bacteria; phylum Desulfobacterota; class Anaeroferrophillalia; order Anaeroferrophillales; family Tharpellaceae; genus Tharpella. The sequence goes on from DAOWHJ010000128.1 coordinate 1,128, forward strand.
AGACGTAAGTCTCCTCAACAAAGCCACTTAAAATAAGGCGGACAACCTGGGGATATTTCTCCTTAACTTCCTTAAGAAAAGTATAACCATCCATGCCCGGCATCCGCATATCACTTAAGACCATATCGATCTTGCCCTTACCCGCAGCCAGAATTTTGAGGCCAAGCTCACCGGAGTCGGCAAAATAGAGTTTATGACCACTCTTGATAAAGGCCCGTCGTAAAGAGCGTAAAACACTCTTCTCATCGTCAACAAAGAGGATACATCTAGGTTCGGTCATAGTTATTTTTCCTCTTTCACAGAATTTAGGCGCTGGCGCGGCAGACTAACAGTAAAAGTTGTCCCCTCGCCACAAACTGATTCTACAATAAGTTTTCCGTTATGTTTATTCGTGACAATATCATACGAAATATTTAAACCTAAACCCGTACCTTTACCGACCGGTTTAGTTGTGAAAAAGGGGTCAAAAATACGCTCCAGGTTCTCCGGCTTAATGCCGGGACCATCATCGCTAATTTTACAGCGCACCCACGCTTCATCATGGTCGGTATGGATCGTAATCTGCCCAAGCTCCTGGCGTTCCTGCTCCTTAATTGCCTGGGCCGCATTAATTATTAGGTTTAAAATAACCTGGTTGACCTCTCCGCCAGAAGCCATCACATCGGGCAATTCTGGATCGAGTTTAAGATCGATCTCGGCACTGTATTTATATTCATTGCGGGCGACAACAATAGTGGTCTCGATCGCCCGGTTAAAACTAAAACTCTCCGTGGCATCCAGCTGATCGATGCGAGAAAATTCACGCAGTTTGGTAACAATCGAAGTAATACGTTCAAACCCATCCCTCGATTCAGTAAACAGATCGTCAAGATCTTCCAAAATAAACTCAATCTGGAGATCCTCTTCAAGCTCCGTGGTCTGAGCCAGAGCCGCAGCACCACTCTCAGGCAATTGGGCCGCAAGTTCAGTCACGGTTGTACGGTAGAGTTCCAACAGTTCGACAAAATTTTTAATATAGCCGGTGATACTTTCAAAATTGCTAGCGACAAAACCGATCGGCGTATTAAGCTCATGGGCGACACCGGCCGCTAACTGGCCGACCGCTTCAAGACGCTGAGAGGTTCTAAGTTGAACCTGAATTGCCTTCTCCTGAGTAATATCCCGTTTAACTGCCGCGAGAGAGATAATCTCGCCCACCTCATCACGAATAGGGAAAATAACCGCATCTTCATCAAACAATGTCCCATCCTGACGTCTATTGGCAAAAGTACCACGCCAGGTATCGCCTCTAGCCAGCGTCTCCCAGAGATTCTTATAAAAACTCTCATCCTGACGACCACTCTTTAGGACTGAAGGGTTTTTACCGATTGCCTCAGACATCATATAACCGGTAACCTTCTCAAAGGCCGGGTTGACGTACTGAATTATCCCCTCAATATCGGTAACCACAATACTCTCAGCCGCCTGTTCAATCACAGCACTTAGCTGAGCCATGCGCTGCACCATAAACTTATGCCGGGTAAGATCGTTAATCACCCCGATCAGACCAGCCGGACGCCGATCAGGTTCACGGTAGACACTGACTTTAAGCTCAAGCGAACTCATGGTCCCACCCCCACTCTCAATCTCAACCTCACGGGTGCGCACCCCGCCACTGAGAAAGAGTTTACGATCATCCTTATGGACCACCAGCAAATCACCCGCCACCGGAAAATCAGTCCCCGATTTACCGCGCAATTCCTTTCGACTAAAACCGGCAATTTTTTCGAAAGCCTTATTGCAACCCCGATAGTCACCCTGACGATCAAGATAAAAAACCGGCATCGGGATCGCATTCAATAACTCCTGGGCCATATATCCACGCGCCTGGGCTTGCTCTTCAGCAAGATGGAGATCGACTATCGTCTTTTTTTGCTTCCGCTGCAGCACCCGAACCCGTTTATTAACAATAGCAAGGCCCACAACTGCGGCCACAACCAGTAGAGCCAAAATAATTAGAGCTATAATAAAATAGTAGTACTGCCGCCACACTTTAACCAGGCTGACCTCTCCCAAGTGTTCATAGGGTGGCAATTTCATGGTCTTCAACAGCTCCCGTACCGGTCGGTAACTCAAGGGTGTCGTCCAGCCACCAGTGCGAGTTTTGCTGGAGACCGCATCGGTCGGGCCGAGGAACAACAGAGCCATAGCCACCCGATTGGCAAGATAATTATTAACCCGAAACAACTTGGCCAGTGGCCATTCAGGATAAGCCCTGGTCGTATGCACGAAAGGCAGGTGCACGGTCCCACCGCCATGATCATGGATTACGGCAAGCTTTGCACTGTCAATCAACACCTCCTGAGCCATTCTTTCCAGAATACCGGTACGCACAGTACCAAAATCAGCCCGGCCGGCCAGAACCTCGTAAACAACATTATCGTTGGTCCCAGCAAAGCTCAGGTCAAAATCTTTCTCGGGCAAGATGCCACGCTCGTCTAACTCTAACAACAGTGAGCGCCACCCGCCAAATGAATTGGGGCTGACAGCCGCAAGACTGTGTCCCTTAAGAACCTCCAGGTCATTTTTGTAAGCATCTTTGGCCAAGTGGAACAAAACCCCACCAAACTCGCTGACATAACGGCCGGCCTCTTTTTGGACCATGGTTAAGATACGTGAGACTTTATATTTTACCTCAAGATTGATATAGATCGAGGGGTTTGAGAGAATAAAATCGACCCGTTCTTCGGCAACCGCAGCTTCAACCTGACCGAAAGGCAGAGCCACGACATGAAAACGTTTTTCACTGATCTGTTCACCGAGATAGTCTGCCAAGGGCTGCCAACGTTCAAGACAGTTTGCAACACCACGATGAGCCAGAACCCCAATAAAGACATCCCGGGGCCCATCATTAAGGTTTTCAACAGCCCGGGCCGGGGGTACTACCAAAGCGAACATAAGAAAAATAAGCGCCGCATAAATAATTTCACAGAACCGAATTCTCATCCCCATATCCTCATAAATAGAACGATAAGTGCACCATAACAGAAATTTAATCTGGGTGCATCATAAGCATTTTCTCAACCACCCCGTAAACGCCACTCATATTACTATCAATAAAAGTTAGGTAACGGGGCCGTAACCGATGGCCCTTGGCAACCGTAAGCTGATCTCTCTGAGGCAGGATCAAAATAAGCCGGACATCATCAAAGGTTTCCTGCACGAGCAGCAACTCCTCCAATTCACGCAAGGTTTCTACGAAAAGAATAACTATATCTTTACTTTTCAATGATAGAGCAAGGCTTGAAAGCATCTCCGAAATATTCGCGAAACTTTTCAAGCAATCTGGGCCAAGCTGCTTGAGTACCAGCAATCTAAATTTGCTTCCGGCCTCATGTTGACCTGAATACAGATACACCTTCATAAAAAATTACCCCATTGACAGAGTCATGATGAGACTTCTCACCATAAACTGATCGCAACTATTGTACCGTATCTAAATCTTTGACCGAAATCGCAGGAAACCTAAGGTTGGTAAAGGGAAAGTGGGGAAACGGAAACTTACAATGAGGAGTCGTAATAACGCGTTAATTGTTCACTAAAATTAACAGTGTCAACTTTCGTGAACAATTTAATATGGAACCGTGTTAACCGTCCAACTAACCCGCATAAACTGGGCCAAGATAGAGCTTTATCATAAGCCTTTACAAAACTGGTTACGAATCACTCAAGCAGTTCATATTTTTTTAGCAACTGATATAAACGAGTTCGGGAGAGAGCTGCCATGTTACTTGCAGTTGAGATGTTGCCATGGGCTTGAAGTAAGGCTTTATTAAGATACTCTTTTTCACATTCATCTTTATATTCCCGCCAGGTTGGCAATTCGGCTGTCGGGTTTATTGAATCCTGGCTGGCGCCTGAATGGGGTTTCCCCTTAACCAGCCTGCGGGCTTGATTGATACGAATGACTTCGGGGAGGTAATATGAAAAAAGCGTGGGCGAATTGGCGGCTCTGGCATAGGCTTGTTCCAAAGCTTGGGATAATTCACGAATATTGCCAGGCCAATCATACGCGACTAAAGTGCTCAAAAAGTTTGGGCCCAGACCTTTGCTCTCAGTCTGGCCATAACGACGATAAAACTTATCCATAAAATAAGTAACCAGCTCCTTTATATCTTCAACTCTTTCCCGCAAAGGAGGCAGGTCAATGGAAAACGCCTGGAGACGGAAAAGCAGATCCTTCCTGAAGGTTCCAGCCTTAACCATCTCCTCAAGATTTTGATTAGTGGCCGACACCAGGCGAAAATCACTGAATATCTCCTGAGTTGCACCGACGGGGCGGTAGCTGCGCTCTTGCAGCACCCGGAGAAATGATTTTTGTGTATTTAAAGGAAGTTCTCCAACTTCATCAAGAAAAAGAGTACCGCCATCGGCCTGCTTAACCAGACCATCCGCTGCCTTGTCAGCCCCGGTAAAGGCACCTTTCACATGCCCGAAAAGGGTACTTTCAATCAAAGTTTCAGGTAGAGATGCACAGTCGACAACAACAAAATTATTGGCTGCCTGGCAACTATTTACATGAATTGCGCGCGCGAAAACCTCCTTGCCGGTGCCAGTTTCACCGGAGATATGGACACTTATATCACTAACAGAGGCTTGAGCAAGGAGATCGAGACAGTAAGAAATTTCTCGACCACTACCAATAATGTTCTGCCGTTTCAGCTGTAACGGCACCATTTGGGCCCGCTTTTTTTCCCGCCGGTATTGCAGTGCCCGATTAAGATGCAGGCCAATCTCATTAATAATATCCGGTTTTTCAACATAGCCCCAGGCCCCGTTTTTTATGGCTTTTTCAGCTCCATCAGGGTCGCCTTGTCCTGTAATGATGATTACTTCGGGAGATGATGGAGTTTTCTTGAATTTTGCCAGAAACTCCAAACCGTCACCATCCGGCATCTCTACATCGAGAAAAATCACATCAAAAAAATCTGTGGTGGCCTTATCCAACCCCTCAAGCAAAGTACAGGCGCTAAATGTATCATACCCCTGGCGCTGCATCCGTCGAGTAAGCATCCGACATAACCTCTCATCGTCATCAACAATCAGAATTTTATCCATTGTCAACCATTTCCTCTACTGTCTCTATACCCCTATTTATCCAGGAGCTGGCGCATGCGACTGAAAATCTCACTAAATCGATATGGTTTATTGATCAGATCTCCCCTGACCAAAATATCATTATGGATACTATCATCTAAATATCCTGAGGCAAAGAGGATGGCCACATCAGGATAGATCTCCTTGATCTTTTCACTGAGCTCTTTACCACCCATTACCGGCATAACCACATCGGTAAACAGCAAATCAATGCTGCCATTATGATTTTTGGCTTTTTCAAGAGCCGCCAGGCCGTCGACTGCGACAATCACTTCATAGCCTTTCTGCCTGAGTTTACGGCTAACTACCTCTCTGATCTTATCATTATCTTCGGCGAAAAGTACCACTTCTGATCCGCCAGAAGATAGTTCAGTGCTCACACCGGCCTCCCGGTCATCCCCACTGCTTTCATCAATAATTGGCCAATATATTTTGAATGTGGTACCTGAACCGAGTTTGCTGAAGACATCAATAGTCGCGTTGTTCTGTTTAACTATGCCATAGACCGTCGCCAACCCCATACCCGTTCCTTTACCCACGGCCTTAGTCGTGTAAAACGGCTCAAAGATATGGCCTGAAACTTCCTTACTCATCCCACAGCCATTATCGGAAAACTCCAAAAGTAGGTGCGGAGCGGAAGCACTTCCTTCAGGCCTTAAGGAAAAATCTTTACCCAGAAAAACCTCAGAAGTGGAAAGTTTTATAACTTTGTTATCAACTTCGGGATGATTTCTCAGTGCATCCCGAGCATTAACCACCACATTGACAATGATCTGATTCAATTGGCCGGGATCAGCAAAAATCTTCCCAACCTGAGCATCCAGTGAAGTTTCCAGACGAATATCTTCACCAATCAAACGTCCCAACATCTTCCCCATAGTCTCAAGTAAACTGTTTATACTAACAGCTTTAGGCAGAATTTTCTGACTCCGACTAAAAGCCAGGAGCTGCTTGGTAAGATTGGCTGCCTGTTCCCCTGAGTCAAGTATTTCCTGGACATCATGCCAAGCGTCACTGCCCTCATCCAAATTTTCCAAGGCCATTTTCGAATAGCCATAGATGGAGGTGAGAATATTATTAAAATCGTGGGCGATGCCTCCGGCCAAGTTACCGATAGACTCCATCTTCTGGGACTGCAGGAGTTGAGCTTCAAGTTTTTTGAATTCTGTAATATCCCGGAAAATCTCTAGTTTTGAGATAGTGCCATCGGGATTCAACAAAGGACTGTCAATCAGATCATAATCCCTTTGATTCTTTAAAGAATGCCACTGCCAACGAACAGTTTTACCGGCAAAGACATCAGTCGCCTTGCACCAGGGACAGACTTCTGTGCGATCATGGAAATATTCATAACATTTACGAGTCTCATAAGCACCGAAATCTTTTATCAGTACAGGATTTACATATTGAATATCATACTCCTGAGTAACAATATAAACACCATCCTCCATAGCCTCAAAAATGTTCTTCAGGTTATCTCTTTCAACCCGCAATGCATCTTCATCATAAAGGGCTCTGTATCTCACTTCGCTCTCTTTGAGAGCTGCCTCAGTCGCTCTGCGCATCTCAATTTCTTTAATCAGTTCCTGAGATTGGACCTCCAACCTCTGTTGCAACTGGGAGATATTGGCATGCATGTAGTCACAATTCATTTAACTTTACTCCCAGTCAAATCTGCCTAAGTCTACAGGGTACCTTGCTCAGTTTCTTACAGCTTTAGCCACAGTTTCCAGCAGCTCTTGCCCTTGAAATGGTTTAATCATCGCGGCAGAAAAACAATGCCCTTCAATTGAATAGATTTTATAAAACTGGTTCTTTTTTTCATGATCACGCCGCAGTTTGGGCTGGTCCGAAAACCGTCTCCACCGGGAGCTGAATTGTGAAGCTGGTGCCAACCCCAACTTCACTCTCAACCTTGATCGCCCCCCCGTGAGCCTTGATAATATCGTGACTGATGCTCATCCCTAAGCCGGTTCCTGAACCAACCTCTTTGGTCGTAAAGAAGGGGTCGAAAATCTTCCTGATTGCATCTTTGTCGATGCCACTACCAGTATCACTGATTTTTATCTCAACCAGATTATCAGAGCTTCGACGTCCGACAGCCAGAGCTTTCGTCGTAATCGTAATGGTACCCCACTCCGAAATAGCCTGAACCGCATTTATCAGAATATTCATGAAGACCTGGCCGATTTTTTGCGGAAAGCATCTGACTTGGGGTAGATTTCCGTACTCTTTGACAACCTCGGCTTTGTGTTTAACCTCGTTCCAGATAATATTAAGAATCGAATCGATAAGCTGGTTGATATCGACATGATCAAGATTGTCCTGATCATCCCGGGAAACGGCCCGCAGATCCATAACAATATCCCGGATTCGCGCCGCTCCCTCCTGACTTTCGCCAACCATCTCGATTATATCACCAAGAACGAACTCGACCTGCTCCACATCTTCTCTTTGCTTGATCAGTGCAAGGGCTGAAGCGACCTCATCATAGCGACCATCGACGAAGAGGTCTCCCATCTCCCGATAGGCCGACATCAACTCTTTTATGGTTGCGCTGTAGCCAGCCAGGGACTCCAAATTACTGATCACAAAAGCTATGGGATTATTAATTTCATGAGCAACACCAGCTGCCAGGATGCCAATTGACGCCATCTTTTCGGACTGGAACAGCAGCGCCGCCTGCGCTTCAACTTTGCTCTCTAGGGTCTTATTTAAGTCTCTAAGCTGCAAGTTGGCTTCCTCAAGCCTCTCTGACAACAGATTGCGCTCGCTCTCCAAATCCCATTGCCGGGTCAAAGAGGCGGCAAACTGTTTAATAACCTCGGAATTAAATGGTTTGCGAAGATAGAAATGATCACTGCGGCCAGTAATTCTGATAATTTCAGCGGGTGTCGACTCACTATATGCGGTCACAAAAACCACCTTCATATCAGGATCGACCTGCCAGATATCACGGGCCGTTTCGGCCCCGTTTAGACCTGGCATCATCATATCAATAAAAGCAACCGCAAACGGTTCTCCGACCTGAAAAGCCTCAATCGCTACGGCAACCGCCTTGTCACCACAGTCGGCAACGACCAAATTATAGGGCAAATCTAGTGACGATGAGGGATTTTGATCACCTGCCGGGGACTCAAAAAGAGCCCCTCCGCGCTCAAGAACTTGCTCAACTTTGGCTAGGTTAAGAATCGATTGCAGTGAACTTCTGACCCCAAGATCATCATCGACAATTAAAATTTTTCGGTTTTCAAACATGGTTTTTGCCTATCGGTATAGAGATCCTAACCACAGCCCCGTACTCACGACCACGACTCTCAAAAACTATGCTGCCGTGGTTTTTTTCGATGAACTGCCGACAATAGTAGAGACCGAATCCAGTCGAGCCTTTGTGCGAACGGCCAAATTCAAAGATCTTCTCCTTTTCCAAAGGATCCATACCGATACCACTATCAACAATTTCCAAACAGACATGATCAAGCTTAAACCGTGAGCTCACCGCAATAACCTTTTCCAAAGCGGCCGGGGCTCCGGCAAGACTTAACATCTCAATTGCTTCATAACTATTCTTAAGTAAGTTTACGAGTACTTGAAGAAAGCGATTTTTATCAATCATGAGCCTCGGCAACCCGGTCGTCAGATTTTCTCTAACCACAATCCCTCTTTTTGCCAACGCTCCCGCCTGCATCCTGACCGCATCCAGAAGTACTGTATTAATATCAATCAGTTCACGATGTTCATTAGGCCCGCTGGCATAGAGTTGCTGCAACTGAACAATCTCAGCGACCATAGTGACCGCTTCATCCATCTCATTAAGGACAATTTCCTGTTCCCGCTTTTTTTCAGCCAAGGTTTCCAGTAATTCTCCGAAATAATTGAAAACCTCACGCCCACGCTCATCTTCATTGACAAAATGGGTTAAATCTTGAGCATGCTGAGATAATTCTAAATAACATTTTTGCAAATAGTCATAGAGTTGGTCGGTCTCTTGCTCTTTAAGCTCTTCGAGCTGGATAACAACCGGAGTCATCGCGTTACCGATATTGTGCAACACCATTGCCGCCAGTTGACAACGACCAGTTTCAACGGCTTGTTCAAGTAGCACATTCTGGGCATTTTCGAGCTCTGTGGTACGTTCCGCAACGACTCTTTCAAGATTGTCTTGATGCTCCTTCAAACGTACTTCAGCTTCACGACGCTGGTCGATTTCAGCCCAAAGTTGAGCCTCATATTTTTTATCAGTCTCAACCTTGGCCCGTAAGCTGACATTGCGCAGATTGACCTGCACCATTAAAACCACTACCGACAAGACCACCAATGCCAAAGCCAGAAACATCTGCCAGGCAAAATAGTTGCGGAGTAAAAGTATAAAAAAAAGGGCCAACAGAGCCAAAGCAACCAACCCGGAAGCCAGGTTCCGCCAGACCAGGCGGCCAGATTTCAGTTCATTTTCTTTAATTGCCATCTGCAGTAAAAATCCGGGTAATAGAGAAAAATTGTTGTCAGCTTGACGCGGGCCAACTGAGGTAATTTCGTCAAAATGATGATCTACAGGGATTTCGATTCATTGAGCAATTCAGCAATCGCGGCCAGAAGGGCCTTGATGGTATAGGGTTTTTGGAGAAAGGACTCACCTTCACTGAATTCTTCGACGGCTAAATTGTCACTATAACCAGAGCTGTAGATAACCGGCAAACCAGGATAACGCTCTCTTAACTGACAACTTAGTTCAAAACCGCCCACTCGCGGCATCACCACATCTGTAAAGAGAAGGTCTGGCGCACTCCCCATCTCTGCAACTTTATTTAAAGCCTCTTGCCCATCAACTGCAGTCAGCACTATAAAACCAGCTTTGCGCAGACGACTAGCAGCGATTTCACGAATTTTCTCATCATCTTCGACTAACAAGATAGTTGCACCTTTAATCTTCGAAAGTACTTGTGCTGGTGTTTTCAGCTCAGTCTCAACCGCAACCGCAACCGACCGCGTTTGTACAAGCGGCCAGTAGATCTGAATTGTTGTCCCCTGCCCGGGTTCGCTGGAGAGCTGAATATAAGCATCATTCTGTTTAACGATACCATAAACTGTGGAGAGACCAAGCCCGGTGCCTTGACCCAACTCTTTCGTCGTATAAAACGGTTCAAAACAACGTAGCTGCGCCTCTTTACTCATTCCAGAACCATTATCAGTAATCTCGACCAAAGCCTGCGAACCAGAGCAGCTACCTTTATGGGTTGAAACAAAATCATCATCCAGTTCTACCCCGACCAAACGCAGGGTAATCTCTTTATAATGCCGGTCCAGATCGGTCTGAGATAAGGCATCACGAGCATTAACCAAAAGATTGATAATCACCTGCTCAAACTGACTCGGATCAGCCATAACTCTGATTGCAACTTCAGGCTCCGGCAGATCAAACTTAAGCTCGATATCTTCACTCAATAATCGCCGCATCATCTTCATCAGATTTTCAATCAATTTTCGGAGACAGACCTCTCGGGGCTGAATTATCTGACGCCGGCTGAAAGCAAGCAACTGGCGGGTTAAATCGGCGGCCCGATGGCCGGCATCATTGATCTCGACAAGATCAGAACGCATCGAAGAATCGGCGGCGCACTCATCGATCAAAATCTCACTGAAACTATTAATAACCGTTAAAAGATTATTAAAATCATGGGCCACACCACTGGCTAAGGTCCCAACCGCCTCCATTTTCTGGGCCTGAAGAAGCTGGTTTTGCAGGGTTTGAACTTGGGTCACGTCATGTTTTATGGCCACATAGCTGACAGTCTGGCCCTGTTCGTCAAAGAGCGGAAAGGCAGCGGTATCTTCATAGACGATCGTTCCGTTTTTCTGACGACTGGCGAGAATTCCACGCCAATTGCCCCCCCGGGTGATAGTTTGCCAAAGTTCCTCACGTTCGGCCTCTCCTTCATCTGTAAAAAAGAGCTCTCGCAGATGGCGACCCAACATCTCGGCGACGCTATAACCAGAGATAACTTCATAACCATGATTGACATATTCGATAATCCCGTCCAGACCGACAATGACGATGGCTGAATGAGTCTGCTCGACAATCCGGGAGAGTCGATTCATATGGGTCTCAGCCGCAAGACGCTCCGATATATCCTGAAAAACGACAACTGCCCCCTGCCCCAGGTCATTCTCTAAAATCGGTGAAACGCTGATCTCAACCGGAAAGAAACTACCATCCTTACGTACAAACCGATCGCGATGATTTTTCACTTTTTTACCGTTAAGCATCGCCTGACAGATCGGGCATTGAGCCAAAGGGTAGGGTGAAGCCTCGGCCTGAAAAGCATGCCAACTCTGGTGACTCGGCGTTCCTATAAGTTCAGCTTGGCTAAAACCAAGCATCTTTTCTGCGGCCGGATTGACAAAATTATGGAGATAATCCTGATCAAGACCGATGATCCCCTCCCAGGCCGCAGACAGAATATTTTCGAAACGGCGCCGCAACAAATTCATCTGCGTAATGCTTTGCGCATCTTCAATAAGTCGTTTTTGGTTTTTTCGAAATGAAAGAATGATAGCCAGCAGGCCAGCCAGCCACAAAAAGATATATATACTTAGGATTTTGCACATATGATGCTGATGGCGAGCCAGGAACGGTCCCATTGCGATCGAAACACTGGTACCACCACGCAATTGGCCAACCTTATAACCCTGGACCGCATGACATTTTAGACAACGAGTTTCAACAAAAAGCGGTTTCATCAAGCGCATAAAGGGCTGCCCCTCAATCAGAACCTCAGCAACCACCTCGTTAACATCTTCGGCAAAGGCCTTAAGGGCTTTAGCTTCCCAGGTATCGGGGCGGTTTTCCGGGCGCAGGGGTGTAAGGCTGGTGATGTGACCACGAAGACCAAATTGAACGAGACCCAACTCATGCACCTGACGCATCATATAAGCCGGGTTAACCAGGGTTAAGGCTTGGCCATCACTGGTCGTAAAATCACGCTGAGGCAGGTGAGAGAGGTAGGGATTAGGCGGGGTTTTCGCTGTCGGAACAACATAGACACCACCATGCCCGGCCGCCCAATGCCGAAAAACCAGATCCTTATTAAAGGTATCACGGGCCTGCTCAATAACGTTAGCACGAACGTGGTGCAGGTGGTCTAGAGCAGTAAACCAGGCCAAACCGAAAAAGGTCAAGCTCCAGACCAGGGCGGCCCCCAGAGTATAACGAAGTAGAACTTTGTGGTTTCTGTTTGGAAATAACTGGTTTCCCATCGAATACACTCCAAAAACCCGCCAACAAACAACTTAATCGTACCCTGACAAATATTGCTAAATCTTATTATTGCTACTGCATAATACTGGTATTTGTCAAGCAATGATGGCATCATTTTGAATTCTGCTATAACAAAAAATCAATTTTATCCCGTAACTATTCAGCTAACCCGCATAAACCTGGGACACATATATGAGCTCACAAAGACTACGCTGAATAGTTACTTCACCCCTACTTATAGATTACACCTTGACAGCTACAAACACTTAATGTAGGCTGATATTTACTTTCTGCGGCAACGAAGTTTTATCTGAATTTTCATTAGGGTTACGTCAAAGATTAAGTAGCAAGTAAGATGCGTCAGTTTAGAGTTGACGTGACCCTAAGTTTCACGGAGTATTTTTATGCCTTTTGTTATCATCACCCGTAATCTATTGCTCGTGTTTCTCAGCCTCTCACTGGTAACGGGCTGCTCAATCTCCTACTCCAGTGGTAAGTCCTCCGACTCAAGCACCTCCAGTTCGACATCCTCTGCAGGCAGTGATTCGAGCAAAAAAGCTGGTACAGAGGTTACAAACTACATGGAAGATGTCTCCGCCATGACCGTTTTATGCCTCAGCCAGAAACATGATAGTGCAGAATTCCAGCGCCACATAACTGAGATTGCCATTAACCACAGCATTACTGATTGGGAAAAAGAGAACTCAACCTTCATCGCTATGGGTAAAGGCCTAAATCGAGCGGGGGTCAACAGTGAAGAGATTACAAGCTTACCCTACTTCAAAACTCTCTCCCAGAGCCCCAAATACTCTCTGCTTTTGGAGGGTCTCAATGGATAACTACAGCCCTATTTATAAATAAATAGTATCTTGAAAAATTGCCTTTTCACATTAAAGTGAGAAATCTTTCTATCACGATCTTGATAACAGCCTGGGTCTGCCTCTTTACGGCAGGCCCAGTTTTGTCTACAATGGTTGTTATGGGCAAAAGCTCACCCGGCATCAATTTTGTCTATGTCAATGCCAATACTGGGGAAGCCGCTGGCGGTCATACGGCCCTGCGTTTAGGGGAGACAGTCTTTCATTACCAATTTTACGAAAATGGTAATTTTCTTCTGGTTCGGGAAACCTGGGACCATTTCCGCTTTATCTATAACGAATTGCGCAACCGTTCTATTTTCACCTCATTTTCACCCCTCGACTCAGCAACCTACACTCAGCTACGCCATCATTTCACCGGTATACTTATGGCGCAGCAGCTCACACTGAAATGTTTAGAAGAGAACAAGACCCAACTACAATTTATTGAAAATTTAATAGACGGCCACAAGAATCTGCGCCTATCTGGATTGGGTCTCTTTGAACGTTACGACTCGGGTAACCGGCAAACCACTAAATTGCAAGATGATATTAAAAATAGTTTGGGCAGTGACTTTCTTGACCATGAAAAAGAGAGGCTAAATCACAGCTTAGAGTCTCCTGAAACTTTTATCAACAACCAGCAATCGATAAAAAAATTCCTCGAATGGCTCACGTTGCGGGAGGCCTTGCAGGTTCTTGAGGCTAACTATTCAATAATGAACACGGCGATAATCAAGCCATTGCAACACGAAGCAAAGCTGACATTGATCGAGCGAAACTACCTTAGAGAACACAAAAAACACTTACGTACGTCAATCATCGGCCTGCTCCAGTCAACCCGACCCGACCGAGGTAGCGCCCTGCTCCGCCAAATTGCTAGGTACCAAACGCTACAAAGATCTTTGGCAAGTAACCACTTTTTAACCCTTGACCCTTTTTCCGAAAAAGCACGCCATCAACCAGTCACAAACGCTGAAATCTCATCCGGCATATTGCAACAAACCCACAATCAACTTCTCAATATAGCCAAGAGCCAGCGCGATATTTTTTTCAGCGGTGCCGATTACCCTGAAATCACCTACTCATTTCTTGAAGCCAGTCGCGGTCGCCTGCATGAGCTGGAACAGGCCCTCAATGGCGCCAAGACCATACGAGTCGAGCTCGACCCTTTACGACCCTCACGCAGTCGCAATATTTCCCTCACAACATTCAACTTCGACCCCACCCAATTAAAACTGGCGGCGACTGAGCTCAAGCGAATCATAAAAATTCAACAACTCCAACTAAAACAAAAATACAGCTATCATCTGGTTAATCATAACTGCGCCACAAAGTTGGTTGAATCCCTGAACAATCCCGACGCAAACTCAGCCTCTAAAGAGAGGACCTTGGGTGAATATCTGGCGCAAAAGCAAAATTTGACCTTTGTCCCCTTTATCTTTTACGCGCGCGCCCAACAGGCAAACTCCAAGCTCAGCGAACCTCGATACCTGCCCTCCCGACGTCTGCGCAAACTGCGTGACCTGCACAATGAGGAAGGTGGATTAAAAGTCTGGCTCCGGGAAAATAACACTCTATCTTCTACCCTCTATGATCCCCGAGCCCAAGATACCCCTTTCCTCTTTTTCACCGACGATGCCAAATTCCCACGCCCACTTGAGGGCATAGCAAATTTCTGTTATGCTGCCTTGCACGGAACTATAGGCATCCTGACCCTGCCCTTCGATGGCGGAAATCGACTCTATCAGAGTGTGCGAGGGATGTTCTACAGCCTGCCAGAACTTTTTTTCTGGAATATCCGTAAAGGAACTTACGCTGCGGCAGAACTTGCAGGGTCCAAAGATCAATAGGGAAGCTTGAAAATTGCCTTTTCCCGCAAAGACGCAAAGGATTTTAAACATTGTTGCTGCTTTTTAGTTTTCTTGGCGCCTTTGCGCCTTTGCGGGAGTATTTAAGTTCTTGAATATTAAGTCTAAAAATAACTCAAAAAGTTAAATCTAATGTAAACAGGTAAACCATAATGACATTAAGCAGAAAACGTCAGCCCTGCCATTTTCACGGCAATCGCCTCTATTTTGCTCAGGGATGGCAGGAAAAGCTTGAAGAGATCGGCCTCTGCCAGGGAAGCCGCTGGGATGAACTTGAACCGGGAGAACTGGTCACCTGCAGTAAACGGACGAATGCCTACCGAGTCACTTTAGAGAGCGGCGAAACTGTCTATTTTAAACGCTACCTCTATTTGGGTAAACCTTTTAAGTTCTACCTACGCCCCAGTGAAACGGCAGTGGAAGTTTTTAGTTATAACGAGATGGCAAAACTCGGCATTCCCGTCGCCGAGCCTCTGGCAGTCGGTGAAATCCGTCGTTGCGGTTCACTCTTTGCGGCATGCATTGTGACCCGGGGAATTCCAGACACTATGAACCTCAAAGACTATGCTATGTACGAGTGGAGTTTGCTTGCGCCAAAATTGCGGCGTGAAGCGTTTATGATGATCTCTGAAACTGTTTGCCGAGATCTGCAAACCATGCATAAAGCCCGTTTTTTCCATTTTGACTCTAAATGGCGCAATATTCTAATCCGCAAGAACGAGTCCGAAAAAATTGTTGGACTCTGGTGGATCGACAGCCCGCGCGGCAAAAAATTGCCCACCATTCGCTGTGAATACGGCACCATCTACGACCTTGCCAACCTCTGTCGCATGGCTCTCTCATTCCTAAGTCGCAGTCAACGTTTACGGTTTTTATATAACTATTTAGACCCAAACATGACTCAAAAAGAGGTAAGAATTATCGCCAAAAAAATCAATCGTCACCTACAACGCAATCCACCCAAGCTGGCACCAACTTTAGCTTCAAATCAGAAAGTTGAGAAGTCAAGTGATCACACAGTTTGAGATTTTCTACAGACATTAATTGCATCGCGCAGTTCAAGAGATGCCCGGCGGGCGGCGGCGGCAAAATCATCACCAGAGCTAGCGTAGATGATCCCCCTCGATGAATTGATCACAAGCCCGCGGCCCTCACCATCAAGACCGGCCTTGAGAACCGCTTCAAGATCACCCCCCTGAGCCCCAATTCCGGGTACTAATAACGGAATTTCTCCGACTATTTTTCTGACCTTGGCGAGTTCATCAGGCCAGGTTGCCCCAACCACCAACAAAATATTCTGATTTTTATTCCAGGAAGTAGCGGCTAATCTGGCAAGCTTCAAATAGAGCGCCTCACCATCTATCTCAAGCCCCTGTAAGTCGCCACCACCAGGATTTGAGGTCCGGCAGAGAATAACCACACCTTTCTCGGCATAATTTAAAAAAGGCTCAAGTGAGTCTCCTCCAAGATAGGGATTGACAGTAACCGCATCAGCCTGATATCGCTCAAATGCTTCAAGTGCGTACTTTTCCGCCGTACTCCCGATATCACCACGTTTAGCATCAAGAATAACTGGGATATGAGGGTAGTTTTCCCTTACATAGCTGATAGTCGAAAGCAGTTCAGCCTCCACCCCGCAGGCGGCGTAGTGGGCAATTTGTGGCTTGTAAGCACAAACCAAGTCGGCGGTAGCATCAATCAGAGCCCGGTTAAAGGCAAAAAAAGGCTCAGCTGATTGACGACACAAATCTGGTATACGCTCTAGAACCGGGTCAAGGCCAACACATAAAAGTGAGTTATTTTTATGTTGCGCTAATTCCAATTTTTCTATAAAATTCATCGTCTAATCTCCAAAATCTGGTGTCCATTATGACAGATAAAACTACCCCCCAGTCCTCACAAACTAAACTCAAATCTGGGGTGCTGCTGCTAGGTTTAGTTTTCGTTCTGACCACTTTGTGCGCTTGCGGAGGCCGGGGTCGACCTCTGAACGCTGAGACCACCGGCTACTGCGGCTGTGGAAAGTGCTGTGGCTGGGAACGTGGTAGCTGGAAAGCCCTGAAACTTAACGTTTGGAGCCGCTATAACACAACCGGAAAAAATAGAGGAGAGAAATATAGCGGTCTGACCGCCAGCGGCACGGCACCAAGAGAACCCAACCCCGGACTTTTCCTACGCCCCTGGTATCTGCTCTCTCCCTGGCTCTGGTTCCCACATGATGGAACCCTAGCTGCAGACACCCGTCACTACCCATTTGGAACCAGGTTTTACATACCCGGTTATGGCTACGGAACGGTTGAAGATCGTGGTTCAGCGATCAAGGGTAAGGCGCGGTTTGACCTCTATTTTAAGTCTCACAACCAAGCCCTGAAATGGGGTAGAAAAAAACTTGATATTTACAGGGTTGATTAATTCCACTAAACATACTATAATAGTTTTATTGTAGAGATTAAAGTAACAACTTTTTTTAGCCACAGACAACCCCGGACAAAAGCCCTTTGTCAGTGTGAGTCAGTGTGGGTCTGTGGCTAAACATTAGAACGTAACATGCAATGTCTTCACACCCCACGGGAACTTCATCCGGACGTAAAAAGTCACGGTATAACTAAATAAAAATTGAGTAAAAAAGGAGAAACTGATGAAAGGAATTTTGATAGTTGCTGGTGTAGTTTTCGCCTGGTATTTGCTCCAGGCCCATATTCTACCAAGGATGGGAATTTCGACCTGAATGCGCCCTGCCTGCCAGGTGGCCGGTCCAAAAAAAAAGAAGTTAGCCAATGCTGACCCTAAAACTGAAACAGCTCAAGTTAAAAACCAGAACCCACCCAAAACCGATTGATCTGACCAAGAGGTAACGACAATGACTCACAGTGACGCTGGTAATTACGCCGCGAAACACAAAGACCAGTCAATCCCAAGCAAATTGAATGAAGCGATAAGTGCCGCTCTCGTAGATAACCGCTTAAGCTGCAGCAGAGCCCACCAACTCGCCCAAGATTTGGGCTTCACCCCAATAGAGGTTGGCCGAGCCGCTGATCTAATGGAGGTGCACCTCACCGGGTGCCAGCTTGGCCTCTTTGGTCATGGAAAAAAAGAGAAGGTCAAAACAACAACAGTAACAGACCCGAAGCTTGAAAAAGTCCTGCAGGAAAACCTGTACAAAGGTTCTCTGGACTGCTTGAAGGCGTGGGAGATAGCCTCCGAGTTCAACCTGAAAAAAACTGACCTCATGACGGCCTGTGATGCGTGCGAGATAAAGATAACCCCCTGTCAACTTGGTGCTTTTTAGGAGACTACCCGAGAATGCTCTTTTCCCTCAGCTCTTCGTTATTTTTTTCAAATAATGCTCGAAGCTTTGCATAAGTTTTTTCATCAGAACGTTCCTTCGGAACAACCTGTGAAACACTTTATACTAATGTTTAAGTTGCGACCGTAGGGAGTGCCCTTGCGGTACGCTTTATTTGAAAAAAATGCCTCGATCTGAGAAAAAATTTCTATTCTCGGATAGCCTCCTTTTAGGCAAGCTCACGCAGGGCAATGAGTTGCTCTTTCTTAACCTCATCAACAATCCAGGTACAGGCCTTAAAGGCATCGCCGCGGGTGGCCGCCGAACAGATCACCATTAGCACATCTCCACCACGCTCAACCTCACCCAAACGATGGAGAATATAGATCCGATGAAGAATAAATTTCCAACTCGCATCAATCGCAATTGTGCGTAACCCCTCACAGACATCATCAACTAAGGCATCAAGACTAACCACCCGAAAATCAGCCAAAACTTTGCCCGGATATTTAACCCGTCCGTGGTGCATCACTATGGTTCCGGTCGCATCACTCTCTCCGGTAATAAACTGGGAATAGATATCGGCAACCGCAAACCTTTCAGTTGCCACCGCCACTTCAATATCCGCCTCTTTTCTAAAATGTCCCATTTTTAAAGACCCTCCAAAATCATCTCTACAGGAGTTTTGTATTGCTTTTGGTTGTTACACTCTTTACAACAAGGCACCACATTTCCTTTAACACTACGCCCCCCCCGTGAGAGCGGTACAATATGATCCATGGTTAACTCGTGGGCCGCAAAATGCTGCTGACAATAGTGACAGCGGCCTTTTTGGAGCAGGCGCTGCCAGAAATGGCCGCTTCGCAGCTGCCGAGCCTTCTCGCGCTCACGCTTGATATGCCCCTCATCCTTGTCCATTTCAATCCAGTCACTCATAATTCTCAATAACCATCCCGAATTTCAGACTTCCCCGGCCACTTGGCCGCAAACCGCTCCAACTCTTCGGGCGTATCAATTCCAGACCAGGGGGAACTGCATTCGACCATTTCAATCGCAAAACCATTTTCGAGCCAGTGCAACTGTTCAAGATTTTCGGCCGCAGCCAGCACCCCCGGCTTCAACAAACTCAATCCGCGTAAAAAAGCGCCACTGTAACCATAAATACCAAGATGCTGACGTACCGGTAAACCGCCCTGCAAAAAGCTTGAAGTACTAATTTTTTCACCTTGAAAAAATGGTATCGAAGCGCGGGAAAAATAGAGCGCCCGACCAGACAAATCAGTAACCACTTTCACAACATGGGGTGAGTTGTAATCAGCAGCACTCGACAAGGGTGCCGCCGCGGAAACCACCAGGTCGGGGTTGCCCCGCTCGATGAGAAGTGCAATAAGCCGTTCCACGAGCTCTGACTCAATTCCGGGTTCATCGCCTTGAACATTAATAAACCACTCTACCTGCGGATTACGCTGGGCAACCTCGGCTAGTCGTTCCGTACCGCTACGGTGGTGTTCGGCAGTCATCTCAACTCGACCACCATAAGATTCAACGACCTTAGCAATCCGCTGATCGTCAGTGGCAACTACAACCTGACATCGCCAACGAACCGCCTGACAAGCCTTAAGGACCCAGGCAACCATCGGTCGATCATGCAAACTGGCCAGTGGTTTACCGGGAAAGCGCTGCGCCTGAAAACGAGCTGGTATAACAATCCAAACTTCACTGTTCATACTCTTCATACTATTTTTTTAACACATCAGTCCAAAAAGTTCTAGTTCATACAACTATCCCCCCCTTAATTTACACGTAAAAAAAATAAAAACAAGCCTGAAAATAAAAAAAACTTGACAACTATTCGACTTTTCACTACCTATTATCGCAAATTATTTGACTGGAGGATATAAAGAATGGCGAATCCCACATTTGAGAAAATCAACTATCAGGTCGGCAAACTGTGCCGTTTAGGTAGTCGCAAAGCTAAACTGATGGCAATCAGCAACCGCCGCAAACAGCAGCTACGCCACTTGGGAGAGAGAATTTACATCTTCAAGACCCTGCAACAAGATGAGGACATCTGGGAAAAAGATGAAATTTCCCAACTCATGCTCACGATTGCTGATCTTGACCAGGAACAGGAGATGCTGATTGATGAGATCAACGAAATTAAGGCTGAAAGCCCACCAGAAGATCTCTGCAGTAAATCCCAGGAAGAAAACTTAGCCCCTGAAGCTGATGCTGAGGCCTCTGTAGCACAAACGCCAAAGACCGAAAGCAAAGCCGCCAAGGTTGAAGTAAAAACCAAACCTGAGGCTAAACTAGAAATAAAAAAAGAAGAGAAGAAAAGCGCGGTCACAGCGGAAAAGAAAGATACTGCAGCTGCGACCAAACCCAAAACCCCACGCAAAAAAGCAACCCCCAGCAAAAGTAAAGCTAAGACCGTAAAAAAAGATGAGGCTTAAGAGCTAAGCCCCAACTGCCGATTGAGTCTGACTTATCAATGCCCGTAAAAAAATCTGCAGCAAAGCCGGAAGATCGGACAGTTTTAATCAAGCATAAAGCCCAACATTTCCAGTTATTAGGGAAGTTGGGCTTTTTTCAATTTACGATGGCATCAATTTATAGATTTTCAAAAAACTACTCGGCCAAAATCGGTATAGAAATCCATAAATCTGGGGCCTGAATTAAGCGATTTTCGTTGCTTCATCCGTTCTCTTTGTGGTAAAGGAGCGATTCCTTGAAAAAATTAGCTTTTTCAAGGCTTTATTAAAGCATTCTCATGATTTGAACACTTTTAAAACCGACTATTTCCCAAAGGAGAAAGTTAGAAAATGTCTAAAGGAAAAATTTCTGTCCGCCGTGAACTGCGTGAGCCTGATGCTTTTATCAAAACAACCTACTCAGCTCTTGATTACGTCAAAAAACACCGCAAACTGGTCTCAATCGTTGCGGTTGTCCTGATCTCTCTAGGAGTTACAGCAATCGCTGGTTCATGGTACATCAGTGACCGTGATAAAAATGCCCGCCAACTACTTAATCAGGTGGTATTAACCCTTGAGCAAGATCCAAATGCTGCAGTCAACAGTACCAGCGAGCCCCTGCAAGCCATCTCCACATCCTACAGCAGCACCATTGTTGGACCAGTCGCCAACTATTTGAGTGCAAACCAACAATACCGGGCGGGACAGCTTGATGCCGCGGCCAAAATCTACCAAAACAATAAAAAAGGTCCAGGACGACACCTTCAGGAATTGCAACGCTTCGGCATCGCAGCAATCCACTTCCAAAAACTGGAGTATGCTGATTGCATCTCGATCCTTGAAAAAATGCAATCTGAGCAAAGCTTCCTCAACGAAGACCTTTATGTTCTCCTGGGCTTGAGTTACGAAAAAAGTAAACAACCAGAAAAAGCAGTCGCAACATATGAAAATATGATTCAACTCCTACAAAATTCATTTTTCAAGCCTTGGGCAGAAGAGCGTTTACTGGGACTTCGCAACCGCACTAAATCATAGGTATCGATACTATTGATTTATATTTTTAAGGTATGTGGTGAACACATAACCGAATATAAAGTAGTTTTTATCAGGAATTTCATTCTTTGCGAAATAAATATAGAAAAATAATTATTTTCATTATGCTTTTAGGCTGCTTTGCAACTTTTTGCGGCTGTAGCCACACCACCAAGGAGCCTGAAAAAAAGCAACTCTCGAAACAGTTTTACGAAAACCTGATCATGGCTTTCAATGGTCAGAATTATAGTTTGGTCCAGACCGGCCTCGACAAAATAAATGAGGCCGGAATTGCGGACGAACGCACTCACTACCTTGGGGCAATGCTCGCATTGATCGAACATGACCAGGAAAGGGCCATCGCTGAACTCCAAGCGGCGATAGTTTTTAACCCTGAATACGGTGATGCCCACTGCACTCTGGGTACGATCTACATTAAGCAAAAGAAGTATGATCTGGCTGAAACTGAGCTTTTGCAGGTTTGCAATAATCGCCTCTACCCGACCCCAGAGAAAGCTTACCACTACCTTGGCAACCTCTACCGGGAACAGGGAAAAACCAGGCAAGCACTGGGCTGCTATCGTAAAGCTCTGCAGCTAAATCAAGAATACTTCCCATCCCACTACGAATTGAGCCGTCTCTTAACTGATGAAAACCAGTTAAAACTTGCTGCTGAAACGATTGAAAAAGCTCGCCAAATTTCCCCTGACCATCCCGGGGTATGGCTGCAGATTGGACTAATTGAAGGAGCTCTGGGAAATAACAGTAAAGCGCTCAAAGCCTTTGAGCGCGTCATAAAATTAACCCCCAGCGGTAATTTTGCCAACCGGGCTAACAAAGAACTTGATCGCCTTAAATAGCTAACGGTTGATGCCATAGTAAAAAAGTCTCAGACTGCTGGAGCATACACACTTAAATTAAAAGCAAATATATGTCACCTTTAATAATCATCCACGAATTACACTGTAACATTAGCACATTACAAGTAGTCGCCTGGAAGTCACGGGCTGGCTAAGTAAATTTTTCGATATACGCCCCGCAGGAAGTGCCCTTGGGTGCGGACAACTCACGCATTAGATCAACTTAACATTTTAAATTTCACTAGGTATTCTACAGCCATGAACCAAGAAAATGAAAATAGCCTACGCCAACAACGTATCAAAAAACTTGAAGAGCTTAAAGCACTTGGAGTCAATCCATTCGCGAACGGATATACTCCCTCAACCACAGCCGTAGCCGTACTCGATAAATACAGCCAGGCTGTGGCGGAGGCACTGGCAGATAACACTGATACAGTATCTATCGCAGGACGCATTATCTCCTTAAGACTCTTCGGCAAAGCTGCATTTGTTCATATTCAGGACCGAAGTGGCAAACTCCAGGCTTATATCCGCAAAAACCTGGTGGGTGATGATAACTACAAGGTTTTCAAGTTGCTTGATATAGGTGATACCGTCGGAATCAGCGGTGTGGTTTTCAAAACCAAGACCGGTGAAGTAACCGTTCAAGCTGACGCAATTGTTCTGTTAACAAAATCATTGCGCCCCCTGCCGGAGAAGTGGCACGGTTTGAAAGACATTGAAACTCGCTACAGACAACGTTATGTTGACTTGATAGTTAACCAGGAAGTCCGCGACACATTCACAAAAAGAACCATAATTATCGATACAATCAGAGATTTCTTTAAAAAGAGGGAGTTTCTCGAAGTTGAAACCCCGATGATGCAAACAGTTGCCGGTGGTGCTGCAGCGCGGCCATTCACCACCCACCACAATGCTCTAGATCTTGATTTGAGCCTGCGCATCGCTCCCGAACTCTACCTTAAGCGACTCGTGGTCGGTGGTTTTGAAAGAGTTTTTGAGATTAATCGCAATTTCCGCAACGAAGGGATCTCTATAAAGCACAACCCTGAATTTACCATGATTGAATTTTATCAGGCCTACGCAACTTATCTGGACCTAATGAGCATCACCGAAGAGCTTTTCACCACCATCTGCCGCACCTTAAATGACAGTGAAACCATTGTTTACCAAGGCCAGGAGATTAGCTTTGCTGCACCTTGGGACCACCTGACGGTAATAGAAGCAATTGAAAAATATGCTGATATTGATGCAGAAAAACTGAGCAACTATGAGAGCACACTGGCAATAATAGATGAGATAGGACTTGAAATGGCACCTCAGGAGCGTAGTTGTCATGCAAAATGCTTGATGAAATTATTTGATGAAAAGGTTGAGGAACAACTTATCCAACCAACCTTTATCACCGATTATCCGGTCGCTATCTCACCGCTGTCTCGCAGAAATGATTCAAACCCTGAGGTGGTTGACAGATTTGAGCTTTTTATTGCCGGCCGTGAAATGGCCAACGCCTTTTCCGAGCTCAATGACCCTCTTGACCAACGTGAACGCTTTGAGCAGCAACTGCAGGATAAAGCTGCAGGAGACCTTGAAGCGCACCAGTTTGATGCAGACTATTTAAGAGCTCTAGAGTATGGTATGCCGCCAACGGCAGGGGAAGGTATCGGCATCGATCGCTTGGTAATGCTGTTTACAGATGCTGCCTCAATTCGGGATGTCATTCTCTTCCCACTGCTTAAACCGGAACCGTTGGTTTAAACCTTGAAATTTGAACTTTTTGTTGCCCTGCGTCATCTTCTGGCTCGGCGTAAACAGGTCTTTATCTCCTTGATCTCTTTGATCTCTATCTTAGGCATCGCCTTGGGCGTCATGGCCTTGGTCGTGGTCATTGCGGTTATGAGTGGTTTTGAAAAGGAGCTAAAAAAGAAGATCTTAGGTCACACCGCTCACATCATGGTCATGAAGCATGGTGGAGCCATCAAAGAGTATGAAAAGCTAACCAAAACTATCTTAAGTTTCCCCGAGGTAAAGGAGGCGGCTCCATTCATCCTCAATCAAGCGATGTTAACCCATGGCCGCCAGGTCAGTGGAGTTGGGGTTCGAGGTATTGATCAAAGCCACGATCCACTACGAAAAAAACTTAACAAAATGCTGGTCAGTGGCCAATATTTCTCTAAACCAAAACCCAATTACAATCAGACCCCAGAGATAATCCTGGGTAGTGAACTGGCAAAGAATTTGGGGGTCAGACCGGGCTCAAAGATACGGCTTGTCGCCGCCAGCGGCACCCCGACCCCACTTGGCCTGATTCCGAGAATGCAGAACTTCAATGTTATTGGCACCTACACCTCGGGAATGTATCAATACGATTCGGCCCTGGCCTACACCACTTTAGAGGCAGCCCAAAAGTTCTTCGCCTTGCCCGGCCAGGTCTCCGGGATCTCGGTTGAGGTTGAAAATATCTATGAGTCCGGTGAGATCGCCAAAAAAATTCAGCAAGAGCTCGCATATCCTTACTGGGCCCGAGACTGGATCAGCATGAATCGTAATCTTTTTGCTGCCTTAAAACTTGAACGCGTAACCATGTTTATAATCCTGGCACTGATTATCATGGTCGCCGCCTTTAACATAATATCCACTTTAATCATGGTGGTCATGGAGAAACATAAAGAGATTGCCATTTTAAAAACCATGGGTCTCTCGGCAATCAGGGTTATGCGAATATTTGTCTGGGAAGGAATGATTATCGGCTTTGCCGGTACGGTAATTGGTTTGGTCGGTTCTCTGCTACTTTGCGAAATCCTGAAAAGGTACGATTTCATCACCCTGCCGGGTGATGTCTACTATTTTGAAACATCACTGCCTGTAGACCTGCAGTTTTTTCATCTTGCGGCAACCGCTGCCCTCTCCCTGCTGCTGGCCTTCATCGCAACGCTCTACCCCTCTTACCGTGCTTCCCGCCTGCTCCCGGCTGAAGCTCTACGTTACGAATAGGAATTTATCAATGCTCAGACCGATTGACCTCAAAAATACGGGTGAAACCTATTTCGAAACTGCCACGATGATGGTACTCAGGGGTGATGTTACCACGACTGCGGTAATCACCAGCCAGAAAATATCCAAGCTGGCGTATAATGATTGAAGCAATCTCCCTTAAAAAAAGTTTTTTTCTCGACAAACGGGAGATTCCGGTTCTTAGAGATCTTAATTTCACCATTAAAACCGGGGAACGAATTGCCATCTGTGGAGAGTCCGGAACCGGAAAAAGCACCTTGCTCCAGATTATTGGCTCACTTGATAAACCGTGCAGTGGCACTATCAAAATCTTTGGCGCCGACATATTCACAAAATCTGAATCAGAACTGGCAAATTGGCGCAATCAGGCCCTAGGTTTCGTTTTTCAATTTCATCACTTGCTGCCAGAATTTACAGCTTTAGAAAACGTCATGACTCCGGCTCTGATAAATGGAGAGTCAAACTCAACGGCAAAGAAGAAAGCGACTCGTTTACTGGAAAAGGTTGGTCTTAGTAAACGCCTGAAACATAAACCTGGTGAGCTTTCCGGCGGCGAACAGCAGCGAGTCGCCCTGGCTCGAGCTTTGGTCATGCAGCCTCAAGCTTTGCTGGCGGATGAACCAACCGGCAATCTCGATGTTAAAACCAGTGACGAAATAGTTGACCTGCTTTTAGAGTGCAACCAGGAATTCAATACAACTCTCCTGTTGGTAACTCACAGTCAGCGCCTGGCCGCAAGGATGGACCGCACTCTCGTCATTGAAAATGGACAAATAAACTAAATTTAAAGATATCACTCATTATGATTAAAAAACAAATATTCTCCAAGCGCAGCTTTACCTGGCTGCTCCTGACATTTGCACTCCTGCTTGGGTCACCACAATTATGCCGGGCAACAGATGCGGCGTTTGCTAATCTTCCCGTAACTGAAATTGTGGTCTTGGGCAATCAAAAAGTCACCAAGGACACGATCACCGATAAGATGCAGACCAAAAGGGGTGATCAGCTTTCACTAGAGACCTTGAACCAGGACTTAAAAGATCTCTACAGCTTAGGTTTTTTTGACAACCTGATGATCAACCTCAAGACCGTCGGTGAAGGGGTTGAGGTTGCACTTATTGTGGTTGAGAAACCGACCATCAGTGCGATCGTCATCAAAGGTAATGATAAAGTCAAACGCAAAGAGCTCCTTAAAGAGATAACCTTGCATACTTTCAGCATCCTCAACGACGAAAAACTGCTGGAAAGCCTTGAAAAAATGAAAGCCTTCTACAGAGAGAAGGGTTTCTATTCTGTACGCATTAAAACCAAAACCACAAAAGCTGGCAAAAACCGGGCTCAGGTTATTTTCATTGTTGATGAGGGTCCAAAATGCTACATTAAAAAAATCAATTTTAATGGTAATGACAACTTCAGCTCCTGGTCTTTAAGGCGTAAACTCCAAACTAAAACCTATAGTTTTTTCTTGAGCTGGATCACTGATGCCGGAATTCTCAACCAAGCTCAACTTGAGAATGATGCCAAGATCATTAAATCTTTCTATTTGAGTGAAGGTTACGTCAAGGTCAGAGTAAGCCAACCTAAAATCACCCTTGATGAAAACCGTAAATGGATCTATGTTGATTTTAATGTTGAAGAAGGTGAGGTCTTCACTATGGGCAAGGTTGAGGTCGTCGACCCTGAGAGTGCCCCTGAAGTTACTGACAGTCTGGTTATGATACTTAAAGGACGCAGTGGTGAGACCTTCAGTAATCTTAACTTGCAAAGCGACATTGAAACCCTCTCAACCTATTTTGCAGATCGCGGGCATGCCTTCGTTGACATCGATCCCCAAACTAAAATTGACTCCGAAAAACGCCAAATTGATGTCTCTTACCATATAAACCAAGGGACCAAATTTCTCTTCGGACGCATCAACATCGCCGGCAACACCAAAACCCGGGACAAGGTCATCCGCCGAGAACTTCGTTTTGCGGAAGGTGATCTTTTCAGCGCGTCTGCCCTAAAAAGAAGTCGGGAACGCATCAACAACACCCAGTTTTTTGCAGAAGCTGATATTCAGACTATCCAAAATGATGATGAAACCATGGATGTCAATATCAATGTGGTTGAAGGCTCAACCGGAACCTTCAGCATTGGTCTCGGTTACAGTACGGTTGACAGCATTATCGCGGTGGCCAACATCTCACAGCAGAACTGGCTCGGCAAAGGGCTTGATGCCACTTTCAACATTGAGCTCTCAGGTTCACGTCAATTCTACAACATTGGCCTGACTGACCCCTATTTTCTCGACATGGATATGAATGCTGGTTTTAATGTTTATAACGAAGATTACGAGTACGATGCCTACGATACAATGCAGCAAGGTTTCAGGTTCAGTTTTGGTAAACCGATAGACGAGTACACGAGCTGGTCGGCGGGTTACCGCTGGGAAAAAGTTAAGGTTTACAATATCAGCAACACCGCATCTGACTATATTCAGGATGAGTCCGGGACCACCACAACCAGCCAGGTATACTTGTCGGTGAGCCGTGACAAACGCGACAATTACCTTTTCCCAACTCGAGGCTACAAACTTAAGGGAACTGTAGTTTTTGCCGGTGGCCCATTGGGGTTTGACAATAATTTTTACAAGTTCATTCTTGAAGGGCACAAATTCTATCCCTTCAAGTGGGAAAGTGCCTTTCATCTCTGGGGTCGAGTCGGATATGCCGATGGATATTCAGGGCAAGACCTCCCCCTCTACGAACGCTTCTATGTTGGTGGCTTAAAAACTGTTCGCGGCTTTGATTTTGGTGAAGCCGGCCCGGAAGATTCGAATGGCGACGTTATCGGTGGTACCAAAGAGGTTATCTTAAGTGCTGAATGGATTTTCCCACTGATTAAAAACATGGGTCTTAGAGGAGTTATTTTCTATGATGCCGGTAAAGCTTTCGACGATAACGAAAGCTTAAGCTTTGATTTGCGTCACAGTGTTGGATTTGGAGTCCGCTGGAAATCACCAATGGGCCCCTTACGTGTAGAGTGGGGCTTTAATTTAAGCCCAGAGGATGATGAAGAAGATAGTGTTTGGGATTTCTCAATCGGAACCTTCTTTTAACGTAAACTATTCAGGTTCCCACTATAAAGCCACAACAAATAGCGGCAAACATTGCTTCGCTCCCATAAACGGGGATCACACCCCAAGAGTGCTTCCTCGCTACGCTCACAGCGAAGCCTGGGGTGCTGACGCACCTTGTACCAGCAATGACCCCAATCCCGGCAATTTTAGATGGCATCTGAATAGTTATCTTTTAATAAAGTATAATTTACAAACCTTAAGATCATTAACCTAAATAAGGAGAAAAAAATGAAAAAGTATCTGTTAGTTTCAATTATCGCGGTGGGAATGTTGGTTATGAGTCTGGCATCAGTTCAAGCATCGGACAGTTTTAACTTTGGTTATATCGACCTGCAGAGGGTCATGGCTCTTTCAAGCCAGGGCCAAGTGGCAAAGGGTAAAATGCAGGCCAAGCAAGAGGAGCTCCGCGGAGTACTGCAAAAGAAACAGGCCGAGATTTCAGTCATGAAGGAAGAACTTGAGCGCCAGGGGATGATGCTGAGCCCGGAAAAACGTCAAGAAAAAGAGAGTAACTACCAGAAAAAAGTTCGTGATTTTAAGATTTTTGTCTCCGATTCCGAAAAGGACATGAAAAATTTGGAAGGTGAATTTCTGAAAAAGATGTTGAAAGATCTCGAGGTTGTCACCTCTAAATTCGGGAAGGATGGTAAGTACCAGCTTATCCTTGAAAAACGTAGTGGTATAATCTACGCTGATGAGGCCAATGATGTAACTGAGGCATTGATTAAAGCCTATGATCAATGGACCGCAACCAACCTGAAAAAATAGGATCAGATATGTCGGCACCACTAATGGACATTCAGCAGATTATGAGCTATTTACCTCATCGCTACCCTTTTCTGCTGGTTGATAAAATCCTTGAGATCAGACCTGGCAAAAGTATTGTCGGGAGTAAGAATGTCACCTACAACGAGCCTTTCTTTGGCGGTCATTTCCCAACTAATCCGGTTATGCCGGGGGTTTTGATTATTGAAGCAATGGCTCAAGTAGGTGGGATTTTTGCACTTGACGCCTTAGGTCTTAAGGCCGGCGCGACTGATACAGAGACCCAGATTTTTTTTATGACTATTGATAAGGCCCGCTTCCGCAAACCAGTTCGTCCCGGTGACATCCTGATCATGACCATTCGTCTGATTAATCAACGACGGAACTTCTGGAAATTTTCTGGCCGGGCTGAGGTGGATGGGGTCCTAGTCAGTGAAGCTAACATGATGGCCAGCATTGGAGACGGAAAATAATGACTAAAGTTCAC
Organism: Pseudomonadota bacterium; assembly: GCA_030641485.1. Taxonomy (GTDB): domain Bacteria; phylum Desulfobacterota; class Anaeroferrophillalia; order Anaeroferrophillales; family Tharpellaceae; genus Tharpella. The sequence continues at coordinate 31,287 of DAOWHJ010000128.1, forward strand.
CCAACTGCAATCGTCTCAGATCAGGCGACCCTCGCAGATGATGTCTGCATTGGCCCCTATACAATAATTGAAGGAGAGGTCGAACTTGGCAAAGGAACTGTAGTCGAACATCACGCAACCGTCAAGGGCAAGACCGTAATCGGCGATTCCTGCCGCATCTACCCCTATGCGCTGGTGGGCACCGACCCTCAGGACCTTAAACATAAAGGGGGGCAATCTGAGCTTATTATTGGCAACAACACAGTTATCAGAGAGTACGCAACCATCAGCCGGGGCACGGAATTAGATGGCGGGTTCACCAGAATTGGCTCCAACAACTTCATTATGGCCTATTGTCACATTGCCCACGACTGCCAGCTCGGAGACCACATCATCCTCTCCAACGGAGCCACCGTTGCGGGCCACTGCGAGGTTGGTGATTACGCCACCATCGGAGGCTTAAGTGC
>DAOWHJ010000144.1 GCA_030641485.1 Pseudomonadota bacterium
AATTAACTTTTTCGGAAGTCCACCGCTGGAATATTGAGATGTGAAACCAGCGGTATTTCGTTAAATAAGGCGTCATTCAACACTTATAAGCACATCATAACTTTGAAATGAATGTAACTATATGAAATATTTGACTTGATAGTTACCGACCAAAGCATGCCCCACCTTTCCGGTGTCGAATTGTCCCGGGAAGTTCTGAAAATAAAATCCACGATTCCCATTATTCTTTGCACTGGTTACAGCTCGGTTGTTTCAGAAGAAGATGCGATGGCTGTCGGCATTAAAAAATATGCCACAAAACCTGTTGAACTAAAGGAGCTTGCCAGAATTGTCAGGCAGGTGTTGGACGAAAGTTAATATTGCCATAGCGAAGGTCAAACAAATTGCTAGCGCCTAAAATTTAGCTTTATCAGCGAAATAGGACTTTGTTGCGCATATTTACGCTAAAGGTTAGATTTGGTGTCCTGTCGGATTATTAAGGTTGGTACTGGTAAGATGTAATTCATTTAGCTTTTTATCGGTATATGTCCCTTTTCCTGTTTTTCGTTTTTCCCATTTTCCCGCTAGGTGAAAATGATTGACAGTAGTTGTTTAGGTTGCTAATGGTTGTCAGGTGATATTGATTACTCTGCTGGCTGACCCAAAGCGTAGTGGACAATAATACAAGCAGTTCGTATGTTTTCATTGAGTGTGTTGTGTTCAAAAGTTTATTTTAATTTATTAGACAGGAGTTTACCCATGAAAAGATTTATCGCAATCATCATTTTCATCACAATAACTGCATTGTCCGGTTTCGCAATTGCAGGTGACTCTGCTCCTAAATCATCTGATTACATGCCAAGCTTAATCACGGCCACACCACTTGAGGGTAGAATGTTGGCTATCACCATTGTCAGAAAAACTATCGGTACTATTCAACGTGATAGCGAGGCAAAACATCGGATAAGAAAAATGTATGCTGAAGATCCCATGATGTTGATGAGAGCGGTTGAATTGGTGTCTATGGAGTTTAAGATTATTGCTGAAGCCAATAATTATTGGCGCAAGTGATTTGACGGCGATTAATTTTTTCAGTATGTACGCACCACCATTCACACCATTGAGATAGCATCGATAAAAGAAGTTGCTGATGTCTGGAAGGGTGAGGGGGCGGCAATCTAATCATAGAAAACGGCGGTCAGATCTTTTGCCTGCAACATCTTTTTCAGAGACCGCCGTGACCCAACCGTCGACAGGTGATATTACCTGATCAAACCTGGCAACATATGGTTTTATATCCAACAACGGAGTACCGTTTAAAACATCAATACCCTCAACCGTAACAATATTCTCCTTAACCTCCAACAACTTGACAACCGAGAGTCCGATATGATTAGGTCGGGCCGGAGAGCGGGTCGCGAAGATGCCGCGCTCGACCACATCCATAAACGGAATCACCTTCAAGTTTATCTTCTGACATTGGTGAAAATTGTAAATGAGATAGATATGGCTGAAACCTGAGAGATCACTAAGACCATCAACATACTCTTCGTCAACAACAATCTTGCCCAACACCCCAGCCGCCCCTTTCGGTTGAATCGGCATCTTTTCCAAATCATTAAAAGGTGAATTAATCACCCCAATCGGTTTCATCAAAGTCTGTCTCTCCATTAGTACCTTAAAGGTTATTTTGTTGTTTTAAAACAAGAACACATTCTGATAAGAACACTTACTTGCGGGTTCCCCCGCGTTAGTACCTTGCCAGTTTTTTATTTTTTTGACCAGCTCCCTAAATTACGGGGCGGCGGGGCAACCTTAAAAACCTCTTCCGGGGTCGTAAGCCCGGCAACCACAGCATTAGCTCCGCTCAAACGCAGCGGCCGCATCCCTTCTTTTACCGACTGACGCCGTATAGCTTCCAAGTTGACAGATGAGACAATAAGCTCCGAAAGTTCTGGGGTAACCAACATAATCTCAAACAGCGCACTCCGCCCCAAATAACCGGTGCGCCGACATTCAGGGCAACCAACTGCCTGAAAAACTACCTCCGGCGGCTTGATATCCCAAGGTGTAGTCAAAAGATGCCAGGCATGTTCATCAATTGCCCCGGCCCGTTTACAAAAAGGACATAGGGTTCGAACTAGGCGTTGAGCGGTCACCCCAAGCAAGGTTGCCTGAATCAGAAAATCTGACACCCCTAAATCAAGCAGGCGGGTAACTGCAGAAGCAGAATCGTTGGTATGCAAGGTTGAAAGTACTAAGTGACCGGTCAAGGATGCCTGAATTGCAATCTCAGCGGTTTCCAGGTCACGAATCTCACCAACCATAATAATATCCGGGTCCTGCCGCAACAGGGTACGTACCCCACTGGAGAACGTCACCCCGATCGAAGGTTGTACCTGCATCTGATTAATCTTGGGGTCAACGATCTCAATTGGGTCTTCAACTGTACAGACATTCAGTTCAGGCCGAGCCAGATGTTTAAGGGTCGAGTAGAGGGTAGTAGTCTTTCCCGAACCGGTTGGCCCGGTAACTAAAATAATCCCATGCGGACGTTCAACCATACCTCGCCAGATGTTAAGCTCATCATCACTGAAGCCTAACTCCTGAAGCGATTTTTTCAAAGTTTCCGGATCGAAAATTCGCATCACCAACTTCTCACCAAAAGTCGTCGGCATCGTTGATAACCTTAGCTCAACCTCCTCCCCATGCGGTGTAACCGTTTTCAAGCGACCATCTTGCGGACGCCGCTTCTCGGCAACATCCATGCGCCCTAAAACTTTAATCCGGCTAATTACCGCAGTCATCACATTGAGAGGAACCTGGTAGATGTGGTGCAGCATACCATCTATACGAAAGCGCACATTACCACTCTCGCGACGCGGTTCAAGGTGAATATCGCTGGCCCGTTGGTCAAAAGCATACTGCAACAACCAATCAACAATATGGACAATATGCTGATCACTGGCATCAAGTTTTCCAGCTCGGCCCAAGGTCACCAACTGTTCAAAATCGGAGATCCGCGAAGAGCTGGACAGGCCACCATTATCAGTAGCACCTTTCACTGAAGCCGCCAGAGCAAAAAACTCCTGCCGGTAACGTTTAATATCGACCGGACTCGCAATTACCCGCTCAATTTTTTTCCTTAAAACCTGACTTAACTCTTTAACCCATTCATCGACAAAAGGTTCAGCGGTGGCAATTATCACCTTATCACCAGTCACCTTGACCGGCATAATGTTGAAGCGCTCAATATAGGCTAATGGCAGTTTAAGACCAGTAATCGCATGAACCTCAAGTTTTAAAGGATCGATATGCTGGTAGGGCAGACCCACCTTCAGAGCCAGCCAGGCGGCGATATCCTCAACTGAAATCACACTTTCAGGAGAGCGTTGACTCTTAAGCTTCAGTGACCCGATCAAGGTCATCGGATGCATCGGCGTCCGCTGCTTAATTAGAGCCGAACGGCGACAGTTTTCGACCGCATTTTGGTCGATATAGCCATCTTTATAGAGTTCATCAAGCAGAAAGCCGAGCCCAATTCTCTGACCTTGATGACTATTTGCACGAAAAAGTGACACACCATCATTTTTCATAAAATTACTTCTCTCCTTTTCCTAAGACATCTGTTTTTCATAGCCTATCCGGGTGTAATTTTACAAGTCTTTTTCGCCCTCTTCCGGACTAAGAGAAACCGCACGTCAAAACCCCAGCCATTCTCAAATCGATTTGTTGCTTGCGGTTTCGAGGCTGGTTTGTTACAATTCAAGCCTTAATTGCAACCTTAATCAAATTTCACAAAAATAACATGAATGAAAAACCAGAAATTTTAGCCCTGTTCTCACAGGGCCTTGACAGCATTTTAGCGATTAAAATCATTCAGGAGCAGGGCCTTCGAGTACAAGCTCTAAAATTTATCACGCCTTTCTTTGGCTATGAGATCAAAGGACAAGAGTCAAAATACTGTGAAAAAATCAAAAAAAATTATGCTATAGATCTCGAAATAATTGACTTAACCAACGACTACCTTAAAATGCTGGCCGCCCCTGAATTCGGCTATGGCAAAAATTTCAACCCCTGCCTTGACTGCAAAGTAATGATGCTCACTCGAGCCCGGATCAGAGCCGAAGCGTTGCAAGTTAAAGCAATCGTCACCGGTGAAGTAGTTGGTCAACGGCCCTTCTCCCAACGCCGTGACACTATGCGTCGTATCGAGAAGTTGAGCTCAACTGATGGCCTGCTCTTACGACCCTTAAGTGCCAAACTCCTGATGCCGACCCGAGCCGAAGAAGAGGGGCTGATTGACCGGGAAAAACTCTTCGATTTCAGCGGGCGCGGGCGCAAACCCCAGATGGCTCTGGCCGACAAACTGAACATCACCGACTACCTGACTCCGGCTGGCGGCTGTTTATTGACCGATCCGGGGTTTGCTAAACGGGTCAGAACTTTATATCAGCATGATTTCATCCCGTCCGCCTCAGACCTTGAGCTTCTAAAATTTGGCCGTTTCTACCCCCTAGGAAAAGCTGACGAGTTTATCATAGTTGGTCGAAATCGGCTAGACAATCAGAAGCTCTTAAAAACTGCTACAAGTGACTATTTCATCATCCAACTGACCGAGCGGGCAGGCCCGGTCACAGTCTTAAAAGGAACAGAAACACAACTCCCTGAAGCCGCCGAAAAACTCTGCCTCCACAGCAAAGCGAAAGAGCTTAAAGCGGTTAAAATAAAGTGGCAACGAGATCGTGAAAACGGTGAATTCACCTTAAAGAGACCCAATCCAACCGGCAACCAACCATGATAACGGAAAAACCCTTAGAGCAAAATCGAAAATTGACGCCGATGTTGCGTCAATACCTCTCAGTCAAAGACAAACACGAAGATAAACTCTTGCTCTTTCGCATGGGCGTCGCTTATGAGTTCTGCTTGGAAGATGCAGCCATTGCGGCCAAAACTTTAAAAATCACCCTGACCAGCCGTAATAAA
>DAOWHJ010000136.1 GCA_030641485.1 Pseudomonadota bacterium
GCGGATCAGCGGCAAAAGTTTTCAAGGTTTTGCTGACTGTCGAAAAGAGAAGGGCCAGCAAAACTTTACGGTTGGCGAGAATGAGTGGGTTGAGAATGTGAGGGAGTGTAAATACAAGATGAAAATAACCGCAGGGTAGTAACTCCCGCTTCCGGGCTGCAAGCCAATCCTCTTTTGCTATGGTTTGGCATTTTGGACAATGGCGGTTACGACAGGAGTTGTAACTGTTTTTGACTACCCCACAATTATTACAAATTTCCATATGGCCGCCGAGCTGTGCCGTTCGACAAACCTCTATCGCTGCCATTACTTTATGCTGTTCGTCTGTCATGGCATGAGTTTTTCTGTATTCATCACCGTACAGACGAAAAATATCAGCTACTTCGCAATGCGGTTTCATGGTGTCACCTCCTTGTAAAGAAGGTCAAGTGGACTTTTGATTTTTGACAGGTGTGAAGGTGACAGGTGCAGGTAGCCACAAGTTGTGGTTATAGATGTGTGACCGAGCCAACGCTTAATGATATACATCTCAACCCCCTGCTCAAGGGCGTGAGATGCAAAACAATGACGTAGGGTATGAATGCCGCGACCTTTGGTTACTCCGGCCTTTTCTTTGGCGTTATAGAAAACTTTTTGAGCAGTGGCGATTGACATTGAAACGTTTTTGTCTCTACCGAAAAAGAGCCATTTTTCAGGCCGATCACTTCGCCAATATTCACGTAACAGGTCAAGAGATTTTGGAGCCAACACTGTATAGCGATCTTTGCGACCCTTGCTCTGTTCAACCCGAACCATCATGCGATTTGATTCGATATGATGTGGTTCAAGATTTACCGCTTCACTGACGCGCAAGCCGGAACCGTAGATAAGAGCCAGCAATGATTTATGTTTGATATTGCAAGTTGCCAGCAGAATGGATCTTACTTCATCGGGGCTTAACAACATCGGCAATTGCCGGGAACGCGGACGTGGGGGAATAGAGAATTTGGACTCATCGCGGCCAAGATAGCCGGAGTAATATTTCTTCAAAGCACAAAACAGAACATTGCAGGTTGACCAGGCCAGTTCTTTTTCCTGAATGCAGAAGATCAAGTAATCTTGAATTTGTTCGTTACTCAGCCTGTCGGCAGGTTGTCCCTGAAAGGCTTCCAATCCATGAACTGCCTGCAAATAAGCCTTTTTGGTTCTTTCTGCTACACGTTGAACAATAAGATAGTTTTCAAAATTGTTCTGATACTTTCTACCCATAATGCATACCCCATAAGTCAAAGTTGACTGAACAACCGAAGTGATTGTCCTGGAGGCATTCTAAACTGTGCAGTATGGATTTGGCAAACTGGAAGGAAACACTAACTTGGGAAGGATTTGCTTGTTGTGGACTCCGCGCTAGCGGTTCTGTTCAACGAAATTATTATACAGAAAAAATTCTGTATAATAACGCTATATACATTCTGTATAATGTGCTATTTGGGTGTCTAATCCAGACTTGAACGTTAAAATGGATAAATTGAGATCCATTTAAATCAGTTTGCCCCACCTTGATAAATGATGTCCATAACCAATCCTAACTTTCCAACCAAACTTCAAATGAAAGATTCACTGTAACTGTGACATCATCTTAAACACAAAATGCTACGAGTTGCAATACCTATTCTGTTATAAACCCCTAAAAAACAACCACCTGTCAGACAGATAAGAAATATGACAAGGATTATAGCTCAGCCCTCTAGCAAAACTTTCCTGTAGCGATCTGTAATCGGTGAAATTCTGGATAAATGCAATTATTGGTCTTGACAAAAACTGATTTTGTAAAATATATCAGCCTGATTTCTAATTATTGCCAACCACCCCTGATTTTTAATTATATGCGAAAATTCCTATCAACTTCACAAAAGTCACAGACCGTAAAGGATATGGATGAAATTGGTCTGGTCACTTTCGTTCATAGCAGTCGTGCACAAAGAATTAATATTACAGTCAAGGCTGCGGGTGGGGTGCGGGTGGCGGTGCCAAGACGCTCTTCGGTGAAGGCTGCCGAACGGTTTGTGCTTAGCAAGCAAGGGTGGATTAAGAGTCAGCTAAATCGCCTCAAGGATTCTAAATTTACAGCGGATGAGTATCAAGACGCAATAAATGATCTTGATATCGATAAAGCGGCGGCCGGGATAGCGGCGCGGCTTGATGAGTTAGCGGAAGAGTTTAATTTCAGTTACAATCGTTTGACAATTCGCAACCAGAAAACCCGCTGGGGCAGTTGTTCAGCTAAGAACAATATCAGTCTTAATATTAAACTTGCCCTACTCCCGGATGAACTTCGAGATCTGATTATAATACATGAGCTGGTTCACACAAAAGTTAAAAACCACAGTTTAACTTTTTGGCAGGAGTTGGAACGTATCTATCCCAATGCCCGGGCCTTGGATCGCCAGATCAATTGTTTGGGTGGTCTTTTGCGAATTCCGTTAAGTAGAAATGGGTGAATGATTTAACTGGTTCGGAATTATCTGCCAGCAAGCGAGCTCTTTGAGGAGAAGTGCTGTCATTGCCGGGAAAGATTCATACATGATTGGAGTCATTGCTAGATTCATCTCGCCGCCGTACTTTTGCGGAGTAATGCAAAGGAAGATGGTTTCCGGCAGATCATCTATCATTTCAGCTTTATTTAAGACGTCAAAAAACTCCACCTCGTGAGCTGAGGTGGGTGTTGACCGGTTAAGTTCCATCTCGGTGCGTGTGAAACGATAGATGGAACCGGGTTTATCGTTACTTTTAATAACATCGATGACCAGGAGCTTATTACATGAACTTATGATATCCAGTAAGCCATAGCTCAGTGTACCACCATCGACTAGGGTTAGGGTCTCGGGAAAGCTATATTCTTTTGCGATTACTTTTAAAAAATGGACCCCGAAGCCTTCATCTCCCAGTAACGTGTTACCAAGCCCTAAAATGGTTGTTTGCATTAGGCCTACTCGACTTTGCGAAAAACTCGTCCACTGATCATTGATGATATGGTCCCCTCTTTGTAGACGATATCAACCCAGATTGCCATATAAACATGGATCATGACAAAAAGGATAAAGCCCCACGCAACCATATGGTGAATCAAGCGAACCCCAGCCAGACCTCCCAGGGCAATTTCAAGCGGTTTCAGGAAAGTACCTATCCCAGCGCTTAAACCGGCATGAAAATTGGCTCCAACCATGATTAAACCAGTTAGAATAATAGAGATCTGCAACAAGATCAAGCCGGTGTAAGCCAGTGATTGTAAAGGTCCATACTGATGTTTGTGTTTAGGTTTTTCATCAGAAAGAAGCAGGTAAAATTTTACTTGAGCCAGTAAATTGCCAAGGTCTGTCCAAGCTAAAAGATCAACCCAGCGAGCGTGAAAATTTGCAAAAAGGCCGAGATACGCCCGCCATATCATGAGGAATGTGAGAAGAAAACCAAAAAATGTATGAATTGTACGGACATTTGCCATCAAAAATTTATCCGCTGTCGGTCCGGCGGTAATTGATAATGGGGTTGCAATATAAAAACCGCTGACCATCAGACTGAAGACCGAGATGACAACCGACCAATGAATCAGTCGAATTGAGAGCCACCACTCTTTTCTCATCTTTATGTTGGACATTACAGACTCCTTCTAAATCTGACTAATGCGGGAACTTATTCCACAACCCAAACGGGCTTTGCCTGCCCGCAAATAAGTACCTTACAGAACCTTGAACTTGCCAATTTCACGTCCTTTAAAATCGATAATATGGACTGCACAAGCCATACAGGGGTCGAATGAATGGATTGTCCGCAAGATCTCTAACGGTTGATTGATGTCTGCCATTTTGATGCCGATTAATGACTCTTCATAAGGTCCGCGAATCTTTTTTGCATCACGCGGCGAGCAATTCCAAGTTGAAGGGACCACGGCTTGATAATTACTGATAACTTTATCTTCAATTTTCAACCAGTGGCCAAGTGCGCCGCGTGGAACTTCGGTTAGCCCTCGTCCTTGTCCGCTTTGTGGAACATCACAGCGACTCCAGGTACGTTTGTCACCGGCTTTTAGATTGGTTAGCAATTCGTTGACCCAAGTTTCAGTGTAGTCAGCAATCAGCTTGGTTTCGAGACCTCGGGCCGCAGTTCGACCTAAGGTTGAAATCAGTACAGTAGCGGGCAAACCAGCGGCTTTCAAGGTACTATCAACTAGGGGTTTAATGCGCTTATCGCCTTGAGCGTAGCCGATAATAAATCGCGCCAGCGGGCCAACTTCATACGGCAAGTCATCATAACGTGGAGCTTTGCACCAAGTATATTTTTCGTCCCCTTTAACCTGCCCTTTTTCATCAAGACCGGTATAGTTCGGCTCAGTTTCACCATCATAGGGGTGAAGCTTTTTATCACCGGCATACCACGAGTGCGCAACTTCCTCAGTTATCTTAGCTTCATCCAAAGGTAACGGGTTAGCAAGATCAGCCCCTTTGATAACCCCTTTGGGTAACAACACATCACCCCATAAATCATCAAGCGGAAAACCGCCGTAGGAGAGATAGTTTTTGACGCTGGCCCCGACCCCGCTTAAGCCTTCATCTTTATAGTAAGTTGCAGCAATCATAACATCTGGAATATAAGCGGTATCAATAAATTTTTTCACCTCTTTTAAGCGAAAGAGATATTCACCGATCCGGTGGGCATCTTGAATATCCATTACACAGGTAATTCCGCCGACAACTAGGGTTTGCGGGTGGGGATTCTTGCCGCCAAAGATCGCCTGCATCTGGGCGCCAATCTTGGAGATATGCAGGGCATCAAGGTAGTGTGAGGCGATAACCAGATTGGCCTCAGCCGGGAGTTTGAATGAGGGACTTCCCCAATAAGCATTAGCAAAAGGTCCCAAACGACCAGATTTAACAAATTTTGTCAGCCTTTTTTGCACGGCTCGATAGTGAGTTTCGGAACAGTTATAAGGATCTTGATGGAAACTTTTGGCCAAAGCCACGGCTTTTTTAGGGTCAGCTGAGAGCGCACTGACAATGTCAACCCAATCAAGACCGTGGAGATGGTAAAAATGCATGATATGGTCGGTTAGATATTGGGATGATTTAATCAGGTTGCGGACAATGCGAGCATTAGGTGGTGGTGTTACTTTAAAGGCATCCTCACAAGCGAGAATGCTGGCCTCATAATGAGAGTAAGTACAAACTCCGCAGAAGCGCTGCGTGATGAGTCCGGCATCACGGGGATCACGCCCTTTAAGAATAGTTTCAAAGCCGCGCCACAAGGTAATAGAACTCCAGGCATCACGAATAATATTTTTTTCATCTACTTCAACCTCAATGCGGA
>DAOWHJ010000046.1 GCA_030641485.1 Pseudomonadota bacterium
ATCGCCATTACAACTTCAACCAACCGTTCATCCGGAGCCCCAATACAAGCAACATCGTCGATATCAGGGTGTTCCATCAAGGCATCCTCGATCTCAACTGGAAAGATATTTTCGCCACCACTGGTAATCATATCCTTTTTCCGGTCAACAATATAGTAGTAACCATCAGCATCAGTTTTCAAGAGATCACCAGTATAAAGCCAACCATCTTTCAGGGTTGCTGTCGTCATCTCAGGGTTACCGAAATAACCCTGCATCATCCTCGGCGTCCGGAACGTTAACTCACCAACCTCACCTAAAGGCACCTCTTCCCCGGCGAAATCGACCAGACAAGCTTCAACCCCGAAAGTCGGTTTGCCGATAGAACCGGGACGTTCCAGAACTTCTTCGGGATAGAGGTTAAAAGTACCACCGCCACCACCTTCAGTGATACCATAGATATTTGAGACCTTACAAGGCAAGGTCCCAACCAAACGCTTCATAACGTCAAAAGGAACCGGCTGAGCCCCGATTTCCATATATTTCCATGCTGAAAGGTCATAATCTTCAAGTTTTATATCGCCCCTATCTATAGCATTCAAAATGGCTATCGCAATCGGCACCACAAAGAGAACATCGGTGGCTTTCTCCGCCGCCATAGTTTCGATAATCCATTTGGGATCTTTAAGATCTCGCAGAATCGTTCCGGTTGCCCCTGTTGCATAAAATGGAGCCCAGAGAAACATAGTCCCACTGTGATAAAGCGGCAAGAAGAAAAGATAATTGTCATTCTTACCGACACAATAGGTCATCCCATTACCGATTGCTGTACTATTTATAGAAAAATGGGTATGGAGAACCGGTTTCGGTTTGCCCGTGGTCCCAGAAGTAAACATCATCGCCAAATCGGCATCAGCAGCAACCTCAACCAGGGCTTCACTGGTATCTTCGTACTGAGTTAAAACAGAGAAGTCGATCATGTCTGTACCAATTTCATCCCCGACACAGATATAATTCTTAACGGTTGTCAACTCATCGCGTACTGGCTCAACCACCGATAAAAATTCTGACCCAAAAATGAAAACCTTAGGATCACAAACCTCAGCCGCATATTTTATATCACTGCCAACAAAACGAAAATTGAGGGGCACTACCACCGCCCCCAGTTTAATGATAGCATAGTAACTGACCAACCATTCGAGGCTGTTATTCTGTAGATGCATGACATAGTCACCAGACTTAACCTCAAGCTCTTTGCTCAAATAGTTGGCAACCCGGTTAATAGCTTCATTAAACGCTCGCCAGGTAAATGTACGGCGTTCACCGGTCGCCGGAGTGCGCTCAATCAAACAGATCTTTTCGGGCAGATTTCGGGCATGCAGACAAGCATAGTGGGCATAATTCATCGTTAAAACTCTCCTTAAAAGTCTAAATTTTCGAGCCTCTCAAACAGGCGCCTTTTTAATAATAAAACGAAAACAAAACATACGGGAAGCAATAACTATACTAAGGTGGTAAATACTCGGATTGATTTCATACTGCCAAAAAGTGATCTCTCTTAGGAATTCAACTTTGATGGTATTGCAAGCAGAAATTAACTCCTATAATCGGCGTTAATGGAGACATATTCGTGGGTGAGATCTGAGGTTAACAGGGTGAATTCATCTTCACCTGATTGGAGGTCAATTTTCACCGAAAATTCAGGCTTTTGCAAAACCGCAGCCCCATCTTCTTCTCGGTAGTGAGGATCACGAATCCCGCCACTGACAACCCTTACCTTGTCAAAACTGACATTAACTAATTCTGGCTCAATTTCAACTCCGGCATAGCCAACTGCAGCAATAATACGGCCCCAGTTGGCATCCTGACCGAAGAAAGCCGTTTTAACCAAGGCTGAATTTGCGACAGCACGACAAATTTTTTCCGCAGCAGCAGCATCAGGGGCACCACTAACAATAATTTCAACCGCTTTCGTCGCCCCTTCACCATCTTTAACAATCATTAAAGAGAGCTCTTGGGCTACCTTGAGTAAGCCATCTTCCAAGGCTTCAAGATCGGACTCGCGAACCAAGGAACACCCAGAGACCCCATTAGCCAAAGCGAGTACGGTATCGTTAGTACTCATGTCACCATCAACACTGATCCGATTAAAACTTCTGTCGACCACCCGTTTCAACATTGCCGACCAGGTTTCCAACTCAACTTCAGCGTCAGTCAAGAGGTAGGCAAGCATGGTTGCCATATTCGGATGAATCATTCCCGCGCCCTTGGCAACCCCGGTAATAATTATCACCCCCATACTGGTTTCAATCTCAACCCCAACAATTTTCGGACTTTTATCGGTGGTCATAATTGCCTGAGCGGCACGCTGCAAAGCGGCATTACCAACCGCGTCCTTTTCAAGGTCACCAACGAGTAATTCAACCCCTTTGAGAATGGTTGTAACCGGCAAGGGCTCACCAATAACTCCGGTTGAGGAGATAAATGTTTGCGCCCGAGGAAGTTCCAAAACAGCACCTAAAACCTCAGCAACAGCTGCAACATCAACCTCACCCTGGTGCCCGGTACAAGCGTTGGCATTACCACTATTAATTAAAACTGCCTGGATTTTATCTCCTGCAGCAATCTGCTTTCGACCACAGAGTACCGGTGCCGCGGGGAAACGATTTTCCGTAAAAACTGCAGCAGCTGTCGCTGGACAATCACTCAACAATAGAGCTAAATCAAGCATATCAGCCGACTTCAAGCCACAATGAACCCCAGCAAAACGAAAACCGGCACAGATTTTTACATTCTCAAACATTATAACTCCTCACCTCAGGAGATTGTTATCAGGGCCTGCAAATAATAACCTAACTTATTTACCACAACATTTCTTAAATTTCTTCCCACTACCACAGGGACAGGACTCGTTACGACCAACCTTTTGCCCCCCCACGACCGGCTTTTGCTTAGATTTTGCACCCTTCCCGTGGGATAACACAACCTCATTTTCCTTACGAGCCTGCTGATCAAGTGCCTCAACTTCCTCTTCCCGGGTCACTTGAACGTGAAAAAGCTGACCGATAACTTCTTCCTTAATCCGTTCAATCATATCAGAAAACATCTCGAAGCCTTCACGCTGGTATTCACGCAAAGGATCCTTCTGCCCATAACCGCGCAGGCCAATCCCCTCTTTCAGTTGGTCAATGGCGTAAAGATGATCTTTCCACAAACTATCGATAGTATGGAGCAGAATAATCTTCTCCAACTGGCGCAGGGTTTCAGGCCCCATATCTTTTTCGCGCACACTATAGTTCTCTCGTACCAGCTCCTGCAAGCGGTCACTTAAACTCTCCGCATCCTCAATCAAAGCCAGTTCAGACCCTTCAGAAAGGTCAGCAGAGAGAGCAAACGTCCCCTGCAAACCAGCTGTCAACGAGTCATAATCCCACTCCGCCGGATTACGAGAACCAGCCGTCGCTGCCTCAAGCATCTCCTCAACAACATCTTCGGCATACTCAATAACCAAACCACGCAAATCACTATTACCCAAAACCTCGCGCCTGAGAGAATAGACTGTTTCGCGCTGTTTGTTCATAACATCATCATACTCAAGCAACTGTTTACGGATATCAAAGTTATGGCCCTCAACCCGGCGCTGAGCATTTTCAATTGCTTTCGAAATCATCGAGTGTTCAATCGGCTCACCCTCTTCGATACCCAATGTGTCCATAACCTTGGCGATTCGCTCTGAGCCGAAAATCCGCATCAAATCATCTTCAAGGCTTAAGTGAAAACGTGAAGAACCGTGATCGCCCTGACGCCCGGAACGCCCTCTAAGCTGGTTATCGATACGCCGACTTTCGTGGCGCTCTGTCCCTAAGATATGCAAGCCTCCGGCAGCAAGAACTTCTTCCCGTTCGGCATCACACTGCTCTTTAAATTTGGCAATCACATGATCCCGCTCAGCCAAGCTCATTTCATCATTAAGTTTGGATTTCGCCATCATTTCGGGATTACCACCCAAAACAATATCCGTCCCTCGACCCGCCATATTGGTGGCAATAGTTACCGCTGCCTTACGCCCAGCCTGGGAGATGATTTCCGCCTCTTTCTCATGAAATTTGGCATTTAGAACCTCGTGTTTAACCCCCTTACGGCGCAAAACTTTTCCTAGATATTCGGAATCTTCAATCGAAATTGTGCCGACCAACACTGGCTGTCCGGTCTCGTGACAGGCAATAATCTCCTCAACCACCGCAGCATACTTCTCCTTACTGGTTTTAAAGATCACATCCGGATTATCTTTGCGGATCATTGGCTCATTGGTTGGGACAACCACCACCGAGAGGTTGTAGGTCTGAGAAAACTCAACCGCCTCGGTATCAGCGGTCCCGGTCATCCCGCCCAGCTTATCGTACATCCTGAAGTAGTTCTGAAAAGTTACTGCGGCTAAAGTCTGATTTTCACGCTCAATTTTAGCATTTTCTTTGGCCTCCAAAGCTTGATGCAAACCATCACTATAGCGCCGTCCATCCATCAAACGACCGGTAAATTCGTCAACGATAACAACCTTATTATCCTTAACCACATAATCGACATCACGTTTGAAAAGAACGTGGGCTTTTAGGGCCTGATTAACATGATGCAGGGTTTCGATCTGGGCCGGCTCATAGAGATTATTGACTTTTAAAAGCTCTTCAACATTAGCTACCCCGACATCAGTCAAAGTGACAGAACGACTTTTCTCATCAAGGTCATAATCAACCGGTTCTTCAAGGGCCTGATTTTTCTGGACCAGTTTCCGTAATGCCTTATCAATGACATAGTACTTTTCCGTACTGTCATCGGTCGGGCCGGAGATAATCAGCGGAGTCCGGGCCTCATCAATCAAAATGCTGTCAACTTCATCGACAATTGCAAAACTGAGCGGTTTCTGCACATAATCATCAAGTGAAAATTTCATGTTATCACGCAGATAATCGAAACCAAACTCATTATTGGTACCATAAGTAATATCTGAGCCGTAGGCAGCTTGGCGCTCCTGATCATCCAAATCGTTCAGGATAACTCCGACTGAGAGCCCCAAGAACTCATACACCGTCCCCATCCAGGCAGCATCTCGACGAGCGAGATAATCGTTAACGGTAACGACATGCACCCCCTTTCCGGTTAAAGCATTTAAGTAGACCGGCAACGTCGCCGCCAGGGTTTTACCCTCACCAGTCTTCATCTCAGCAATTTTACCATTATGGAGCACAATCCCGCCCATAATCTGTGAATCAAAATGACGCATCCCCAAAGTCCTGATCGCGGCCTCACGAACGACGGCGAAGGCCTCCGGCAACAGATCATCAATTTCTGCCGTACGATCATCAAGGCGTGCTTTAAACTCTGAAGTTTTCGCCTTGAGCTGATCATCAGAAAGCGATTTCAGAGCCGCTTCTTCCTGGTTCACCTGCTCCACCAACGACCGCATTGACTTTATTTCACGATCATTTTTACTGC
>DAOWHJ010000107.1 GCA_030641485.1 Pseudomonadota bacterium
CCTGATGATGCAGGAGGAGGATGCAGTCAGGATTTTAGCGGCCCCTGGTGGGCGCGATTATGGTCGTTTGACAGTTGGGGTTGGCATCCATTGCGATGTTAATTCAGGATTTAAGGTTTCGCCGGGCTCTTTTTCGCCACCACCTAAAGTCTGGTCACGGGTTTTGCGCTTTGATTTCCTTGCCAATCCGCGTTTTATGGTTACTGATCAAGCACTTTTTGAGCGGCTTCTGCTTACTCTTTTCACTCAACGTCGAAAGCAGATTATCAATCCGTTGAAAGGGATTTTGACAAATCTTAAACGTGATGAGATCTGTGAAAAACTGGTTGCTTCAGGTTTCTCTCCCGATGCCCGGCCAGCGACACTGGCCCCGGAAGATATAGTTCGTTTGGCTGAATGTATTGCCCTATGGCAAACCCTATAAAAGTTACTATTTAGTATGATTTCAATATGTTGCGAAAATTCATAAAAATTCTAATTCTGCTCTCTCTTCTGGCTACCATTGTCGGGGTTGGTTCGGTTGCCGGGGTCTTTTACTATTACGCCCAGGATCTGCCGCAGATAACCTCCCTGAAAGACTATCACCCTTATACTGTCACTGAAGTTTTTGCTGGTGATGGCGAGCTGATTGGCCGGTTCGGCATTGAAAAGCGGAAGATCGCGCCAATTGAGGAGATCCCTGATCTTTTGAAAAAAGCCTTTATTGCCAGTGAAGATAGTCGCTTTTATGAACATCAAGGGCTTGATTTTATGGGGATCGCCCGGGCTATGGTTAAAAATATTAAGGCTGGTCGGATTGTCCAAGGTGGAAGTACGATCACCCAGCAGGTGACTAAATCACTACTCTTAACCCCGGAACGTAAATTTAAAAGAAAAATCAAAGAGGCTATTTTAGCCTATCGGATTGAAAAATATCTTTCCAAAGATGAGATCCTTTTTATCTATCTTAACCAGATTTATCTGGGTCACGGTATGTACGGGGTCGAGATGGCGTCACAACGCTATTTTGGCAAGAAAACCCGTGACCTTAATCTGGCAGAGATGACAACTATCGCTGGTATGCCGAAGGCCCCTAGTCGGCTTTCACCAATTAAAAACCCCAAACGTTCAGCGGCTCGTCAACGTTATGTGTTGGGACAGATGTTAGAGCGCGGCTTTATTAATAGAGAGCAACTTAAAGAGGCACTACTGACTAAGGTTGTGCTAGTCTCGAAAGCTGATCCTTCCGCGAAAACTCCCTACTATACCGAACATGTACGCCGCTATCTTGAGAAAAAGTACGGCTATGATAAGCTCTATAAAGAGGGCTTGCAGGTCTATACCGGAGTCGATGTCGCTTGGCAGCAGGCGGCCCGTCGGGGAATTGATCAGGGTTTGCGCGACCTTGCAAAACGCCGGGGGTTTCGTGGCCCATCACGACGTCTGTCGGATAAAATTGAACAGGATGAATTTGTCGCAGCATTGGCCCTGGAACGTCAACAATTAGTCGATTCAGGCGTTACGGTTGGGCGCTATAGTGAAGCTCTGGTAGTTGCGGTAGACGATGTCAAAAAAATGGTGACGCTTGATCTCGGTGCGCTTAAGGCAACCTTGAGTCTAAAAGATATGAGTTGGGCTAAGCGGCCTCAGGCCGATGGCACTCGCCATCCCCGGGCTCGGATAAAAAAACCTTCGGCAGCCCTCAGCAATGGCGATGTTGTTCTGGTTAAAATTAAAAATGTGAGTGGTGAGGTTGTTCCTGAAATCCGGTTAAGTTTAGAAGAATATCCAGAAGCGGAAGCCGCACTACTTGCTTTAGAACCGCAAAGTGGTCTGGTTAAGGCAATGGTCGGTGGCAAAAATTTTCAGGCCAGTGAATTTAATCGGGCAATTCAGTCGCGGCGCTCACCGGGGTCGGCATTTAAGCCGATTATTTATGCTGCGGGGCTCGATAGTGGTTTGACCCCAGCCTCAATTTTTCTCGATAGTCCGATTGTCTATAAAGATCGTGGTGACGACTGGAGTTCCGCTTGGAAGCCGCGTAATTATGAGCAAAAATTTTATGGTCCGACCACCGTACGTCAGGCTCTGATTCATTCCCGTAATCTGGTCACCATTAAAATATTACGCCAGGTTGGTATCCGTAAAGTTATCAATTATGTCAAACAGATGGGTTTCACCTCAACCCTTAATGCTGACCTTACCTTAGCTTTAGGCTCTTCTGGAGTTTCATTGATAGAGTTGACTGCCGGTTACGGGGTTTTTGCCAACCAGGGTCGTTTAGTGAAGCCTGTTTTTGTTAAACGGGTCGAAGATCGTCATGGCGAGATTCTCGAAGAGCGTGAGGGTGTGGCTTTGGGTGGGCTTGAGCTTTCATCACTATTGCCCCCGGATTCAAAACCGGTGATTTCAGCGCAGACCGCCTACCTGATGACAAGTATGTTGGCTGATGTCGTTAAACGCGGTACCGGTCGCCGAGCCGCACGGGCTCTGAAAAGACCTTTGGCCGGAAAGACCGGTACTACCAATGACTATTTTGATGCTTGGTTTATGGGCTATGCCCCCCAGCTTGTAACCGGTGTTTGGGTTGGTTTTGACGAGCTTAAACCTTTGGGTCGTCATGAAACCGGCGCCCGCACTGCCTGTCCTATCTGGATCGATTTTATGCGGGTTGCTCTGGCGGATATGAGCCCGGAAAATTTCACCGTGCCAGACGGCATTGAATTTGCTAATATTGACGAAAAAACTGGTCTTTTAGCGGTGCCGGAGAGTGAGAAAACCGTTTTCGAATGCTTTAAAGAGGGTACTGCTCCAACTGAACTCTCACGCCCGGTGTCATCCGAGGAGCTTGAAGAGAGCCTTTTTAACACTAATCACTGAGATCTGTTATGGCTAAAATTGACGTACTTTTGAAATTGATGATCGAGCACAATGCTTCAGATCTTCATGTTACTTCAGGGTCTTCACCGCTTTTAAGAATTAATGGTGAATTGGAACGTATTGCCTATCATGAACTTAGTGAGGCAGAGGTTAGGTTGTTGGTCTACGAGATTATTCCTCAATCTGGAATAGAGCACTTTGAGACTGTCTTTGATCTTGATTTTGCTTATGAGATCGAAGGTGTATCTCGTTTTCGTGGTAACGTCTTTTTTAAGCATGGCGGTCTCGGAGCGGTTTTTCGTCTGATTCCTCGAGATATTTTAACCTTCACTGATCTTGGTTTACCGCCAGTAGTTAGGGCCCTTGCGCGTTTGCGCAAGGGTTTGGTGATTGTGACGGGGCCGACCGGTAGTGGTAAGTCAACGACGATGGCGGCGATGATTGATCTCTTAAATAAAGAGCGCAAGGCCCACGTTATAACCCTTGAGGATCCTCTGGAATTTATCCATGAAAATCAGACCTGTTTGATCATGCAGCGTCAGATTGGGGTTCATGTTGAGAGTTTTGCCAGTGGCTTGAAAGCGGCATTGCGTGAGGATCCAAATGTGATTATGGTCGGAGAGATGCGTGATTTAGAGACCATATCCTTGGCGATTACTGCGGCCGAGGTCGGCTTGTTGGTCTTTGGGACCCTGCATACCAGCAGTGCCGCCAAAACGGTTGATCGTATAATTGATGCGTTTCCAAAAGATCAGCAGAGTCAAATTAGGACAATGCTTAGTGAATCTTTGAAGGGGGTAATTGCCCAACAATTGTTGAAAAAAGCGGATGGTAAGGGTCGGGTTGCGGCTCTTGAAATACTGGTGGGCAATCAGGCCGTAGCCAACCTGATTCGGGAGGGGAAAACCTTTCAGATTCCATCAATTCTGCAAACCGGGAAAAAACTTGGTATGCAGACCATCGACCAACACCTGCAAGAGCTGCTTGCGGATGGCTCTATTACAAGTCAGGAAGCACTTATTTATGCCGATGATAAGAGTAAGTTTGTTAATAAAGATTAGTGATATTTTGTGAGAGTTACTCATTCATTGCTTCATTGAGATCGCGTGACTCCTCATCAAGCAAGCGGCATCCTTCAAGCATTATCGCTTCAGTACTGCCAAAAACATTCCTTTCCGGTAGTTTTTTTGGGGTATCAACCTGAAAAAAACCATCTTCCCAACTTAGAAGCTTATAGATTGCATTTTCACCCTCAAGCTCTTGGCAGCTGGCATAAATGATCTCACCTGCGTGGAGGTATACCTCAGCCTGGTTGTGGTTCTGATCTGTAATCTTAATCAAGGCGTCCTTCTCCCGGTTGGCAAGAATCTGGACAGTCTCCATAAAACCCATCTCTTGTAAAGATCCAGATACTCCGCCATCACTATTCTTACGACTTGACCTTTGGTTGTGTTGAATGAGACGGTTTAGCTTCAGAAAGACTACCTGATCACTACTCTCTTTGGAGATGAAATCATCGGC
The DNA here is from genome assembly GCA_030641485.1 of Pseudomonadota bacterium. Taxonomy (GTDB): domain Bacteria; phylum Desulfobacterota; class Anaeroferrophillalia; order Anaeroferrophillales; family Tharpellaceae; genus Tharpella. The sequence continues at coordinate 4,381 of DAOWHJ010000107.1, forward strand.
TCCAGCGATAAGAGCATCGGAAATGAGATCTTCCTGGTTTTCAGAAGAGAAAAAGACAAAGGGCAAAGTTGGATTTTGTTTTTTTATAGATTCACAGAAGCTCACGCCGTTGTAATTTTCGTGGGCGATTTCGCTGACAATCAGGATAGTTTGTTGCTGCTCAATTCGGGCAAGTGCCTGGTCGTTAGTCAGGGCAAAGCTGACTTCGTAGTTTTCCTTGATAAAGCGGTCGTATAAATCACTTTGATCACGTTCAAATGCGGGGTCGATAATGAGAATTGTGCCGTTGGCTTTGGTCATGCCCGACAAATGTTGCTCGTGGTTGATAATCTGGAGGAGCTCCTCAGCCAGAGGGTAATCAATCATCCCTTCTGGCTCTTTGTTAATATGCTGGTGAAAGTTTACCGTGGTGATATCTTTTATGCCGTTCGCTCCAGGGCCGTTAATAAACCAGAGCAGCAGGGTGATGATCCTTGCTTCGAGCGGGGCTTGGGCTACCGGTTGATTGATTTTAGAGATGATTTCAGAGAGGCCGAAGCTGTCCTCAATCTCTTTCAAAGAAGTGACTGACTTTTCGTAGGGGAGCACCGGAATAAGAGACAGGATATTGTTGTCACTAGTTTCATTCATTTGGTCACTGTAGAGCCCAATCTCCTTTAAATATACAGCCAGTAGCAGGGCTTCCTGAGATTTGCGTTTAAGCCCTAAAGAGGTTGCCAGTAGGCGGGCATAGTGGGCCGTTAAGTGGCAAGTCTTGATGACTTCCTGGTCATTTTTGGCCAAAGATTTCAATAGAAGTTTGACCGTGGTCAAGTAGTTGCGAAACAGTTCTTCCGGCGAGAGTTCTTCACCAAGTAGAATTCCGCCAAGATTGCCGAAGTAACGAATTTCCGGCTGAGATTTTTGTTTGCCGAGAAATGACTCAAGATGCCGGGCCTGAGAGTGAAAGACCCGTCTTTTTAAGATGTAAACTACATCCTCCTGCGAGAGCTCCCGAATAGCCTCATTTTCATCGACAACTGCTGCGACGCGATAACCTTCAAGAGTTAACAGAGTGCTGATGGCATTGCGAACACTATGATCTGGTTCGATCAAGATAATCCTTTTGCCAGCCGCCTTATTTTGGCCCCGAGATGCTCTTGTCCTGCTTACGCCTGGATTTGTCTTGCTCCCTTTATCTTTAATCTCAAAATCGATTATTTTAAAACCGGCGGGGAGCTCAATATCTCGGTGTTCCCGTTTTACCAGTTTGTTGAGGTAATACTTGCTGATGGCATCGTTGATTTCTGTGCGAGAGGCAACTCGCCAAACTACTCTGGCATCTTTTGCCAATTGGCTTATTTTACTTTTGCAAACCTTATTATCGGGCTGGCAGCTGACGATGGCTAATTGCTTTTCGTTGCTACCCGCCGGAAGGCTCAAAAGCATCTTGACAAGCGTAAGGGGGAAGTTCTCCTTCAAACTGTCGCCAATACCCTGGTGAAATACCGGGTAGTAGGGGAGCTCGTAATGTGAGGCGTAGGCAGCGCCCAGTTTGGCGTAATCCACTAGTCCTAAAAAAATAAGGCTCTCTTCAAGGTTCTCGTTCTCAACGTTTTTCAGTCGTTCCTTAGCATTACGCAGGCTTTTGTCAGAAATCACCTGGTTTTTGACTAAAAATTCAGCTAGTAGTTCGTCCGTCAGCATTAAATCCCTCAACTGCTGCTATTTCAATAAGCTATGTCCAACTTGTTACCCATATTGTAATGATGTAAACTAACTAAAGGGCTAAGTCAAGCCTGTTGAGCTGCTCTGTCTTAATCTTGGTTTTAAAAAGCTCTGCTCTAAAAAGGGTGAGTTATCATCCTTGATGGACTCGTAAAAAGCGTTTCCAGACCGCTATGGCGGCCACATATGCAGAAAACAACAAAGTACTTTCTGCATATTATACCAGCATTAGACAGAATGTAAAAGAGTTGTAATATCAATCATTTACAAGTAGTTACTTAGAATTATCGGGATGGCTAAGTAAAAATTTCGATATACAAGATGCACCCCAAGGGCACTTACTGCGGGCGTTGTCGGTTTTTCAGGTGCGAGACCATACATGTAGTATGCCGAGTGCCTGAAAAACTGCAACAGCGCAGTAGATCGGACTTTTTACGACGCCATCATCCTTTAAATAAGTAGTGAAAACCCAACCAAATAACAAGAAAAGTAAACAATAAAGTTTATATTTCTGTAGCACAAGAGGAAACATGAGTATCACTTGAAGCCCCAGTCAAATATGTAAAGCTACTTGTTTTTTGTTGGTGCATCAAATTGAATTGAACTCGCACCGATTTGCCGAAATTGTGACACTCTTTTCAGGATCAAGTTGTTGCTGACAAAAATTGTCACAACAGAGTGCCGTAAATTGTCAGTTGGACTGATTTAGTTGCATCTTTAAGTTAATATATGATTTTTTGGGTTAATGTTAGATTTGACGTTAAGCCTTTGTAATCAAAAGGAGAAAAATATATAACATTTTTTTTATGTTTACTGTTGCCAATGGTATCATATTTGCTGTTATATCTACACATAATGTAACGGAAAGCCGAATAACAGCTTTTCAAAATGCAATTATCTTTTAATAACGTAGACGTAAAAATCTTTAAACCTAACTAAAGAAGGAGAGAATTATGAAAAAGTTACACAAAAATGAAAAAGGTTTTACCCTCATCGAACTGATGATCGTTGTCGCAATTATCGGTATCTTGGCCGCTGTTGCAATCCCCATGTACAAAACCTATATCCAAAAGGCCCGTTTTAGTAGCTCATGTGTGCCGACAATTCATTCGTTACAGGCCGGGATTGCAACCTTCTATGCGGTGCATAATGAATTTCCTACAACGGCCGCTCAGGTCGCTCTACTTGTCGCTGAGTGTGATACATTCAGTATAGATTATGCAAGTGCTACGCCAATTTCTGCAGAGGGAGTGTTGGATCTCCTAGTAACATCTGATGGCGCCGCATCTGAGTTAATTGTTATTTACGGATCGGGTATAGTAACATGTACGCCAGACACTGATGGTGGCAAAATTAAAGCGTGGAACTATACAGGAGCTATTCCAGGCGCTCTTGGTTTTGATATGCTTTAATGGCTTGATATTAATTTAGTTTAAGCTAGAAAAGATAGGGGGGTATTGATTTTGGATCGGTACCCCCTTTTTTTTATTTTTCCGGTTGAAATGTTTCTGAAAGAAGTAAAATTTCAACAACATTAGGATAAAGATGTTTTCACGGAAAACGGAATACTTTTTGTTATTCATTGTTATGATACTGGTTTTATCATCCTATTCAAACAGTCTCTATGCCTCTTTTACGCTTGATGATATGCACACTTTTGTTAAGGAACCTCTGGTCTTAGATTTCACCTTCTCCTGGGAAGGTCTTTGCGGGTTGGGCAAAACCAAATTTGGTTTATATCGTTTTTTGCCGATGTTGAGCTTTGCCCTTGATTTGCAGTGGGGCTCCGGCAGTCTGATGGCTTTTCATGTAACTAATATCGTTATCCATCTTCTGGCGATATTGGCTCTTTTCTTTCTCTTGAACTCTTTTTTCAAGTTTATCTCTTATGATAGAGACTGCCCTTTTGCAAAAGAGCGGTGGTCG
>DAOWHJ010000113.1 GCA_030641485.1 Pseudomonadota bacterium
AACCTTAAGCTTTCAACAAACTCCGTATTCCCACAAGAAACACACCATCATCAGCGCCATAAACATATTTATCGACACAATCACTCAGCCGACTTCCAGCCAGCGAAACCCCTAAAACAGACGGAATTCCAAGTTTATATTGGGCCTCGGGGTCACAGATATTAACTAAGTTGCCAACTACCATATTGGTAATCTCTTTAAGTACATCCTGGCTCTGATCTGCGGTAACCAGCCCCTCTTCAAGACCCAAAAAGTCAGCGGCAATAACCTCAAGTAGCCGCGACTGGGCCAATAATTCGATTTCAAAACTTGAATCAGGGCTACTAATTACTACCTGAGCCCCGACAAAATCAGTACTCTGTGGACAGGCTCCAGGCTGTGGCTCTAGGAAAACAAAAAACATTGTCTCGAGAACTTCAGAAATCACCATCGTCAGGTTCTGACGTATCGCCTCCAACATCGGCACTCTCCTCCCCTAATGATTCAGCCAGCAGAGCTTTAATATCCTCCGGCCGAAAAGGTTTTTTAATATAGCCCGCTGCCCCCAATGCAATCGCATCTGAGACAATCTCATCCCGAGACTCTGTAGTAATCATAATCACCGGCAAAGCCTTGGTCATCGGGTTACTCTTTATTCGCTTCAGCAACTCAACCCCATCCATCTCAGGCATATGGATATCAGTCAACACCACATCGGCCCAGAAATCCTCAAGCTTAGCCAAAGCTTCCAAACCATTCTCCGCTTCAGCAATCTCACCAACATCAAACCCAGACATGGTAATTACTTTTTTAATAATTGCCCGCATCGACATTGAGTCATCGACCACCAAAATATTAAACGCCATTACGTAAACTCCAATATCTTCCTTAAATATTACTCCCACAAATAACCGGGTCGCCCTTAAATCCTATCAACCCCCATCGACTCCGGCATCCTCACAAGTCTTAACCATCTCCAATTGAAACAAAAGAACCAACTTTTCCAAATCTCGTGCCTCAATTTTCAACTTCTTCAACAAGAGATCATGGCCGCGACATGCAAGACCATCAACCCCGGTCCCATAACCAACCATCACCGTCAGGCTGTTAGCCAGAGCTACAATCTCAGTTAAAAGACGAAATTCTTTAGCAGCTCGGGCTGGCTCATGGTGAAATGAGATAGCAGTAATTATAGCATCAGGAAACTCCCATTTTTCTGCAATTTTACCACCAATTTCAGCATGATCAAAACCTAAGGTTTGCCTCTCAGCTTCCTGAAAAGAACTCTCTCCAGTCTCTACAAGTTGCTCAATAGCACGATATTTATCGATAACAAAAGCACTCAAAACCACTTTACCAACATCATGGAGTAAGGCTGCAGTAAAGAGCGTGTTTTCATCAATTTTAAATCGCAGGTGCTGGCGCAGGACCTGAGCCATAACTGCTGTCGCCAAGGCATGACGCCAGAGCTCATCTGCAAAAACCGTGTACCCTGAGCTCGGCTTTTCATAAATTTTACTGGCGGCTCCGGAAAGCAGTAGTTGTCTAAGCTGATTAGCGCCAAGATAAACTACCGCCTCCTTTAACGATGAAACCTTACGCGGCAAACCGAAGTAGGCTGAGTTACAAAGTTTAAGAATATTTGCAGTGATCGATTGGTCAACTTTCAAAATATCTACCAACCCGGCAACCTCATAGTCTGGCTCGGCCAATGCCCGCATAGCCCTCTGCACAACCTGGGGAAAGGGCGGCATCTCATCAACTGCGGTGATGATCTCTTCCATCAAGCTCATAACTCAACCATCCCTTTTTTAGAAATTTTTAGATTTATTTTTCCATCACCAATTTCCATATACATGGTCCGATTACAATTACCGCCGATATCCTCATTGTCTATCATGACATTATTTTTCCAGAACATCTTACGCAAAATTGCGTAGTTTCGTTTGCCAATATTAAAAGTTCCGGCATCATCCATAATTTGACTACCCCCGGCAACCTTAATAATCATCCGCTTCTTATCTGCGCCCAGACTATAACACTCCTTAAATAGTAAGGGTATACCCTTGTTCGCAAACATGGCTGGATTCTTCGCCGCCTTATCCTTGTTAATGGATGAGTCCGGCAACATATAGTGCAACAAACCGCCAACTTTCACAACAGGATCGTAGATGGCAAGACCAATACATGACCCTAAAGAATAGGTTACCAGAGTATCTCCCGGATCCTTACTGACCTTAAGATCTGCAATACCAACTGTAACCAAAGACATCAGCTCTTCTTCCTGTAGAGTGAAGGTTGAACATACTCAAGATCGTGCTTAACATTAGTTAGACTTTCAGAGTGACCGATCATCAAGTAGCCACCGGGATTCAAGAAATTGCTAAATTTATTTACCAATATGCCCTGGGTTTGACGATCGAAATAGATCATTACATTACGACAAAAAATAGTGTCAAAACTCCCCTTAAAAGGAAAATCGTGCATCAGGTTCAAACGAGCATATTTAATGTCAGCGACCAACTTTTCATGCACTCGAAAACGGCTGCCATCACGACTGACGGTAAAATATTTCTTCAACATTGCCGGTGAAACGTTACGCAAACGCTCCTGATCATAGATCCCTTTGCGAGCATGACTTAACACATTGGTCGAAAGATCGGTTGCCAAAATTTTAAAATCATACTCATTTAAGGCAATATTCTCAGCGAAGGTTATGGCCAGACTATAAGGCTCTTCTCCAGTCGAACAACCCGCTGACCAAATTCTTATTTTCTTTTCAGACCCACCCTTTTTATGAGCAACAATCTCAGGTATAGCCCGGTTAACAAGAAAGTCAAAGTGTTTATCCTCACGGAAAAAGTAGGTGACATTAGTTGAGATGGCATCCAGCAGGTTCACGATCTCCTGCTCATTATCCTGACCGTTGTAAAGAAGTTCAAAATACTCCCCATAGCTGTCCATCCCTATTGAACGAAGACGTTTAGCCAATCGAGAATGAACCAAATCACGTTTATTGTCGTTTAGGGTTATCCCACAACGCTTATAGACAAAGTCACAAAAACGCGTAAACTCTTTATCTGTAATTTTATCTGGTGCAACCACCATAGTAAAAACCCTTAGCTTGGAACATAAAAAACAGTAAACCTCTAACTCGTTTCGTCGACCAATTCATCGGTCTCAGCTTCCGACGAACAAACTGCTTCGACATCCAATAAAATAATTACTTTATCATCAAATTTACCAAGCCCACGAATACAGTCGCGGCTCACTACCATAGATAGAGTCGGAGGACTCTCAACCTGGTCATCTCTTAAATTTACGACAGCATCAACGGCATCAACAACAATGCCCATGGATACGGGACCAGCTTCGCCGGTAATCTCAACGACAACGATACAGGTACGTACGTCATATTCACGTTCTGACAGGCCAAAACGCTTCCTTAAATCGGCAACAGGAATAACTTTGCCGCGCAAATTAATCACCCCAATCAGATAAGCGTCAGCTCCAGGCACTTTAGTGACCTCCTGAATCCCGATAATCTCTCTGACTTTGAGAATGTCCAAACCATACAATTCTTCAGCAAGATGAAAACTTAAATATTTCTTTTCATTAACCAAAGTAAGGTCAGCGTCTCTGGCTTCATTTTGTTCCGTCATATTAACCTCAGTTTCACAATCATTTCTCAACGAGACCGGCAACATCTAAAATCAGTCCCACCCGACCATCACCCATAATCGCCCCACCAGCAATTCCAGGCAGGTCTTTAAGGCGCTCACCAAGGCTTTTTATGACAATTTCCTGTTTGCCCACCAGTTCATCAACAAGTAAACAAAATTTCTCACTCTCATGCTCAACTACAACCACCAGGGCTTCCCAGGGATCTACAGTCTGTGCTGCTGAGTCGAAAACCTGGTGCAACCGCACCAGCGGAAGCAATGATTCGCGCACCTTGATCAACTCTCCTTGCCCTTGAACCGTGTGGTACTGCTCTTTTAACGGGCGCAGAGACTCAATCACGTTAAGGGTCGGGATAATATAACGCTCATCACCAACAATCACCACCATGCCATCAATAATTGCCAGGGTCAACGGCACCTTGATGGTTACAACCGAGCCATGTCCCGAGGTTGAATCAATCTCAATTATCCCGCGCAGTTTTTCGATCGCCTTTTTAACGACATCCATACCAACGCCCCGACCTGAAACATCAGTAATTTTGTCCGCAGTCGAAAAGCCGGGAGCTAGGATCATATTAAACAACTCCTGATCCGTGGGCTGATCACTCTCAATGAGCAAGCCCTTCTCAATCGCTTTTTGATGGATCTTCTCAACATTGAGACCACGACCATCATCAACAATTTCAATAATTACGTTGCCACCACCATGATAGGCCTTAAGTGTGATAGTTCCAGTTTCACACTTCCCCGCAGCTTTGCGTTCAGCCGGCGTCTCGATTCCATGATCGGCCGAATTTCTAATCATATGAACCATGGGGTCGTAGATTAGATCAACCATATTCTTATCGATCTCAGTCTCTTCACCAAACATCACTAAATCGATCTTTTTGTCGGTTTTTTTGGCCAAATCACGAACCAGCCGAATCATCTTACCAAATGTCTGTTTAATCGGCACCATCCGCAAAGCCATTGCCACTTTCTGCAATGATGAAGTGATACGAGCTAATTGACCCATATTCTGAGTCACTTTGCGGGTCCCTAAAGCAGATATATCGGGGTCCTGACGTAACATTGCTTGAACAATAACCAGCTCACCGACCATATCGACCAAGTTATCAAGCTTTTCAGTATCAACCTTAATTGCAACTCCACCACTAGCCTTCCGTTGCTGCTGCTTATTAACCGCCCGATCAACCGTCTTAGGGTCAGTTTTACGGTTTTCAACTAAAATTTCACCAACTTTCTTCTGCGGCTTGCCAGGATCAGCAAGCGCAAAGGCACTTTGTTCGTAAAGAGCCCCTTCGAGATCATCTTTACTTATGGCCCCCTCTTCAACCAGAATTTCACCGACTTTTACCGGCTCTTCGTCTTCAGCTGTCTCGAAATCATCGACAACATCCGCTAATATATCAGTAGAAGACTCAGGGGTGACCGCAACCCCTTCTCCAAGTAAAATTTTATGCTGATTATCTGTACGATTTAAAAAATCATTAACCGGCATTGCCTCAGGGATTCCACCCCCCAGAGCCACTGTCAATTGCTCAAGCATCTTTTTCAGGAAATCAACCCCGTCCAAAATCAGATCGGTGGCATCACCATCTAAAGTAAATTTCAGGTTACGAGCATCATCAAGTAAGTTTTCAAGGTGATGAGCGATAACATTCATCTGCTTAAGATTCATGAAACCGGAAACCCCTTTTATGGTATGAAACGGCCGAAATATCGAGTTCAGAATCTCCGAGTTCTCAGGATCCTGCTCAAGATTGAGAATATTTTCTTCAATTGTGTCCAAGTGTTCATTGGACTCTGCAATAAAACCCTGATAGAGATCCTGATCCTGATCAAAATCAACCCCGACAAAGAGCTCATCACTGAGCCTTGACGATGATTCATGTCCTACAGGATCAGCTCCAGAAGTAGGTTTGGAAGTAGATTTGGCTGGTGATTCTGCGGACGGAACAACAGACTCAGAGGGGGGCGCACCGAGATCATTTGCCGGCGGACCAGAACGAAAAGTCTCCTGCATATTGGTAACTACACCAGAGAGCAGTTCCAGTGATTTTTCTGGATCACTGAACTCCTCATAAATGATGGTAACAATAGCATCTCGAAGCTTACCGGCCAACGGCAACAAAAACTCAAAACCGCCGCTAACATCCGGTTTCTCAAGTTCATCAATCAAATTAAGCAGCAACCCTAGACCTGAAAGATCTCCGGGCTCAAGCATGACAACATCAGCGGCCAGATCATTAAGAATCTGGCCGACTCTTTCCTGAGACATAAAACAACCCCATCCATACTGCAGCTATTGGTTTATCGTGTCTACCTTACCTGTTCAAATGTGCAAAAAATCAATAAAATTGAACAAATGTTAACCGCACACTAGGGTAAGTATAACCATCTAAGGATTAGCACGTCTATATATATTTGTCCAGCATATGGAGTTACGATTTGCAATAAAAATTCCTAATACCGCAAAATCAAATTTGAGGTTGACATACTTTATCCTAATTGACTATAATTGCGCCTTTTTACTGTTTCCATATTCAAACAAATTACATAAATTTATACCTATAATGAGTATTTTAGAGATTAACGTTTATCCGGACCCCATTCTGAAAAGAGTGGCTAAAAAGATTATCGATATTGATGACAGTATCAAACAGTTAGCAAAAGACATGTTTGAAACCATGTATCAAGCCCCGGGCGTCGGCTTGGCGGCCCCGCAGGTCGGGCATTCAATCTCACTGGTTGTTGCAGACCCCGCCTCCAATGACGACCCACCTAACCCCATGGTTTTGGTAAACCCAACAATCATTGCCGGTGAAGGCGAAACGACCATCGTTGAGGGTTGTTTGAGTGTTCCAGGCTTCTCGGCTGAGATTTCCCGTTACCAGAAGATTGTGATAAGAGCTTTGACGCTTGACGCCGAGGAACTAGAACTAACTTTAGAAGATTTTCCCGCAATTGTTATCCAACACGAAATCGACCACCTCCAGGGAAAACTGTTCATTGACCGCATCAGCCGTTTAAAACGCAATATTTTTGAGCGCAAACTCAAAAAAGGAACCCTTGCATGAAAATCATCTTTTTAGCCTCTGGAAAGTTTTCCATCCCGACTTTACAGCTGCTCGCCAACTACCGGCCCGAGATCGAACTGATGCTTATTTCACAACCGGACCGCAACAAAGGACGAGGCCGCAAAATTGCCCCAACCCCAGCCCGAGAGACGGCTCTGGACCTTGGCATTGAAACCAAGACCCCAAAATCTGTCAACAGTCAAGAGGGCCAGCAAATAATCGCAGACTTTGCCCCTGATTATCTAGTTTTAGTCGATTACGGCATTAAATTGAGCCCCGAAACCATAGCTCTACCAAAAAGTGCCTCAATCAACCTCCACCCTTCATTGTTGCCAGCCTACCGGGGACCAGCCCCCATGCCCTGGGCTCTGATAAATGGTGAACCGATAACCGGGGTCACAACTCAAATGATCGGAGAAGAGATAGATTGTGGTAATATTTTGCTTCAAGAACCCACATTTATCCTTGACCATGAAACTTTACCGCAACTGGCGGAGCGATTGGGTCGCCTGGGAGCTCCATTAATCTGGCGGACAATTTCTGAATTAAACGATGGAACTTTGCAATCAAGCCCTCAGGATGAACGATTAGCCTCGAAAGCTCCCAAACTCAAAAAAGAGGATGGCCTTATCGACTGGCAGAGCCCGGCTGTAGATCTTTTCAACCGAATTAGAGGTTTAAACCCATGGCCGGGAACCTATACTTTTTTACGTGGGAAAAGGGTAAAAATTATTACCGCTCAACCAGCCCTAGGCACTTACCTGCTCCCACCCGGAGCACTGTTTATCGAAAACAATCAACTCTTAGTTGGGTGTGGCCAAGCTGACACTCTACGTATCGACGAGCTCCAAATCGCCGGAAAACCACCTCGTACAGCGGCAGATTTTTTACGCGGTCACAAAATCAACGACAACGACACCTTCAACAGCAAATAACTAGATGAACAACTTCAACTCAGACAACAATCCCCAATCTTCTAAAAAAAGGATTTTTATTGGCCTTTTAGGGATGACATTCGCCTTGATCATGCTGCTCATTCTGGCAGGAGGCTGGATCGCAACTATCGGACTGAACCATCTTCACCCAAGCCTTACCCCGATTGCAAAAATCGTTGCGGGAGTCACTTTCGTTGTCTTGAGCGGCATCATATCGGCCCTGATTTTCTCCATCCTTCTCGAAAAGGAGCTCCCCTTCACTCACAAAATCAGGGGCTTGGGTATTAAACTTTTCCTGCCCATGATGGAACTTCTTGGACCACGCTTAGGGATCAGCAAAGAGCGGGTTCGTAACTCCTTCATTGAAACCAACAACCGCCTGCTATTATCTGGAAACCGCCATAAAATATCACCCGACAAGATGCTCCTATTGCTACCGCACTGCCTCCAGATGGCTGATTGTCAGCGCCGAATCACAACCAGCATTGACAACTGCAAACAGTGTGGTAAGTGTAACATTGATGGCCTGATAAAACTTGCTCAAAACTACAAGATTCGGATTGCGGTCGCAACCGGTGGCACCCTGGCCCGAAAAATTGTTCGCGACCACAAACCGAAACTAATTATTGCGGTGGCTTGCGAACGCGATCTCACCAGTGGCATCCATGACACATTCCCCCTTCCGGTCTACGGCATTCTCAATCAACGCCCGGAGGGCCCCTGTTGGAACACCAAAGTAGATACACTCGAGATTGAAAAAGCTCTACAAACCTTCTTGAAAATACCCTAAAAAACCCGAACTTCACTCTTCGACCAACTATGACTTCAGCCCCTTTCGCATTTGAAACTAAGAGTATTGTCAGCACCCTTAAAGACTCTGGGACGGTTTATTTAAGCGGGCTCCAGGGTTCAGCTCCAGCCCTGTTACTCTCCAGCTTAGGAGCTCAGAGACAAGGGGCATTGATAATCATCAGTGACGATTATCAAAAAAGCCAGGATCTTTGCCGTGATGTTGCTGCCTACCTTGAAATTTTGCACCCTGAAGACCCCACCATTGAACTTTTAACCCTGCCCCCACTACCTCGCCTAGCCTATCGTCAAACCTTGCGTAGCGGCCGGGTTGAGAGAGAAAGAATTACAACCCTGGCCAAGATCAGAACCCTAAAAAATTTCCTCTGTTTCACCACGATTGCGGCCTACTGCGACCGGCTGCCCGATCCTAAAAGTTTTTTCAATCGCTTCTTTCGGCTTGAATGGGGGGCGAGCATCGACCGGAAAGAGCTCTTCGAACAACTCGATAACTCTGGTTATGTTCGGGTCCCAGTCGTTGACGAACCTGGGGATTACAGTGTCCGCGGCGGCGTGATTGATATTTTCTCTCCCCTGCACGAAGAGCCGATGCGACTCGATTTCTTTGATGATGAGATTGAATCAATCCGCGCTTTCGAACCATTGAGTCAGCTCAGCCACAAAAATGAGTTGGAGTTTATTGAGATCGGCCCGGCGCGGGAGGTATTGCCCCCGGCCGACCTAGGTCCGGCAAAACAACGAGTTCGCCAACGTTTTGTCGAACTCAACGACTCCGAAATCGCTCTTGCACCGGCATTAGAAGAGCTTGAACAAAGTCCAAACCGCCCAGGTTTTGAAAGTCTTCTCCCAGCATTCACAGATAACTGGCACTCACTGGCAGATTTTTTCCCGCATGAAAGCTCGGCAATTTTTATCGACCAAAGGACCTTAAGAGAGCAGGTTGAAGACTTAAACCAACGCCTTACTGAGGGCTACGAACGCTCGCTGTTGGAAAAAAAACTTGCTTTTCCTCCAACGGCTTACATGCTGGCTCCGGAGAAGTCCCTTACCGGTCCAAATGGGCGCGGGGCTCTCTTTATTGACCCGCTTGCATTTAACCCTGAATACGTCAACAACTCTCGCGACCAAGTTGACACCACAAAAATAATCTGTAAAACCCGCGACAACCTCTTCATCAGAGACAGTATTAAACAGGCAGCCCAAACCGATAGCGAAGGACCTTTAAGGGTCGCGGCGGCCTTGCTTCAGGAACACCTTAATCAGGGCTACAAGATTTTTTTGGCCGGACGCAACCAAACCACTTGCGAGCGCCTACAGACCCTGCTCACCGACTACGGTCTCCCCGTTAGACGCAGCGTTAATTCTGAAAAAAGTACGGTTAATTCAATCGTACTGTCAACAACACGCTTAAGTCATGGAACCCTGCTGTCGGAAGAAAAGAAACTCTTTTTAAGCGACAGCGACCTCTTCGGCACGAAACAGAAAAACCGGGTATCAGAGCGGGAACGACAAAAAAGCCAGGAGAGCTTTTTTGATGATTTTGCTGCAATCAAACTAAATGACCCGATCACTCACATCGAACACGGAATCGGCCGTTATAAGGGCTTAAAAACCATCACTATAGAGGGTATTGTTAACGAATATTTAATTCTTGAATATCAATCAGAAGATCTTCTCTATGTCCCGGTTGACTCCTTCGATCAGCTCCACAAATATCACGGCAGTGGCGATAAGGCGACCCTTTTAAGCCGGCTCGGCGGCCCGCAATGGGCAGCCGCCAAGGAGAAGACTAAAAAAGCGATTGATGATCTCTTGATTGAACTTTTAGACCTTTACGCCGAACGTGAGGTCATAAAGAGCAGTGCCTGCATCGAGCCAGACCACCTTTTTCGTGAATTTGAAGCCTCATTCGCCTACGATGAAACCCCAGATCAACGCCGGGCCATAGACGAAGTCATCAGTGACCTCAATGGAGTCAAACCCATGGACCGGCTCGTCAGTGGTGATGTCGGATTTGGCAAAACCGAAGTTGCTATGCGAGCGGT
>DAOWHJ010000001.1 GCA_030641485.1 Pseudomonadota bacterium
AGGACGGTATTGTTGAGGTTGCCCCAACTCCCTATATCGCTCGGGATGTTCCGATTCTCGACTACCTTGAACGGCTCGAGATGATTGGTGAAAATATTTCTGATTATCAATCAATCTGGAGCTATTTCTAAGTTAACCCAACTTCTTTTGCTCATTTTTAATCTTGACAAATACGATTATCTTTTGTAAGATAAGTCTCGATAATAACGATTTTTTACGGATCCACCATAACTTCTTGGTGGTAAACTTGTTTGAATTTTATATTAAAAGGAGAAGAGAATGGGAAAGACAACTGAAAACTTACAGGCGGCCTTTGCCGGAGAGAGTCAGGCTAATCGCAAATACCTAGCTTTTGCAGAGAAAGCTCAGGCCGATGGCTTTGGTCAGATTGCAAAATTATTTCGGGCGGCGGCGGCGGCTGAGACCATTCATGCTCATGGTCATTTACGGGCTTTGGATGGCGTTGGTGATACCGGTGCTAACCTTAAGGACGCTGTAGCTGGTGAGAGTCACGAATTCAAAAGCATGTATCCGGAATTTATTGAGACCGCAAAAGCTGAAGGCAACAAAAAAGCATTGCGGATGTTTGAGTTGGCCAACACCGTTGAAGAGATTCACTTTGGTCTCTACGAAGAAGCCCTTGCAACTTTTGAGAAGGGCGGCGATTTGCCAGCGGCTGATATCTGGGTCTGTGATATTTGTGGGAATACAGTGAGCGGTGACTGCCCCGATAAATGTAGTGTCTGCGGGGTTCCGGCGAGCAAGTTTAGTAAAATAGATTAAATGCTCGTGGTAATGCTGACGGATTTTAGCGGAACCTGGGGGGGTATTACCCGATTTCGCGGATTTGCTGAGTAGTTATGATAAGTAAAAAAAGCCACTTTGTCTGTTTCTTAGGCAAAGGGGCTTTTTTATTCTAGCATAGAAAACCTTGCCCTGTGGGCAAGGTCAGAGATCATAGGCTTTGCCATATGGTCGACTCAATGCTACTCATTGTTGGCGTTGTCCCCACAACAACCAGACAAAGGAGTAACAATGAGTCGATTTATGAAGTTATCACAAACGTTGTGGCATTGCCAGTAATCATATTGTATGGGCGCCCAAATACCGGTTCAAGGTACTTGACGGTGGTGGTCACCTCTTTTCTGGGCTATTCGAAGATTGCTTTTAAGTTGTCGATGCCCGTGTCTACTGGCCTCGGGATAGCGGTTACCCTCATCTGTATAACTCTTTTTTCCCTTAGAATTAAACCGGCAGAACCGCCTCACCCTCCGGCGCGTTTGACTTTGTAGCCGAGTCTGCCCAACTCTTTTTCGAGTAGATTACGGTGGTCTCCCTGAATTTCAATGACTCCATCTTTCAGGCTGCCACCACTGGCACATTTTTGTTTCAGTGTTTTTGAAAGTTTTTTCAGTTCACCTTGATCAAGGGGGATGCCGGTAATCAAGGTCACCCCTTTGCCTTTACGTCCTTTGGTTTCCCGCATTAACCTGACAATGCCATCATTTTTATGGGGTGACTGTTTTTTTTGGCAAAGACATTTAGCTGTCGGTTGATTGCAAGCGGGGCACATTTTGCCAAATTCGCTTGAGTAAACCATGCCTGTGTTATGGTTTTTGGTTTTCATGGCCTAATTATCTTTTTCAGAGAGCTTTTTTTCAAGCTCTTTAACTCTTTTTTCCAGAGTCGCCAGGCGGCTGCGATCTTTGGGAAGGTGGGTTGCGGCCATCATCTGACGGATTGCTTGCTTGGCTGGGATGGCAGGGACACCGCCGTAGTCCTTATCTCCATCAAGGTTTTTAGCTGCCAAGGTTCCACCCATGAGTCGGGCTCGATCACCAATTGAGAGATGATCAGCGCTACCCGCCCGCGGCCCGAGCAAGACCTGGTTACCGACTCGAACTCCGCCCGCAAGTCCGACTTGGGCGCACATGATTACATGATGGCCGATGTTGACACCGTGGCCAAGGTGAACATGGTCGTCAAGTTTGGTGCCGCGGCCGACAATGGTTTCATCCAGAGCGGCTCGGTTGATTGTGCAGAGAGCGCCGATTTCGACATCATCTTCAATTATAACTTGACCGATCTGAGGGATTTTGACATTGCGTCCACCAAGTTGGAGAAAGCCAAAACCGTCGGAGCCAATTACCGAGTTGGGGTGGATGATGACCCGATCTCCGATCTTACACCCTTCACGAATTACGACCCCGGGATAGATGCAGGTATCTGCCCCAATTGTCACCTTTTTGCCAATGTAAGTATTAGCGTAAATACGACAGTTATTGCCAATGACGGCATCATCTGAGATGACCGCTCCGGCTCCTATATGCAGATTCTTTCCCAAAATTACGTTGCTGCCGATGGCTGCAGTTTCTGCGATTGAGTGCGTAACCTTTTGGGCTGTGGCATCAATTTCAGCCATAATCAGACCTGCTGCTTGAAATGGTTGAGAGCAGATAATCAAATGCTGCTGCAGGGTCTCAATTTTTCTGGGAACCAGTAGGGCTCCAGCCTTCGAGCCCTCTGCCGGCTTTAAGAATTTCTCCTCAGCAAAAGAGAGCTCACAACTTTGGGCGGCTTCTAAACTATTGATGCCGGTTACGACGAAATTTTCATCTCCGACGACCTCGCCGCCAATTTTTGCGGCAATCTCAGCTAATGTGTAACGCATGGTTGAATCCTCATCCTAGTTCCGGTCAGACACTAGTTATCCAGCTTGTCTGGTTTAGACTTGATCTCTTTGTTGACTTTATATGTTAACACATATAGAAGAAATCTTCACATAAAAATCTCAACAAATTCAGGTTGAAATATCACTGTCCGACCAGGAGATTCAATGAAGCAAAAATTATTTTTCATGGTAGCAGTAACCTCTCTGGTTTTCTGCGTTTTGGCAACGACTTCATCTGCGGACCCAGAGCCTTTTCGGGAGCGGGTTGAAGCGGGTGTCGCTGAGACTGTGACGGTGGGAAAAAAGAGCGCTGGCCTGCGTCAAAGGTGGCAGGCTGAAGAGCGACTCTTAGCCGATGAAGCCCATGCCCTAGAGCTTGAGTTGAAACTGCTTGAGGCTCGGAGTCGGAAGCTACAGGGTTATAGTCAACAACGTCAAGAGGAGATTTTAAGACTAAAAAGTGGTCTTGAGGATATGGCAGAAATCGGTATTCGTTTGGAACCCTATCTGGATGATTTAGCGGTCAAGATTAAGGAGATCAACGATAATGATTTACCCTTTTCGCTGGTTGAGCGGGAGCGGCGTTTGGCCGATCTGAATGATGCCTTGAATGGGTATGATGTCGATCTGGCCGAGAAATTGCGCCGGCTTATGGAGGTTCTCAAGATTGAGGCCGGTTTTGGCCGTGGTTTTGAGGTTAGTGAAGAGGTCTTGAATAAGGATACCGGTGAAACCGCGGTTCGGGTTCTGCGTTTAGGTAGAATCGGTCTCTACTACCTTACCCTTGATGGTGCTAAGGCGGGTTGGTTTAATCGGGAGCTTAAAGTATGGGAGGAGTTGTCTGGGGGCTACTCCGAGGCGATTAAAGAGGCCCTGCGCATGGCTTTGAAACAGCGTGCCTTCGACCTTGTTTGTTTGCCGGTTGCGGGGGGTAAGCCATGAGAAAGCTGCCTTTCTGTATATTTATAGGCCTATTGTTAACTTTTTCGGGTGCACTGGTCGGGGCTGAGAGTCAGCCATTTTTGCAGCAGACCCTCGAAACGGTCAGCAAAGAACTGGCAGAGGCTCATTCCGAAAACCGACTCACAAAAGCTGGGATAAAAAAAATGAGGTCCGAGGCCAAAGCTGCAAAAGCGGCTGCCGCAAAACGGGTCAGGGTGATTAAAAGGAAAATCATAAAGCAGGAGCAAGAGCTCGAAAGGTTGGCTTTAGAGCAGCACGGTTTAGAAAAAAAGAGTCGGGTGGCTCTGCATCAGTTAAATGAACTTGCCGGGGTTGTCCGGGTTAGTGCCCGTGACCTTTTATCTCTTTTGGAAAACTCACCGGTCTCCGGTGATGAACCCGGACGGTTTAAGCCGGTACGCGACTTGTTAGCTGAGAATGCTTATCCCGGAATGAGTGAGATCAAGCTGGTTGCCGATCTCTATCTTGATGAGATTTTAAAAAGTGGCGAGATTAAGCGCTCGAAAAATCACTTCATTGGCCTTGATGGTCAGCGTGTACAAGGGGAGATCGTTCGCTTTGGGGCCTTGTCAACAATCTATCAAAGTTCATCTGATAATAGTTGTGGCTATGCCGTCTATGGGCCGGAAAATGATGCTTTGCTAGCGGTTTCTAAACCGGGCTGGCGGGTCGGAAGAAGTTTGAAAAAGTTTATTGCTGGTGAAAGCGCAGCGGTTTACCTTGATTTTTCCGGTGGTGACGCGGTTCGGCGCTTAGCCTTAACCCCGTCAAGTTGGGAGCGCTTGCGTTCGGGTGGAGTTTTAGTCTGGCCGATTTTGTTGGTTGGTCTGGTGGCTCTGTTTTTCAGTCTTGAGCGTTTTTTCTTCCTGAGTCGGGTCAAGAGTAATACTGACCGGGTGATGGGGAAGATTATTGAATTGGTTGGGGTCGGTGATTTTTCGCAAAGTTTAGAGCTTGTTGAAAACAAAAAAGGCCCGGTTTTCAAAGTTCTTGCAGCGGGCTTGGCGGCCCGTAAAGCAACCCGGGATGTCCTCGAAAGTGTACTCGAGGAGGCGATTTTGAAGGAGTTACCGCGTTTGGAAAGGTTTCTTCCGACCTTGCAGGTTTTGGCTGCGATTGCGCCACTTTTGGGGTTGTTAGGGACCGTTACTGGTATGATTAACACCTTTCAGGTGATTACGGTTTACGGTGCAGGTGATCCGCGGATGATGTCGGGCGGTATCTCCGAAGCCCTGGTTACAACCAAGCTGGGATTGACGGTGGCAATTCCGATTATCCTGCTCCATACCTGGTTTGCCCGCCGGGTCGATGTCATTATTGGTGATATGGAGGAGAAATCTGTCAGCTTAAGTATCGCTTTGAAAAATAGTGATGTAAACGGCTAATTATGCAGGTTTTTTTTGAAATCTTTGATTACTTTTATCGGGGCGGCCTGCTTTTGGTGCCGATTATTCTGGTGTCGGTGGTCATGTGGGTGTTGATTCTGCTGAAGTTGCAGACTGTCTGGACCGTAAATCAGCGGGATATCACCCTTGACGAGGCCTTGATCGCTGTCCGTGAGCGATGTTTGCAGAAGAGTTTTCCCGGAGTGCCACTATACCAGGTGGTCAGCCATTTTATTGCCTCTATGGGGCAGGTTCGTGCCGACAACCTGGCCCTGCTCAATTCACTAGTCGATCGGGAAACTGCACGCCTAGGGAGTCATATTAACTACATCTATGCTCTCGCATCAATTGCCCCGCTTTTAGGTCTATTAGGGACAGTGCAGGGTATGATCGTAACTTTTGATGCAATTGCAATCTATGGAACTGGCAATCCTGGGGCTTTGGCAAATGGGATTGCCGAAGCTTTAATAACCACGCAGAGTGGTCTTTTTGTCTCAATTCCCGGTCTTTTTATGGCCGGTTTTCTTAGGCGTCGGGTTTTGCGAGTTTCGCAGAGATTGGATGAATTTCGGGCCGGAGTAATGAAAGGATTAGGAGAAGTATATGATTAATGTTCGGGCGCGCCTTCGGCGTGAGCGGAAACCAGCTCAGATTGATATGGCGCCAATGTTGGATATGGTCTTTATTCTCTTGATCTTCTTTCTCGTGACCACAACTTTTGTCCGTGAGTCGGGGGTTGAGGTTGATCGTCCTTCAGCCTTGACGGCTGAGGAGGTGGGCCAGAGTGGTCTCCGCTTTGGTATCGATGTTGAGGGTCATATTTTTGTCGATGGACAGCAGATTGATCTGCGGACGATCCGAGCTGTAAGTGAGCGCTTTTTAGCTCAGAATCCAGATGGCAGTATTGTGATAGTTGCAGATCGACAGGTCGCAACCGGTTTGACCATAAAGGTGCTTGATCAGTGTCGACTGGCTGGAGCTCAACGGATCGCAGTGGCCGCCGAAGCCCCGGATGGTGGTCGTTAGGTATGCTTTGTCAGAGGCAATCGCGGAGCTATTCGAGGGTGAATATTATCATCGCTTTAATTGGAGCGCTCTTAATAAATCTTCTCATTATGGTTCTGATTCCCTGGCTCTTTCGTGGTGGCGATGGCCAGCGGGAGTTGCCGCGTCTGCTCAAGGAGCCGATCTTTGTTGAGTCGGTCAGGAGCGAACCGGAATCGGCCCAGTCTCAATTGAAGCTTGAACCGCAACCTGAAGTTGAGCTTCCCAAACCGTTACTTGAACTTAGCAAGCCCTTGTTACCGCTGCCCGAAATCAATCCAGAAATTAAACTCACGAATGTTAAACTTGATACCCGGATTGAGAGTGAATTTAGATTAAAAGCTTTACCGGAAATGCCAGTCGTTCCGACGGCAAAGGCTTTAAAACCTAATTTTTACCGGATTGGTGAGGTTGATCGTGAACCGGTGAGCCAAGTGCGGATGGAGCCGATCTACCCCTTTCTCGCCCGGCGGCGGGGGGTTGAGGGTTCAGTTCAAGTGCGCTTTTTTGTTACCCGTGATGGTTCGGTTTCAGGGCTTGAAATTGTTAAGGCTGAGCCCCCTGGATTTTTTGAAAAATCGGTCCGGCAAACAGTTTCTAAGTGGCGCTTTCAGCCGGGAATGGTTGCCGGCAGTAAGGTTAAAACCTTAGTAGAGACCACGATTGTTTTCAAACTGGGACGCTGAATTATTGTCTATGCGAAAAGAAATTAACCATTTACTGTTCGGTGTTATACTGATTGCCATGGTTGGAGCTGCGCTCTGTGCTCCATCATTGGTGGTGGCTAAAGATGCTGCATATTATCAGCCCGGACTTACCCCCGCAGCTTCACGTCTGCTTTTCACTATGCAGGGGCTCAGCCGTAACGGTGAGTATGAAATGGCGTTGCAAAAGTTTGAAAGATATCGCCAGGGTCGTGACTTTGATCAGGGTTTGCCGGCACTGCTCGGTTTTATGGCTGCAAATCTGAACTTTCAACTTGGCAATTATCGAGAGTCGGTTGCGCTCTATAGCCGGGTCGTTGCTCAAGCGCCGGAATTTTATTTAGCTTACGAAAACTATGGTATGGCGCTACTTTTGG
>DAOWHJ010000129.1 GCA_030641485.1 Pseudomonadota bacterium
AACGATGCGGAGTGTTAAAGAGCGTGTGGAAAAAGCGATCTCTCTGGGTAAACCGATTGCACCAGAGGTCGCGATGATTCTTGATAATATCAATTTGCCGGGACGGCTGGCAGATCTTGTCATCTCTAACCTCGGGGTTAAACTCAAAGTGGCGCAATCCTTTATGGAGGAGCAGGATGGGGTTAAGCGTCTGAATAAAGTTAATAAAATTTTGGCCAAAGAGCTTCAGGTTTTGGGGATGCAGGCCAAGATCCAGAACCAGGCTAAAGCTGAGATGACCAAGACCCAGCGTGACTACTTTTTGAAAGAGCAGATGAAGGCGATTCGTCATGAGCTCGGCGACAACGAAGACCGCTCAGCTGAAATGGAGGAGCTTAAAGATAAGATCAAAAAATGCAAGATGCCAAAAGTCGCCCTGGAAGAAGCGAATAAACAGCTCAGTCGGCTTGAACGAATGCATCCTGATGCTGCTGAGGCTAATATTATTCGTACCTATATCGACTGGATGATTGATGTGCCCTGGCATAAGAAGACGCGTGACAATCTTAACTTGACCAAAGCTCGTAGAATTTTGGAAGAGGATCACTACGGGCTCGATAAGATTAAACAGCGGATTGTTGAGTACCTGGCAGTCTGTAAATTGAAAAAGAAGATGCGGGGGCCGATTTTGTGTTTTGTTGGGCCTCCAGGGGTGGGGAAAACCTCACTGGGGAAATCGGTGGCTCGGGCTTTGGGGCGCAAATTTTATCGTCTGTCGCTTGGTGGAATGCGGGATGAGGCTGAGATTCGCGGTCATCGGCGCACCTATATCGGGGCTTTGCCGGGGCGTATTATCCAGGGCCTGAAACAGACCGGAATCATGAATCCAGTTTTTATGATGGATGAGATCGACAAGCTTGGTAACGATTTTCGCGGAGACCCGGCATCAGCTTTATTGGAGGTGTTGGACCCGGAACAGAATTCAGAGTTTAGTGATCACTACCTTAGTGTTCCCTACGATCTCTCGAATGTGATGTTTATTACGACAGCCAACTCTTTAGAGACGATTCCAGCCGCCCTTAGAGATCGGATGGAGATTATTGAACTCTCCGGCTATACCGACGAAGAGAAACTGCATATCGCCAAGCGTTACCTGGTCCCGAGGCAGATGGATGAGAATGGGATCAGTGTTAAACATATATCGATCTCACGCGCGGCCCTGCTCACTTTGATAAACAGCTATACCCGGGAGTCCGGGGTCCGGAACCTTGAGCGTGAAATCGGCTCGGTCTGTCGTAAAATTGCAACTCGGGTGGCAGAGAAGGAAAAAGTTGCAAAAACCATGGTTAGTCCCTCATCTCTACACCGTCTTTTGGGGCCGGTTTCATTTCTACCCGATGGTGGTCAAGGTGAAGATCAGGTCGGGGTTGCAACCGGCCTGGCCTGGACACCCTACGGTGGGGTTGTGTTACTGGTTGAAACCCTGTTGATGCCGGGTAAAGGGAGCCTCTCGTTAACCGGCCATCTTGGTGATGTTATGAAAGAGTCGGCTCAGGCGGCTCTGAGTTTTATTCGCTCGCGGGCGAGAGAGTTCGGTATTGATGAGAAGGTTTTTCAAGACCACGATATTCATATTCACGTTCCGGCGGGAGCCACCCCCAAAGATGGTCCCTCGGCCGGGGTGACGATGTTGACCTCAATTCTTTCGGCTCTGAGCGGAATTTCGGCTTATCGGAATGTGGCGATGACCGGAGAGTTGACCCTGGCTGGCCGGGTGATGCCAATCGGCGGTTTGAAGGAGAAGGTCTTGGCTGCTTTACGTTTTGGTGCAACCACGATTTTGATTCCCGATGACAATCGTAAAGATTTAGAGGATATTCCGGCTAATATTCGCAAACAATTAACCATTATCCCGATCAAGATGGCCGATGAGGTCGTGGTTCACGCTTTGACTAAAAAGCTGAAGTCCTTGCCGAAAAAATCTGGGAAGCCAGTAAAGAAGAGAAGTGTTACCGTAAAAACTAAGGCTTGATAAAAAATGTTTCCCGCAAAGCCGCAAAGGCGCAAAGGGTTCAAAACAGTTTTCAGCTTTTTGTTTTTCCTTGCGTCTTTGCGCCTTGAGAGAGCAACGCGAACGGGCGGGATACTGTGGGTGCTCAAATGTTAAGAAAAAAACCGATCAAGGCATTAGTGGAAACAGGTCATGATACGGTTGCTGATTGGGGCGAATTTGGCTTTATTGATAATTTGCGGCGCCGGTTGCCCCAAGCTTCAGGGGCTCTGCAGCTTGGAGTCGGTGATGATGCCGCTTGGTGGCGACCAGCGCTTGGCAATGGGGTCTTGACGACTACCGATATGTTGGTTGCCGGGGTTCATTTTGACCTTGCCTATACCTCGGCGGCGGATTTGGGCCATAAAGCCCTGGCCGTAAATTTGAGTGATCTTGCGGCAATGGGCTCTAAACCTGCCTGTGCTTATCTCGGCCTGGCCCTGCCGGCTCACCTGAAAAAAGCCTGGCTTGATGAGTTTATTGGGGCCTTTTTGCTCCTCGCCAAGGCGCATGACCTCCAACTTGCGGGCGGAGATACGGTTGCCGCCAAAGAGTTAGTTATTTCAGTTACTTTGAACGGCCTTGCGCCGGAGTCTGAGCCGCTTTTACGGAGCGGTGCAGCTTTAGATGATGATATTTACGTTTCGGGAACCATCGGCGACAGTTTTTTGGGTTTGCAGCTGTTGCAAAAGCGCCTGAAATCGCCAACGGGTAATTTGACCGAGGTCAGTTTTTTACAGGAGCGGCATCTGCGGCCGGTGCCGCGAGTTGAGTTGGGCGAACAACTGGCGGCCTCTGGTGTGGTTTCGGCGATGCTTGATATAAGTGACGGCGTGATTGCTGACTTAGGTCATCTATTGACCGCTTCGGGTGGCCTCGGGGCTGAGCTTGATTGTCAAAAAATCCCACTTTCAGAAGCTGGTTGCCAGTTTGTCGAAGCGGGTTTGGTAAGTTTTAGCTCCCTATTGGCTGGAGGTGAAGATTATGAGTTGCTCTTTACCGCACCCCAGAAAGCACATGATGAGATCGCTGAAATTGCATCTGAATCGCGGGTGGCTCTGACCAAAATTGGTCAAATTAACCATCAAGATACGATCACGATATTTGAAAATGGGATCTTTAAAGAGTTGAAAGGCAGGGGCGGCTATGACCATTTCCAAAATTAAGCTGGCTGATCTTAAAGCTAACCAGACGGTTGAATTGCAACTTTTGATTCGACGTAAAAATTTGGCCCAGAGTCGTAATGGTAAGGACTACCTTAGCCTTAAACTTGGTGACAGCAGTGCTGAGATCTCCGCTTTTTTATGGGATGATGCGGCGCGTGCCGATGCCGGTCTGAATGAGGGTGATTGTGTTCATATAAAAGGGCGCAGCCAGGTCTTTAACGGCAACTTACAGCTTACCTTAAGCTTTGTTGAGGTTTGGCAGGGGCCGATTGATGCGCGTAATTTTTTACCCCAAACGGATAAACATATTCCGACACTGCAGCGTGATTTGTTGCAAATTGTGGCAGAGATAAGGGATCCTTGGCTTAAGCGCCTGGCCCAGGCTTTTTTCGTTAAGGATCAAAAATTTGTTGAAGATTTTGCCTTGGCTCCGGCGGCTAAAGCCATGCACCACGCCTGGCTTGGGGGGTTGATCGAGCACACTTTAGGTGTGGCTCGTTTGGCCCTGCAGATAACTCCGCTCTATCCGCAAATAAATGCTGATCTGGTTTTGACTGGGGCCTTACTGCACGATGTTGGCAAAGTCCGTGAACTTGTCTATGAGCGCAATCTCGACTACTCAACCGAAGGCCGTCTCTTAGGCCATATCATGATCGGGGTCCAGATGATCCGGGAGAAGGCTCTAGCAATTAAAGGTTTCCCCAACTCAACCTTGATGTTGCTTGAGCACCTGATTTTAAGCCACCATGGTGAGTACGAGTATGGCTCTCCGAAAAGGCCCAAGACCCTGGAAGCAATCTTTCTCAACTTTATCGATGATTTTGATGCCAAGATCATTGCGGTCGATAGCCATCTTAATAGCAGCAAAGCTTCAGAGACCAGCTGGAGTGATTTTCACCGCCTTTTTGGTCGCGCTTTTTATGCCGATCCAGATTTAAACTCTCCCGGTTCCGTGGCCGTAGAGCCCCGTAGCGACTCAGAACCTACCTCCGCAACTCCTCAAGAATCACCCAAGTTATTTTAGGGGGGGACGTTGTTGCTTTATTGCTTTAAGTTACTAGGTTCGGGATTGAGGTAACCGGCAGCAAGGTCTAATTGCAACTATCTACTCCCGACTTAACATTCAGAGATAATGTTAACCCAAGTCAATTCGGTTTGGTGAGGTTGCTAATTGGTTTAATTTAAGATTGTCTGGTTTTTTCAGGTGATTCAGGTCTGTATCTATTACCTCCCTTGACAAGGGGTGGCCCTGTAACTATTTTAGCCTCGTTGGCACTCTTTGAGTTTGAGTGCTAGCGGGGTTCTTTTGTTTTTTTGCTGAAGGTGAAGAGAGTTTTTATGGAGATGTTGTCGGCGCGACAGGTTAAGGTTCTAAAGGCTGTGGTTGAGGAGTATATCCACAGTGGTGAGCCCGTGGGTTCACGCACCTTGGCCCGTAGTTCTCATTTTCAGTTGAGTCCGGCAACTTTACGTAACGTTATGGCCGATCTCGAGGATGAGGGTTTTTTATGTCAGCCGCATACCTCGGCAGGCCGGATTCCAACGGAGCAGGGTTTTCGTTTTTACGTTAATAATCTTACCGGTTTAGACTCTGTTTCGCCTGCAGCCAAGTTGCATGTTCGGGATCGTCTGGAAATTGTTGGTGGTCGCCTGGAAGAGGTTTTGCATGATGGCGTGCTCACCTTGGCCCAGTTGACGCCCTATGTCGGAGTTGTCAGTTTACCCGATTTTAGGCAGATGATTATTCGCCACATCCGGTTTGTCCGGTTGCATGAATGTCGTATCCTGGCGGTAGTCGTTTCGGTTTCGGGGGCGGTGCAGAATGTCCTCTTTGATTCTGAAACCAGTTTGACCCAAGATCAGTTAAATCGTTTTTCTAACTACCTTAATGCTCTACTCGGTGAGCTGACGCTAAGCGGGGTTAAGCGCAAAGTTTTGCAGGAGATGGCAAACGATAAGCGCGGTTATGATGAACTTTTTGCTCAAGTTCTGGCCTTAAGCCGGAGTTTTTTTGCCAAAGATCCAGATCAGCAAAGTGATGTTATGCTTGACGGTAAACTCAACCTTTTGGAACACCCCGAGTTTGCTAATGTTGAGCGTATGAAGGGGATCTTCAAGGCATTTGAAGAGAAGGGTTCAATTCTGAAGATTCTTGACGGGGCTTTAGGGGGCGAGCAGCTTCGGGTAATTATTGGTTCCGAGAGCTGTTGTGAAGAGATGCGTCATTGTTCGCTGGTGACGGCTGGGTATGGTCGTGAGGATCGAATCTTAGGTCGTATCGGTGTGATCGGCCCGACTCGGATGGATTATTCACGGATTATACCTTTAGTAAATTATATTGCCGATGCTATGAGCCAGCGTTTGCAGAGCTGATGGCATCGTAAAAAGTTCGATCTACTGCGCTGTTGTAACTTTTCATGCACTAGACATACTTGCGTGTATGGTCTCGCACCTGAAAAGCTACAACAGCTTGTATATCAAAATTTTTACTTAGCCATCTTTATGCCCAGAGGAAGTGTTCTGGGACAGCTTCCTAGTTGGGGTGCGAGTGTATCTGAGTTAGCTATCTATAAATAAGGAGATTGACTTGAAAAAGGTAAAAAACGAGGTGGATTCGCAAGAGTCTGCAGTTGAGGAAGATGTTGAAGGGGTTGAAGTTGATGCCGATGTCGAAGACGGTGGCAATGAGACTGTGAGTGAGCTTGAAGAGCTTAAGGCGGAGGTCGATGGTTTACGGACGTTGAATGCTTCTCTGCAGGAGCAGATGCTCAGGGTTCAGGCAGAGGCGGAAAACTTTCGCAAAAGGATGCAGCGTGAAAAAGATGAGTTTGCTCGTTTTGCTCGCGAGGGATTCGTGCGTGATCTCTTGCCGGTTAAAGATAATCTGGAGCGCGCCCTGCTTCACGCCGGTGATGACCCGCAAACGATCGTTGAAGGGGTCAAACTGACCTTGGAGCAATTTGCTTCCACCTTCAAAGCTATGGGGGTTGAGTGTGTTGAGTGCCAGGGTAAAGCTTTTGATCCTGAGTTTCATGAGGCCATGAATCAGATTGAGAGTGATGAACACGAGCCTAATACCGTAGTCGGAGAGCTGCAGAAAGGTTACCAGTTGAATGGCCGTCTTTTGCGTCCGGCGATGGTGACAGTTACTAAACTAAAGCCTAAAGAAAATGAGTGATAGGGTTGATTTTAGTGGTCAGTGTGCCTAGATTGGGAATCATAAACGAGATGATTCAGTCATCTATACGATCGGGTCTCAATGTTAACAAAATTAAATAACGACAATTAAAAATAATTTTAAGGAGAGAGTAATGGGGAAAATAATCGGAATTGATTTGGGGACAACCAACTCATGCGTAAGTGTTATGGAGGGTGGCGAGGCTAAGGTTATCGCCAATGCTGAAGGGCTGCGGACAACACCCTCAATTATCGCTCTTAATGATAGCGATGAACGTTTGGTGGGTCAGGTTGCCAAGCGTCAGGCCGTTACTAACCCGACGGATACGGTTTTTGCGGTAAAAAGACTTATCGGGCGAAAATTTGATGCGCCTCAGGTTCAGAAGATGAGGGGGAAAGTGCCGTTTGATATTTCAAAAGCGAAAAATGGTGATGCCTGGGTTAAGATCAGGGATAAAGAGTACAGTCCGGCTGAAGCTTCGGCGATGATTTTGCAGAAGATGAAGCAGACGGCTGAGGACTATTTGGGTGAGCCGGTGACTGAAGCGGTGATTACGGTGCCAGCCTATTTTAATGATAGCCAGCGCCAGGCAACTAAAGATGCCGGTAAAATTGCCGGTTTTGATGTTAAAAGAATTATCAATGAGCCGACCGCGGCGGCATTGGCCTATGGTGAGGATAAGAAGAAAGAGGGTAAAATCGCGATCTTTGATCTCGGTGGCGGTACCTTTGATATCTCGATTCTAGAGCTTGGCGATGGGGTCTTTGAGGTCAAGGCAACCAATGGTGATACCTTCCTGGGTGGTGAAGACTTCGATGAGCGGATTATTGACTTTATTGCGGATGAGTTTCGCAAAACCGACAGTATTGATCTGCGCAATGACAAGATGGCCCTGCAACGTTTGAAAGAGGCGGGCGAGAAGGCCAAGTGTGAGCTCTCAACCTCGACCTCAACTGATATTAATTTACCTTTTATCACGGCTGACGCTTCTGGGCCTAAACATCTTAACGTCAAACTGACTCGGGCCAACTTGGAAAGCTTGGTCGCCGATCTGGTCGATCGCGTAGTTGCCCCCTGTCGCACGGCGTTAAAGGATGCTGGGGTTTCGACCTCCGATATCAGTGAGGTAATTTTGGTCGGGGGGATGACCCGGATGCCGCGGATTCAGGAGAAGGTCAAAGAGATCTTCGGTAAAGAGCCGAGCAAAGGCGTGAATCCTGATGAGGTGGTTTCGATTGGCGCCGCGATTCAGGGTGGGGTCCTGCAAGGTGATGTTAAAGATGTTTTGTTGCTTGATGTTACCCCGCTGTCGTTGGGGATTGAGACCTTGGGTGGAGTCTGTACCAAGTTGATTGAGAAGAACTCAACCATTCCGACCCGCAAGAGTCAAACCTTTACAACTGCTGCTGACAATCAGCCAGCTGTCAGTATCGTTGTGCTTCAGGGTGAGCGGGAGATGTCGGCAGATAATAAACGGCTGGCTCAGTTTGAATTGGTCGGGCTCCCGGCAGCTCCTCGTGGTGTACCTCAAATTGAGGTGAGCTTTGATATTGATGCAAACGGTATCGTCCATGTCTCAGCCAAGGATACGGCGACCGGTAAAGAGCAGTCAGTTGAGATTAAAGCTTCCAGTGGTTTAAGTGAGGCTGAGATTGAGCAGATGGTCAAAGATGCTGAAGCTCACGCTGATGAAGATAAGAAAAAACGTGAACTTGTCGATCTTCATAATCAGGCTGAAAGTACTATCTACCAGACTGAAAAGAGCCTTACAGAGATGGGTGATAAGGTTCCGGCTGAGGATCGTTCCAATATCGAAGGCGCCATTACTCAGTTGAAGACGGTTAAGGACGGCGAAGATGGTGCCGCGATCAAGAAGGCTATGGATGACCTCCAGCAGGTTTCGCATAAGCTGGCCGAAGCGATGTATGCTGAAAATCAGGCGGGTGAGGATGCCGGTGCTGCCGATGGTGCGGCTCCGGGTGCTGAAGCTACTGCTGCTGATGATGATGTTGTTGATGCTGACTTTGAAGAGGTTAAAGACGACAAATAGTGAGTGTTTTAAGATTGCTGTACTGCAATCTTGAGATGCAGCTCAAAGCCCCAGATGTGAGTAGGAGTGTAAGCTTTGCTCGCATCTGGTTTTTTCGTTTATACAGTTTTTATCAAATAACTTTCTGTGCACCCTGGGACAATTTGGGTTCACAAAATGGTCAAAGCTTTTTTTAACCACAGAGAACACAGAGAACTATAAATTTATCTCTGTGGCCTCTGTGGCGAATTGAATTGGTTTTACCTGTTTGAATCCGGTTTGACCGGGTTAGGAGTTTATGCACGTGGCGCAGAAACGGGACTATTATGATGTGTTACAGCTTCAACGTAACGCCTCTGAAGCAGAGATGAAAAAAGCCTATCGTAAGATGGCTTTTAAGTACCATCCAGATCAAAATTCTAACGATCCCATGGCTGAATCTAAGTTCAAAGAACTTACTGAAGCCTATGGCGTTTTATCTGACGGCCAGAAACGGGCACTTTATGATCAGTACGGTCACGATGGTTTGCAGCAGCAAGCCGGTGGTGGCTTTAATGGCGGCGGTTTTGGCGATATCTTTGGCGATCTTTTCGGTGAAGTTTTTGGGGGCTCTGGCGGGCGGCGACGCTCGGCTGGCAGGGCCGGAGAAAGCTTACGTTACAACTTGGATATTGAGTTTGATGAAGCGGTCTTCGGGACTCAGGCAAAAATCAAAATTCCACGTCATGTGACCTGTGATGCTTGTACCGGAACCGGGGTTGAGGTTGGGTCTAAACCTGAAGTCTGTCCCACTTGTGACGGTCATGGTCAGGTTCGTTATCAGCAGGGTTTTTTTAGTGTTTCTCAGGCCTGTTCAACCTGTCGGGGAACCGGGTCAATTATCAAAAACCCTTGTAAAGAGTGCTCTGGAGCTGGTCGCAAGCGGGAAGAGAAGAGTTTGTCTGTAAAAATTCCCGCCGGGGTTGAAACCGGGACCCGACTTAAATTGCTAGGTGAAGGTGGATCCGGCAGTCAGGGTGGCCCGCCGGGTGATCTTTATGTCGTGATTCAGGTTAAAGAGCACCAGTTTTTTCAGCGGCGCGGTAACGATATCTATTGTCAGATTTCGGTCACCTTTGCCCAGGCGGCACTAGGTGCCAACCTTGAGGTTGAGGCTCTGGAGGGTAAAGAGAAAATTTCGGTTACCGAAAGTACCCAGTCCGGGGATCTCATCTATCTCAAAGGTCAGGGGGTACCGCACCTTAACGGTTATGGGCGCGGGGATCAGGTGATTGAGTTGATTGTTGTAACCCCGAAAACCCTAAGTGCCAGGCAGCGCGAACTCTTTATGGGGCTGGCCCAGGAAGAGGGGGATGACTCAATTCATGAACAGAAGAGTTTTTTTTCCAAAGTTCGTGAGATGCTGGATTAATTTTCACCATTCTAACCTCACGCTTAATATACGATGTGTACAGTTCTCTTTGCCTATAAAATGGTTCCTGGTTGGCCGCTGGTGGTTGCCAATAACCGTGATGAATTCTTTCAGCGTCGGGCTTTGCCGCCGCGTATCTACAGATCGGACCGGAATCAGGGTTTGCGGTGGATTGCATCCTGTGATTTGACCGGTGGTGGGAGCTGGTGGGGTTACAATTGTCGGGGCCTATTGGTCTGGCTGACAAATCGTTGGACCGGGAGTGAATATGAGGAGGGGCTACGTTCGCGTGGCGAATTGGTGACCAACCTGCTTAACTGTGCTGATCCAGAAAGTGCCCGGGCTCAACTTGAAGATAGTTGTGATGGTTTGACTTTCAACCCCTTCAACCTAATTATCGCCGCTCGTGAAAGTGCTTTTTTTGTGACTAATTTTCCGCGTCTGTATTTCACACCCCTGCTTTCCGGGTTCCATTACCTTGGTAATGGTCAGCTTGATGGTTGCACTTCGGTCAAGGCCCGTAGTGCTAGGCGCTTGTTTGACGGTCGCTCTGGAGAGGAGAGCCTGGATGAAACCCTAGGTGTTTTTCGGGGGGCTCTGCGGACCCATTTGCCCCAGGATTCGATTCCCCCGCAAGGTTTTAATGTTACGTTTGACGGCTATGGAACGACGTCATCGTTGACGCTAGCCTTAGCTGCTACAGACAGGGTTGGCTTGCAGTTGCAATATTGTGATGCAAACCCACTTTCAGGAAGTTATGACGACTATTCAAGCTTGGGTCGTCTTTTGTGATATGCGCCTTTTTGCTTGATTTTTCGTACCTTATTAACATATAAGGCAAAGTTTCGTTGGCCGATTGCGTGGAGGTTGTCCGAGAATATCTTTTTTCCCCAGCTCGGCGTTGTTTTTTGAAATTAATGCTTCGGAATACTAAGTTGTTTACTATTTAAATAGATAGAGGTTTTATTAGATGTTACGAATGATGCGAAAAAACGCTCAGTCACTGATCGTTAAGCTGGTTTTTGGTGTTATTATTGTGGTCTTCTCGTTTTGGGGGGTCGGCAGTATGAAAGCCAAACAGATGACAGTTGCGGCTACGGTTAATGGCAAGAGTATTGAACGAAAAATCTTGGACAACTCATTTCGGGATCTATGGCGGCGTTATCAGGAGCGCTCGCAAGGAAAATTTAATCCCGATGAGGCTCAATCTCTTCAGATTAAGCGTGAGGCTTTGGATGGTCTGATTGACCGTCATCTGCTGCTGGTTCAGGCCGATGAGCTCGGCCTCTCGGTTGGTGAAACTGAAATGCAACAGCGTATAGCCGAGTTTGGTGCATTTCAGAGAGATGGGAATTTTGATCAGGAGACCTATCGCCGAGCTCTAAGTTTTAGTCGAATGACTCCGGCCCAGTTTGAGGCTGGCTATAGAGAAGATCTGCTGCTCGAAAAAATTCGGGTGGTGATTGCTGATGGGACGAAAATTTTGCCTGACGAGGTCGATATTCTGGTCCGTCAGCAACGTGAAGAAATTGCGGTTGATCTGCTCCAGCTTAAACCTGCTGCCTATCAGGACAAGATGACATTTGATGAGACCGCCCTGGAGAAATTCTTCGCTGAAAAGCGTGAGAATTTCAGAGTTCCGGAGCAGCGCAAGATTGCAACTTTGGTTCTTGAACGCAATAAACTGCTCGAAAAGGTGGTCATTAGTGATGCTCAGGTGAGTGGTTTTTATCAGGAGAACATCGAAAATTTCAAGGAATCGGAGCAGGTTAAGGCCCGTCATATCTTGATTAAAGTTGCCCCCGAGGCGGCGGAGGCCGAAGTTGAGGCTGCTCGTAAGCAAATCCTTGATATCTCTGACAAGGTCAAATCCGGTGCCGGTTTCGCCGAGCTTGCCAAAGAGTTTTCGCAGGGGCCGTCAAACTCGATGGGTGGTGACTTGGGTTGGTTCGGCCGCGGTTCTATGGTTAAAGCATTTGAGGATGCGGCGTTTGCTTTGAAATCCGGCCAGGTTAGTGAGCCGGTGAAAACTCGTTTTGGCTTTCATCTGATTAAAACTGAAGATTATAAGCCGAACCGGACCAAGGAGCTGGCTGAGGTTAAATCGGGAATTGAAAAAGGCCTACGTATCGGAGCGTACC
>DAOWHJ010000013.1 GCA_030641485.1 Pseudomonadota bacterium
GAAATGACGCAGAACTTCAAGACTTTTCTGTTTTTGGCCGAAAAAGCTGGGCTTAGCGGTAAGGCAGCCGGGGCTTTTGGTTCATACACACACTCAGGCGATGCGCCCAAGGTTTTGGCTGAGACAATGGAATTTGTCTTGAAAATGAATCTGGTGAACCTGGGATCTTTCAACGGGTTGGAAGGCAAGCTGCAAAGTGATGAAGCTGAGATTGTTAAATCATGTCAGGACTACGGTAAGGCCGTCGGCCAGATGACAGTGTAAAAGAGTTGTCTGACAATTGTCGAACAACTGACAGAGTTTCGCAGGCCATCATCGGAGAAATCTGATGATGGCTTTTTTATGCCACCGGCAAGATTAATCTTCGGGTTTTTCCCCATACCAGAAGTTGTTCCTTTTCCAGGTTAGTTCCATGCCGTGGAATGGACATTTGACGGTAATCTCAGTATCGGTCACAGCAATTACATCCCAATCTTCAAGTTTCCCTTTGCGTCGTCTTAAGATTCTTTCCCCAACCTTGAATGGGTAGGGCTCAAAAACTGTCGGTTTAGCGCTCATTTTGGGACTCCTTTATATCCTGATGGCCTATCTAAAAAGCGGTCAGCTTTTTAATAGCATCGTCTATGCCTTCTAAAGAGAGGTGGTACATCGGAAAGACTTGCTTGATAGCACTGATTGTCGGGTGCCGCCAGTAGCGTTCGGGCATTGGGTTGAGCCAGACGCAACGTCTAAAATGGGCGGCGATCCTCTCAAACCAGACGATGCCCGCAGTCTCATTACTGTCGTAGTAATCAATAATTCCGTTTTCCATGAAAAGCTCATATGGGGCCATGCTCGCATCACCGACCAGGATAACCTTGTGATCGGGGTTTAACTCTTTGAGAACGTGTGCGGTAGAGATACGTTCTCTGCCGTTGATCTCGGGGCGCAGATAGTCGTAGATTGAATTATGGAAGTAGTAGTGATTGAACTCGGCAAAGTGGTTGACGGCGTTGGCTGCGGAAAAGAGTCGGTCAACGAGTTTGGCGTAGGGGTACATCGAGCCGCCGGCATCCATTAAAAGTAGAAGTTTGACATCATTTTTATGTTCAGGGCTGAAGATAAGATCAATCTCACCGGCATTTTTGCAGGTTTGCTCGATTGTCTTATCGATGTCAAGTTCCATACGGGTGCCGGTCCGGCGTAGGTGGCGCAGTTTTTTTAAGGCAACCTTAATCTGGCGGACATCAAGGGTTACATCTCGGCGATAGCCTTTAAATTTTCTTTCAGCCGCAATTTTGACCGCCATGCCGCCGCCCGATTCACCGCCAACTCGCAAACCGCCGGGGTGATGGCCACCATGTCCGAAAGGTGAGGTGCCGCCGGTGCCGATCCAGTTACCACCACCGTTATGCTCCTCTTTCTGTTCCTTGAGGCGCTCCTCAAACATCTTCTTGACGGTTTCCCAGTCATGTTTGGGCAGGTTCTTAAAGGCGTCAGCGTCGAGCTCTTTTTTTAAGGTCTCTTTGCCGAGCCATTGCCAAAGTTCCTCAAAAATCTCAGGTGGCACCTCAAGGCCGGTGAAGAAATCACGAAAAGCCAAGTCGTAATGGTCGAAAAGAGCTTCAGTTTTGACCAGTAGAGAGCGACTTAAATGATAAAATGAGACCAAGCTGTTGCCCGCAAAGCCCCGGCTCAAAGCCTCCATCAGGGCGAGCCACTCAGTCGGCGTCACCATGATTTTATGGGCTCTTAAGCAGAAGAAAAATCCAGTAAACATAAAACTTTTCCTTTAACGACGGAAAGCGTTTCGGCGTTGAAAGGCACCACGTTGCTTGGCAGCAATCTCATAATCGTTCTCATTTTTCAAGAGCGCACCTAAAAAGGGTAGCTCTTTCTGGAAATCGGACTTGGTTGTGTGCCCCGCCGCTAAAAGGGCTTTGAGCCAGTCAATGAGCTCACTGGTCGAGGGTTTTTTGCGCAGACCGTCAAGGTCGCGCAATTGGTAGAAGGCGGCCATGGCCTGTTTGACCATCTTTTTGTCAAGGTCAGGGAAGTGAACCTTGACAATGTCAGTCATCAGTTCCTGGTCGGGGAACTCAATATAATGGAAAACACAACGTCTTAAAAAGGCATCCGGCAGCTCTTTTTCAGAATTGCTGGTAATGATAATCGCCGGGCGTTGCTGAGCTGCAATTGTTTTTTGGGTCTCAGGGATGTAAAACTTCATTTCATCAAGTTCAGCTAAAAGATCATTAGGGAACTCGATGTCAGCTTTGTCAATTTCATCAATTAAGACGACCGACTGAATCGGGTTAGCAAAAGCTTCGCCAAGTTTCCCGAGCTTGATGTAATTCTCAATATTAGCAACATCCACCCCTTCACCACCAAAACGGGAGTCGTTGAGGCGCTGCACCGTGTCATAAATATAGAGACCATCCTGAGCCTTGGTTGTCGACTTTATATTCCAGGTCAAAAGTTCTTGGCTTAAACCTTTGGCCACACTTTTTGCGAGCAGGGTTTTGCCGGTGCCAGGTTCGCCCTTAATCAGCAGGGGGCGGCCTAAAGCGATTGAAACATTAACATCATTTTGTAAATCTTCAGAAACGATGTAGTCTCTGGTGCCACTATAACGGGTGAAATCTTCCATAATCTTCTCATTTGCTGGGTTAGGATTTAGGGTGGTTTACATTCTCGGAGTGCCTCCTAGCAGTTTGAGGCATAGATGTCACCAATTTTTTAAGGTTTTTGTTTGCTAAATCAACTATCGGGTGTTAAATTGACCTACTATCAGTATCAACAATTGATGCAGGTTTTTTGTACTTGTGATTTTTGTGGAGATGAAAAATTATGACGCGACATCAGGCGAATGTTCAGGAGCAGTTTTTGAATCGGTTGCGCCGCGAGCGCCGACGGGTTAGTGTTGAGTTGGTTGGCGGGACCGCAAAAGAGGGTCGGATTAGTAGTTTTGATACCCACACTGTAGTTCTAAACGACGACTTTACCAGTCATCTGATCTATAAACACGCTATCGCCATGCTCTCGCCGACCGATCAGGATGCTGCGGCCATGCGTGATTTTGGTGAAGAGAAAGTGGTTTGAGATTATGTATGGCGATCAGGTTGAAAGATTTCTCGATCATCTGCTTTTAGAGCGAGGCTTAGCGCTGCCGACGATTGCGGCGTATAGGGTCGACCTTGAACATTTTGGTCAATTTTTTGAGAGCTTGGGGGTGCTTGAGCCCGAAACCCTTACTCACGGGCAGGTAAGTGATTATATCCTCTTACTTAAGCAAAATTATGCTAAACGGACAATTCGCCGACGTTTTTCAGCCCTTAATTCATTCTTTAAGTATCTGCTGGTTAAGGGTGAAATTCGGCGCCAGCCGTTGGCCGGTTTCGATCTTCCTCAGCTTGATAAAAACCTGCCCGAGGTTTTAAGTGTGACTGAGATTAAGCTCCTGTTGGCGGCCCCTGACCCTGAAACCACGCTGGGGGAACGGGACCGGGTGATGCTTGAAGTGCTCTACGGGGCCGGGCTCAGGGTTAGTGAACTGGTGAAACTCAAATTGCAGCAGGTGAATTTCAATTTAGGTTTTTTAAATGTGGTCGGCAAGGGTGATAAGGAGCGGGTTGTGCCCCTGCCGCTGCCGATTATCAGGAATTTGCGTGACTATATCGAGAAGGGTCGAAGTAAACTGCTAAAAGGCAAAAGCTCGATTTATATCTTTCTTAATCGTTCAGGCAACTCTTTAAGTCGCGAGGGTTTCTGGAAGAATATTCGCCGCTATGCCTATAAAGCCGGGATCAAGCAGGAAGTTTATCCCCATCTGTTGCGCCACTCCTTTGCCACCCATCTGCTCTCGGGCGGGGCTGATTTAAGGATTGTCCAAACCCTCTTAGGGCATGCCGATCTGGCCACCACCCAGATCTATACTCAGGTTGATGCTGAACGTCTCAAAGAGGTCTACCGTAAATTTCACCCACGTGAGCGCTACCAATGATCGAAGTGATTACCTCCCATATCAATACAGATTTTGACGGTTTGGCGGCGATGCTGGCCGCTCGTCACCTCTATCCTGAAGCTGAAATGGTGCTCCCCGGCAGCCCCGAGCGCAGTCTGCACGATTTCCTCTTTAGCTCCTGCGGTTACACCTTTCCATTTAAGCGTTTGAAAGATATCGATACGACCGCAATTAAACGTCTGATTGTGGTTGATACCCGACAGCGGAGCCGAATTGGGGTGTTTGCCGCGGTCGCGGCTCGCCCCGAGGTCGAGGTTATCGTTTTTGATCACCACCCGGCGACGGGTGATGATCTGGTTGATGTCAATGAGGCAGAGATTGCTGAGGTTGGGGCAGTGGTCACGTTGATGACCGAAAAACTGCGTGAAAAAAAGATTACCTTGTCACAAGAAGAAGCTACCGTAATGTTGATTGGCCTCTACGAGGATACCGGCTCCCTGACTTTCAAGGGTACCACCGGCCGCGATTTTCAGGCTGCGGCCTGGCTTTTAGAGCAGGGTGGCAATCTTGAAACCGTCGCCGGGGTGATCAATAATTCACTTAATCGGGAACAGGTATCCCTGCTTAACGATCTTTTATCATCACAGCGCACCCTCTATCCCCACGGGCAAAAAGTCGTGCTAGTTGAAGCCGGTCGCGATCACTATGTCCCGGATGTCGCGATGGTCGTGCATCGTTTGCGCGATATCGAAAGGATTGAGGTTGTAATTGCTCTGCTCAGACTTGGCGATAAAATTTACCTGATTGGCCGCAGTCAAACATCTTCCCTTGATATGGGTCATCTGCTGGCCCATTTTGGCGGTGGTGGTCATCACTACGCGGCGGCAGCAACGACTCGGGAACTGACCTTGATTCAGTGTCGGGAACGACTGTTTGAACTTTTGGAAAAAGAGGTTATTGCGCCGGTGGTTGCCGCTGACTTAATGACCTCGCCGGTGCTTACGATTGTGCCGACAACCCCACTTGTAAAAGCGGCCGAGATGTTGACCCGTTACAATATCAATGTTTTGCCGGTGGTTGCCGAAGAGGATGCGAAACTGGTTGGGATTATTTCGCGTCAGGTGGTGGAAAAGGCCCTCTATCATGGCCTGCGCGAGCTTAATGTCAGTGAATATATGACCACCGATTATGAGCCGATTAACTCGGAGGCTGATCTTAACCGGATCAAGGAGCTAATTGTCGAACGTAATCAGCGTTTTTTGCCGGTGATTGATGAAGCTGATATGATCATTGGAGCGATTACTCGCAAAGATCTCTTAAGGGCCCTCTACGACCAAGATAGTAAGGTCGGGGAAGGTGTAGCTCTAAGCCTTAAAGAGAGAGAGCTGCGCAAAATGCGCCGTAAAAACGTTAAATCTTTGATGCTTGAGAGCTTTCCCGACAAACTGATCAAGGTATTCATGCAACTTGGCGAGCTTGCTGATGAGCTGAATGTTAATATCTTTCTCGTTGGTGGTGTGGTGCGAGATCTTCTTTTACGGCGACCAAACCTTGATATCGATATTGTTGTCGAGGGCGACGGCATCGCTTTAGCCCGGGCCTATAGCGAGCGCTATCACGGACGCTGTCATTGTCATGAGCCCTTCCGCACGGCGGTTCTCTTTACTGAAGAGGGGTATAATCTTGATATCGCGAGTACACGGATGGAGTATTACGATGCTCCCGCGAGTTTACCCAAGGTTGAGCAAAGCTCCTTAAAGGTCGATCTCTATCGTCGGGACTTTACGATTAATACCCTGGTAGTCTCATTAAATCCGAATAGTTATGGTGAAATGCGTGACTATTTTGGGGCCGGGCGTGACCTGAAAGAGAGCAGTATCAGGGTTTTGCACAATTTAAGTTTTGTTGAAGACCCAACCCGGATTTTCAGGGCCATCCGTTTTGAACAAAAGTTCGCCTTCAGTATCGGCCGTCAGACCCTGCATCTGATTAATAATGCGATTAAGGTCGGTTTTCTACGCCGACTCTCAGGGTTTCGGATTTTGCATGAGTTGAAATTGATCTGTGCTGAGTCCGATCCGCTACCGATTTTTGCCCGTTTCAGCGAACTCAAACTCTGGCGGGAAATTTTTCCAGAACTTAAAGGTCAGTTTAAGGCCCAGCGCCGTTTAGAAC
>DAOWHJ010000074.1 GCA_030641485.1 Pseudomonadota bacterium
GGTTTGCCCAACTGAAGCAATTGATGAAAAGTAATTTTTGACAGAATTTTGTCAGGTAAGTATTCAACAAAAAAGGGCTGTCTTGATGACAGCCCTTTTTTGTTGAATACTTACTTTTTAGTAATACTGAAGGGGAAAGTCTCTTGGGGCAATTTTATCACATTTAAGTTGACTTTTCTTTACAGTAAACGTAAATATCACCACTCATATCAGAAGGCAGTCCGAGCATGCAATTTTTCCCCATATCATCTGTTATGCTCAAAAAATCATCCTCGGAATGCTCAGTGTATGACTGCGGTAATTTTTTAACCATGCCTCGCGATCTGAAAAAAATTGCCATCCTCAGGCAGCGGCCTAGGGTGCTGATGGTGGTGTGAAAAGTCAAATCTCCTTTGATCTTGAGTTATATAATGCTGTAACAACATCCGGATTACGCCAGAAGAGAAGGTATATATGTTTGGTATTGGAATTACTGAGATCATTATCATCATGGTTGTGGCACTGTTAGTTGTTGGCCCTAAAAAACTGCCTGAGTTAGCAAAGACTCTGGGGCGTGGGTTGGCTGAATTCAGACGGACTGCGGATGACTTTAAGGAGAGCATTTATCAAGATGAGAGCACTCATGATGCAGACCGAAAAAAATCTGAGCAGAAGCATAAAACAAATAAAATTTTGTATCCTGTTGATCCGCCGGACCACGAATCTGGAGGTGATATAGAATTATCTCCAGAGAGTGAAAGTCGGACTCACGAGAACGCCGCTGAAAATCAGGAAGAAGCACCTAAATCATGAGGTCAAACAGTAGTGAAAATTCAGCCAACCAAGACCATGAAATGCAACTGACCGACCATTTGGAAGAGTTGCGTCGGCGACTAATAGTAGCTTTCATCGCTATAGCTATCGCTACACTTGGGTCGTATTACTTTTCTGAAGATCTTTTTCGGTTACTCATGGCCCCTCTACTTGCAGCGATGCCAGCGGATGGGGGGTTGATTTTCACCGGATTAACGGAGACTTTTTTTACTTATCTCAAGATCTCTTTATTGGCCGGTTTTTTTATATCCTCACCAGTTGTTATTTTTCAGATTTGGCGGTTCTCGGCACCGGGTCTCTATGCAAAAGAAAAACGTTATGTTTTCCCTTTCGTATTTTTTGCCACAATTTTCTTTGTTGGTGGGGCTTTGTTCGGGTATTTTGTCGTCTTCCCATTTGGTTTTAAATTCTTTATGGGTTTTGCAACTGATTTTATCAGTCCGATGCCAACTGTTCGTGAGTATTTCTCGTTTGCTGTTCGGTTGTTGTTTGCCTTTGGGGTTGTCTTTGAACTTCCTGTGGTTACTGCCTTTCTGGCTCTGTTTGGTTTAGTTCGGGCTCAGACCCTTGCTAGCAAACGTAAATATTCAGTTTTGGGGGCCTTTGTTGTGGCGGCTGTTTTAACTCCACCTGATGTTATCAGCCAATTAATGATGGCCGGTCCGATCATCATTCTCTATGAGATGAGTATTATTGTTGCTCGAATCTGCGGCCGGAAAAAGGTTGAAGATGATTGAGGAACTGTCTAGTTTATTTTCGGGCAATTCCTAAGGGGAGATTTGCTGATTGATGAATGTTCTTGATCTCTATGATGGTCTGCCTAAAACTCGGCAACTAAAGCAAGTGCTGGAGGATTTGAATGGTGGTGAGCTGGCAATCATTCCGACTGATACCAACTATGCTGCGGTCTGCTCTTTAGCTAGCAAACGAGGGATTAAGCAACTTTACAGTCTAAATAGCAGCCGGCACGAGAAAAAAATAACTCTTTTTTGCGCTGACCTTAAAAATATCAGCCTGTATGCCACGGTTAGTAATCCGGCGTACCGTTTAATGAGAAGTCTAATTCCTGGTCCTTACACGTTTATTTTGCCAGCCTCGCGGATGGTACCGAAAATGGTTCTGACAAAACGGCGTACGGTTGGTATTAGAACCCCAGCCCATCCGGCCTGCTTAACCCTTCCTGAGAAACTTAATACAGCGTTGCTTGCCGTTAGTGTCAAGGATGTTGCAACTCAGAGTCAAGGTTCTGTGCTTGCTTTGGAGAGTGCATTTCAAAACCAGGTAAGTTACCTTTTTGATGCTGGGGATATTGATTCAGAGTCTTCGACGATTCTTGATATGACTGGCAGTGAGAATGAAATTATCAGGTTCGGTAAAGGCAAACTTTAAAAAACATAATAAATAGGCTGCAAATGAGTGAAATACAATTGAAAAGGTTGACGAAAGTCGGAATGATTTGCTAAGTAGTGCTAACTTGTTTGCTCTAAAGTTGATAGTGTCGTAAAAAGTCCGATCTACTGCGTTGCCGGTTTTTCATACACTCGACATCCTACATGTATGGTCTCGCACCTGAAAAACTGATAACGCCCTGAATGAAGTGCCCTTATCAAAGACTTT
This sequence comes from Pseudomonadota bacterium, assembly GCA_030641485.1. GTDB lineage: Bacteria > Desulfobacterota > Anaeroferrophillalia > Anaeroferrophillales > Tharpellaceae > Tharpella. The sequence goes on from DAOWHJ010000074.1 coordinate 2,431, forward strand.
TTTAATACCGTAAATATACTGTAAGTAACTAATGGGAAAATATGTTACGAGAGTGGCATCAGATTTTATTTAACAATAACCTCTCTGAGACCTCCTCTTATTAATGTTTGATTGAAGGATTTATAAGATTATGAACAGACTGCTTAAGGTGCTTGTGTTTCTGATTGTCCTGTCTAGTGGTGCCGGCCTGATTGCGGCGAGTTACTATTTTGCTCCGGTAATTGAAGCCAACCAAAGAGGGGTAGTGATGACAGGTGATACAGATGCTGGAGAAAATTTGATCATCCTGGCTCCGGGAAAACACTATTGGTTTGTCTCTGGCTATAACCCAATCAGTAACACTCTGGCTCGAGTTGTGATTAGTGAAAAAGAACTCGATTTGTCCAGCTCATCTGATTCAGGCACACAAGAAACTGAACTTACGACGAAAGATGGCGATACTGTGATGGCTGAGTTCACTGCCTGGTATCGAATTATTCCAGAGCAAGCTGGACGCTTTCTGGCAGCATCTGGTGATGATGACATTAGTAAAATGGTTGCTGAAATGACTAAGGCGGGGGCTCGGGCTGAAACCGCTCTTTACGATGCCGGGGTTCTCTATAAAAGTGATATCCGTTCTGAATTTGTTGCTGCCGTTAAAAAGAGTGTCAATTTGCAACTAGCCTCACGAGGGGTTGAATTGACGGTTCTGACATGCAGCAAACTTAACTTCTCTAAAGAATTATTAAATGAAATTGCTGAAATTAAACAAGCTCAAACAACCATAGAAATTAATAAAATTAAGGTTCAGGCAGCAACCGTTGCGGCACAAGTTATGGAAGAGGCGGCAAAAGGTAGAAAACGTGCGGCTCTGCAGGAATCCCAAGCCCAAAAAGAGAGCGTTATTATAGCTTCTGAAGCCCAGATCGTAGCGGCTAAAAATTGGGTTATTGCGGAGAAGATTAAAGCTGAGGTCATGTTAGTAAGGAGCAAAGCCAAAGCCGAAGCCATGCAGATTGAGGCTGCGGCAAAAGTCTTTTCTGGAGCTGAAGGGGAGCGTTTTTTACGTTATCGCATTGCTGACTCCCTGGCAGATGCCTGGGCTCAGCGCAACAGTATAAACTCGTCCGCAGCTAACTTAGGTTTGGATGGTGTGGCTACTGGAATCAGTTCCCTTTCAACACCTTTAGGAGAGAGCTCAAAAAGTGACAAATAGATTTTGATCAATAGGGTTGTTAAAAGTAGTAAAAAGGGAGAGCCTAGGCTCCCCCTTTTTTTTATCTCAATTTAGCAAATTATTCTTGATGGCTTCGTGAAAAGTCACGGGATGGCTAAGTGAAAATTTCGACATACGAAGATGCACCCCAAGAGCACTTCCTGCGGGCGTAGATCGGACTTTTCATGACGCCATCACTCTTTATTTTCTAAATCAGCAAGAAGGTCATCTAGACTTTCATCATCATCCATATCAAGTTCTAGTTCTATCAATCCATCATCTGCCAATGTTTTACTTTGACTATCACCAGTCTCTAAGGTTGATGTATCCAAATTTAAGTCAATTTCAGAATCATTCATTGAAAGTTCAAAGGCAATATCATCTTCAAGTTGATCGTTAGGCTCTATTTGAACATCTGCTGGTTTTGAAAAAAGATCAAGCTTGTCACTTTCGAGACCATCAAAATCACCTGTTTCAAGCTCCGTTTTCTGAGTCGTGTTCGAAAACAGTGGGGATAATTCAATTTTATCCAAATTGTTGCTTTCTGGACTATCCAATATGTTTTCAGGTAAGGTCTTGGAACCATAACCTTTGGGCTCTCTTGGTTGGATGCTGTTCATACTGCCTAAGCCGCCAAGGTCTAAAGTGCTTTCACTGGCTGCGTCGTCTTCTGGAGTTGCTAGAGTTATTGTTTCTGTCGATTCAGAAAATTCATTCCCAAGCAGGAAACTCTCTTCAGGTTGTTGCTCTTGGTCTTGGAATTCAGGTGACTGGGTTTCAGGACTAGTTTTATTGATACTATCCTGCTCTTTTTCTGCACTATCAAGGTCAGCAAAAAGAGTTGGTTCGCCCATTTTAAGGTTTAGAGATTTGCGGCTTCCGCCAAGGATTTCACCACATTTCTTGCACTCTGTCAAATAGTCAAAACTTGTATAACTACATTTAGGACACTTCACAATAAAAACCTCCTGAAGGATACTCCGGTATTAAGGGCCTGCAAAATAACAACCTAACCAATCTTGCGCTTAGATTTGTGCCTTGTTATTTTCAGACCCTAAAGCTGTCGGCGTTACCATTAATGCACTTTCTGGTAACGCATAGTAAATTTATACATAAGAACCGTTATACTAAAAACGATGCCATCAAAAATAATTCCTGAGATATTGGATCAGGGTTAATGCCGAAACCACAGCGGTTTCAAGTCTTAAAATACGTTTTCCTAAACCGAGCGGCGAAAACCCTAATCCTAACAAGGTGGTGATCTCATCATCACTGAATCCGCCTTCTGGTCCGAATGCCAACTCGACAGCGCTATTCCCCTCAAAATTTAACTTGTGCTGAGATAAGAGATTCTCGGCGCCAGGGTGAAAGACTATTTGTTTCAAAGCCAACCCCTCATACGGCTTCATAAGCAGTTGAGATATGGCTGTAGGTGGCTCTATTCGGGGTAGAAATGGGTTGCTGCTTTGTTTGATGCTGGCGATTGCTATCTGGCGCCAATGATCCATACGGTCTTCAATTTTTTTCTCTGTATTTAAGCGAATTGTAGTTCTTGCGGTAAGCAGCGGCGTGATCTTCGTTACTCCTAACTCAACTGCTTTTTGGATAATGCTGTCCAATTTTCCACCCTTTGGCAGTGCGACCATAAGATGGAGTGGTAATGGTGCTCGGTGTAGCTTTGATTCGGTGATTTCTACCTGGAACCATTTTTTCCGGTCATCGATATTCGTGATTTGTCCCCGATAAGAATTTCCTCGACCATCAAAAAAATCGATATGGTTGTCGATTCGTTGGCGTAAAACCTTGATTTGATGCTGATACTCGTCTTTTGCAAAAGAGGCACTGTTTTTTGCAATGGACTCAGTGTATGCGAATTTTGACATATATGTTACTTGTAATCCATCCTGTGACTTTTTACGCCCCGCAGGAAAATGTCCTGGTGTTGCTAAGGCATCAACCTGGATTCTTAAATTGCAAAGCTAATTTCGTGCCAATTTAATCATGGGTATCATCTTATAACTTTAGCAAACAGATCAAATTCGTGAGCATCATAGATATCGGCATCAACTAAGGTGCCTGGGGCGATGTCACTATCAACCTCGGTAATGTAAGTCAGACCATCAATCTCAGGGGCCTGAAAGTCACACCTTCCTTGCAGCAGTAGGTCGCTTTCGAGACTGAGGCCTTCGATCAGCACTCTTTCACGACTACCAATCTTTGCCCGTAGGCGTTTTTCGGTTACCTGGCGTTGCGCATCAAGAACTGCCTGTAGACGCTCATCTTTAATCGTGTCCGGTACCTGGTGGGGAAACTTTGCCGCAGTACTTCCATCCTCGGGCCAGTAAGAAAAAGCTCCCAAATAATCGAAAAAACCCTCCTCGACAAACCCTAATAATCTGGCAAAATCGGTTTCACTCTCACCGGGGAAACCCACCATAACCGTAGAACGGAGGAAAATACCGGGAACCTTCGTTTTAAGGGCCTCTAAAGTCAAGCGAATATCTTTACTAGTATCACGTCGTCCCATCAATTTTAAAATAGGATCACTGATATGTTGAATCGGTATGTCTAGGTAATTACAGAGCTGGTTCTCAGCTGCTATCAGTTCGATCAAATCATTGCTAATCCGATATGGGTAGGCATAAAGCAGCCGCAGACGTCCAAGATTTGAGATCTGAAGCAGTTCGGTCAAAAGGTTGCATAGAGTTGGTTGTTCTTTAAGGTCGCGACCATAAGCGGTGATATCCTGGGCGATGACATTGATCTCTCTAACCCCACCGGAGACCATCTTCTGAGCTTGAGAGATCAATGTTTCTATAGGGATGCTTTGTTGCTTCCCCTTGATCATCGGGATCATACAGTAGGAACAGCGATTGTCGCAACCTTCTGCGATTTTCAGATAACTAAAGGCTTGCGGTGGAGAAATTGTCTGCAAAAGTGGGTTGATTTCACTATAGTCCAAGTCGCATAATTGGTGTACCAAGTTGAACTTTTGCGGCTGCTTCCCGACAAAATTTTTAATAGCAGCCGGGATCTGGGCAAAACCATCGGCTCCAAATAGTAAATCGATCTCAGGTATCTCTTTGAGGATTCCACTGCCATATCTTTGCGGCAGACAACCACCTACAACCAAGGCCTGACAATAGGCACTCTTTTTATACTCAGCCAAGCTGAGAATGGTCTCAATTGCTTCCTCAACTGCGGGTTGGATGAAAGCGCAGGTGTTAACAATAATTACTTCAGCTTGATCCACTTCCGCGAGAAGTTCGAAGCCTGCCTCAATCAGTAGATGGACAAGCTTCTCAGCATCAACCTCATTTTTCGGGCACCCTAAATTGACAACCGCTACTTTTAACATTTGTCAATAATCTTTAAGGCACTTTAACGGTATCAATCCAATTGTAGATATCACTCTTAGTGCCATATTGAATCGCAGTAATCTCATCAAAAAGTTTTTGTGAAAGTTCTCCGACCTTGCCGTTGTTAATTATCGCATCACTATCCTTATAGTGGATTGAACCAACTGGCGAGATGACCGCCGCAGTGCCTGTACCAAACATCTCCTTAAGAGAGCCATCTTTGCCGGCCTGCATAACTTCATCTATACTGATCTGTTTCTCTGCTACCGGGATGTTCCAACTCTTGAGCATTTTGATCGTTGAGTCACGGGTGATACCCGGCAGAATGCTACCGTTTAATGGGGGAGTAATAACCTCATCGCCAATCTTGACCATGATATTCATAGTTCCGACCTCTTCAAGCCATTTTAATTCGTGGGCATCAAGCCACAATACCTGGGTGAAACCTTTCTTTTGCGCTTTTACTGCTGCCAGCAGGCTGGCAGCGTAGTTTCCAGGGGTTTTGATTTCGCCGATGCCACCGCGTACGGCCCGTACGTATTCATCTTCGGCCATGATTTTAACCGGATTAAAACCTTCTGCATAGTAGGCACCAACCGGAGAAAGGATGATCATCAGTTTGTAGGTATGCGAAGGGCGAACCCCCAAGAACTGATCTGTTGCAAAGATAAAGGGCCGGATATATAGAGCGGTGCCGAGATCTGAAGGAACCCACTTATGGTCAACTTTAAGCAATTCTTTTAAACCCGCAAGAATTTCATCAACATCCAACTCTGGAATACAGACCCTTCTGGCTGACTTATTGAAACGCTGGAAATGATCTTGAGCCCGAAAGAGATTGATGTTTCCATCTGTAGCTCGAAAAGCTTTCATACCCTCAAAGATTGCCTGGCCATAGTGAAGCGCCATCATTGATGGATCGATTTGAATCGGTCCATAAGGCTCAACCCGGGCTCCATGCCAGCCTTTTTCAAGATTATAGTCCATAACCAACATGTGGTCGCTGAAATGAACCCCGAAACCAAGTTTGTCAGTTGCTGGGATAGGTTTACAGTTTTGGTTTAGTTTGATTTCAATATTTGCCATCTCTTTCGTTACCCCATTATCTATTGGTTGGTTTCATTAAGAACTATTCTATGCTTTAAAAGGTCCATCTCTTTTACGGTTGCTTGAACGGTCAAACGATCGCCGAACAAGCTCACTAATTCGACTCCACCATCTGTAAGTGGAGTGATAAGCGAAACATCCTCCATAAGCAGCTTTTCAGCGCCTGAGTTATCCAGCAGATAAGCATTAGATTGACACATGATTTTGACTCCGTCGCTACTTCCACGCTATTAATTTAAGTTCATTACAAGATCCAGTTGTTTTCTTTAGCACAAGGAGTTATATTAGTGCAAGTCTTGATGGCGTCGTGAAAATTTCGATCTACTGCGCTGTCGTGGTTTTTCATGCACTCGACATACTGAATGTATGGTCTCGCGTCTGAAAAACCACGACATCTTGTATATCGAAATTATTACTTAGCCATCCCGTGATTTTTTACGAAGACATCAGTCTTGTGAAGTTGTTGACACTGATCCAATAATCAAATAGATAACGTTGCCGATTGGTATTTAATTAAATTACCCCTGAAATCAAAAAAAACGGTTTTTATTATGGCTTTAGTTGTTCAAAAATATGGTGGAACCTCAGTTGGTTCCATTGAGCGCATTAAAAGTGTTGCCCGCAGGGTCGTTGCAACCAAGAACCAGGGCAATCAGGTTGTGGTTGTGTTGTCGGCTATGTCAGGTGAGACTGACCGTTTGATTGGTCTCGCAAATGAGATTAATGCCGAACACAGTCCCCGTGAACACGACGTTTTGGTTGCATCTGGTGAGCAGGTTTCGATATCCTTACTAGCCATGGCAGTTGAAAGTTTAGGTGAAAAAGCAATCTCATTTTTAGGCTCCCAGGTTACTATTAAAACTGACAGTGACCACAGTCGGGCCCGGATCAAGGATATTGATGGAAGTCGGATGCAAGATGCATTAGCAGCAGGTTTTATTGTTGTCGTCGCCGGTTTTCAGGGGGTCGATGCTGAAGGCGATATTACGACTTTGGGTCGTGGTGGTTCAGATACCAGTGCCGTGGCTGTGGCCACGGCTTTAAGTGCAGATGTCTGTGAAATCTATACTGATGTCGATGGGGTCTATACGACTGACCCCAATATCTGTAGTGAGGCGCGCAAGCTTGATAAGATATCCTATGACGAAATGCTTGAGTTGGCGAGTCTTGGGGCCAAGGTTCTGCAGAACCGCTCAGTTGAGTTTGCCCAGAAGTATGGGATCCCTATTCATGTTCGTTCGAGTTTTTCGGATACTGAAGGAACTATTGTCTGTAAGGAGGATGAGAGTATGGAAAAGGCCATCGTTTCCGGTGTTGCTTATAACAAAAATGAGGCTAAAGTTACAATTTGCGGGATTCCTGATCGGCCCGGGATTGCAGCGGCAATATTTTCCGCTATTGCCAAAGAGGGGATAGTTGTGGATATGATAATCCAGAACACCTCGGCGGAGGGGCTGACTGATTTGACTTTTACGGTTCCGAAACTTGATTATGATCACGCCCTTTCAGCTCTTGAGAAGATTAACCAGGAGATTGGTGCCCGTGAAATTAATGGTGATAAAAATATTGCCAAGGTTTCAATTGTTGGTATCGGCATGCGGACCCATGCCAGTGTTGCCGCGCGGATGTTTACAGTTTTGTCGCAGGAGAATATCAATATTATGATGATCAGTACCTCGGAGATCAAGGTCTCCTGTGTGGTCGCTGAAAAATATACAGAATTGGCTGTACGAGTTCTGCACCAGGAGTTTGATTTGGCTAAAGTGACTACCAACGAAAGTTGATAACGTTGCCTTAATTGTTCTGGGTTGATTGAACTGAAGAAGGATAATATGGTAAAAATTTACGATACTACATTGCGGGATGGGACTCAGGCAGAAGATATATCTTTGTTGGCTGATGATAAAGTTCGGATAGCTAAGCGTCTGGATGATTTTGGAGTCCATTACATTGAGGGTGGTTGGCCGGGTTCTAACCCTAAAGATTTTAGTTTCTTTAACAAAATCAAAAATATTAATTTCAAATCAGCTAAAATTACCGCTTTTGGTAGTACGAGAAAACTTGAGAATCGAGCTGACCAGGATCAAAATCTGAAAGCGATTGTCGAATCCGGGGTTCAGGTGGCAACCATTTTTGGCAAATCGTGGGATTTTCATGTTCGTAACGCCCTGCACATAACCCTACCAGAAAACCTTATGCTTATTGAAGATTCGCTCGCCTTTTTGAACCAAAAAATGGCAGAGGTCTTTTATGATGCAGAGCACTTTTTTGATGGGTTTAAGAACAACCGGGAGTATGCCTTAGCCACCCTAGAAGCGGCCAGACAGGGTGGGGCAGGGTGTTTGATACTTTGTGATACCAGTGGTGGTACCCTGCCGCACGAGTTGACTGCAATTATTGATAGCGTACGGCAGAAGCTCGGTGATAAGGTGGAGTTAGGTATTCACGTTCATAACGACTCTGAAACGGCTGTCGCGAGTACGCTTTTAGCTGTCCGTCATGGTATAACGCAGGTTCAGGGAACCATCAATGGTTTTGGTGAGCGCTGTGGCAATGCCAACCTGATTTCAATTATTCCCTGTTTGCAGGCTAAGATGGGATATAATGTCATCCCTCCTGAAAACCTAAAAAACCTCGCATCATTATCGCGTTTTGTCGATGAAATTGCTAATAAGCGACACAGTCGTCATCAGCCTTTTGTTGGGCGCAGTGCCTTTGCCCATAAAGGCGGAATTCATGTCAGTGCGGTGCAAAAAGATCCCTCAACCTACGAACATATTGAACCAGAATCGGTTGGCAATCAAAGGCGGGTTCTGGTCTCCGATCTCTCGGGGCGGAGCAATATTATTTACAAAGCCAAAGAGTACGATATCGATTTAGGCTCAAAAGAGGAGACCGAAGAGGTCTTAAAGAAGATCAAAGACCTTGAGGAGAAGGGTTTTCAGTTTGAAGGTGCAGAAGCCTCTTTCGAACTTCTGGTAAAAAAAACAACCGGCTGTTACCGACCGATTTTTTCCTTTAAAGGTTTTCGGGTTATGGTCAACAAGTTCAGGCACGATCGCCCACCTCTAACCGAAGCAACTGTCATGATTGAGGTTGGCGGTGAAATCGAGCATACCGCCTCAGTTGGTGAGGGGCCAGTTGATGCTCTCAATAAAGCACTGCGGAAAGCCTTGGAGAAATTTTATCCTGACTTAAAGAGCGTTAAACTTGAAGACTACAAGGTCAGAATTCTCTCTTCGGATAAGGGTACGAGCTCGGTTACTCGGGTTCTGATTGAATCAAAAGATGACCAGGGGAACAAATGGGGTACCGTCGGGGTTTCAACAAATATCATTGAGGCCAGCTGGCAGGCTTTGATTGATGGAATTGAGTATAAATACATGCGCAAAGGGGGCATGGGATGCGACCCGAAGTAGAGAAATTTAAAACCGCTATCTTAACCATCAGTGATCGTGGGGCCCGAGGTGAACGTCAGGATTTGAGTGGGCCGGCCCTGAAAAAAAGGTTGGGTGAGGATGACAGGTTCGCGGTAATTGTGGAAAAAATTGTTAGCGATGAACCGTCTGAAATTGAAGATGCTTTAGTGGTTTGGAGTGACCAAAAGGTTGTTGATTTGATTTTGACAACTGGTGGTACTGGGTTTTCACCTCGGGACTTGGCTCCAGAGGCAACCGCGGCCGTGATTGAACGTGCGGCCCCAGGGTTTGCCGAAGCTATGCGAGCTGAAAGTCTGAAAATAACTCCTCACGCCATGATCTCAAGGGCAATTTCAGGGATTCGTAAATTAACCTTGATTATTAATTTCCCCGGGAGTCCGAAAGCGGCTTGTGAATGTCTCGAAATCATAATGCCAGCCCTGCCTCATGCTCTGCAAAAACTCGCCGGAGACCCATCTGACTGTGGGTCATGATGGGGGTGCAGCCTTTCATTGCCATAGCTCCAGAAGGTTACCTGTGTTCCCGCATCCTTGACTTGGAAAAACTGGTGGAGATTGTTGAACTGGAGCGGGCTGCATTTGCCAACCCATGGAGTCAAGTGAGCCTCTCTACGGAAATTATTAATCCCCTGAACTTAACCTCAGTTATCAGGTCAAAATCTACTCCAGAAATTCTTGGTTACAGCCTGATTCGAATCATTCCTCCGGAGGCAGAACTCTTAAGAATTGCGGTTAAACCCTATGCCCAAGGTGTCGGTGTTGGGGCAATGCTGTTGGGTGAAAGCTTGAAAAAGTTGCTTGATTTTCAGCTTAATCAGGTCTTTCTTGAGGTTTCTGAAAAAAATTCGTTAGCCATTGCACTCTACAAAAAGGCTGGCTTCTCAGTTGAGAACAGGCGTCCCAGTTATTACGATAACGGTACTACCGGGGCTATTATTATGGTTCTGGATGTGTAACTTCCAAGTAAAGGTTTTTAGCCACAGACCCACA
>DAOWHJ010000130.1 GCA_030641485.1 Pseudomonadota bacterium
AAACGGTTTTTATCTACCCGCAAATAAGTACTCTTATCAGAACATTTTCTTGTTTTTTCAAACAGAAAATAACCTGTAAGGTACTAATGCGCCTCGCGCCAGTTTTTTCCCACCCCAATATCGACAACGAGTGGAACTTTCAGGGGCCAGACTTCGGCCATCTCTTTTCGAACCATCAGGGTCAAGGCCTTAACCTCATCTGGCGGAACCTCGAAAACCAGTTCATCGTGAACCTGCATAATCATTTTACTGCGCCAGTTTTTCTCACGCAAACGTCTATCGATGACCACCATTGCCAGCTTAATCAAATCTGCAGCAGTACCCTGAATCGGGGTATTTAACGCGGTGCGCCGGGCCATCTCTTTTAAGTTGTGATTTTTACTGTTGATCTCTGGCAGATAACGCCGTCGCTTAAAGAGGGTCGCCACATACTCTTTGTTTTTAGCCTCAGCCACAACCTTATCAAAATACTTCTTCACCCCTGCATAGGCGGCAAAATAACCCTCTATATAAGCTTTTGCGGTTTTTCTGTCAATATCAAGCTCCTGCGCTAAACGGTGAGCGCCCATCCCGTAAACCAAACCAAAATTGATTGCTTTTGCCTGACGCCGCATCTCCGGCGTCACCATCATCGGTAAAACCTGAAACACTTCAGTCGCGGTTCGAGTATGAATATCATCTCCATTCTTGAAAGCATCAACCAGGGCCGGATCACCGGAAAAATGGGCCAGAATGCGGAGTTCAATTTGGGAGTAATCAGCGGCTAAAATCAGATTTTCCCCTTCCCCAATAAAAGCCTGGCGAATAACTGCACCATCATTTCCGCGAATCGGAATATTCTGCAAATTAGGATCTGAGGAAGAGAGGCGACCGGTAGCGGTTACGGCCTGATTATAGGAGGTATGAACCCGTCCGGTTTCAGCATTTACCAAACGCGGCAACGCCTCAAGGTAGGTTGAAACCAGCTTGGCCAGCGAACGATATTCCAAAATTTTGCTCGGTAACGGGTGCTCATCAGACAGCCGCTCAAGGACTTCAACCGCAGTAGACGGACCTGTCTTTGTCTTTTTTAAAACCGGCAGGTTAAGACGTTCAAAAAGGATTACAGCTAACTGTTTCGGTGAGTTTATATTAAACTCTTCCCCCGCAGCTTCATAAACCTCAGCCGCCATTATTTTAAGGCGTTGACTATAGGCAGTTGCCGTTTTTTTAAGTAACTCAATATCAAGATAGACTCCGGTCATCTCCATGCGGAGTAAAACCTCAATCAGAGGACGCTCTATTTTAGCAAAAAGTTCTTCAAGGTCGCCTTCTTTAAGTTTTGGGGCCAGCAACTCCGTCAAAAGATAGGCAAGCTGGGCATCCTCACAGGCATAATCAGAAACCATATCCGGAGCGATTTTATCGATAGTCACCTGTTGCCGCCCGGAACCAACCACCTCCTTAAATGCAATCGGGGTGTGACCTAAGTATTCGACTGACAATGCGTCCAGGCCGTGCCGATGCCGGGTCGGATTGACTAAATAAGAGGCCACCATCGAATCAAAGTCGATCCCCTTAAGCTCCAACCCAGCCCGCTTTAAAACAACTGCATCATACTTGATATTCTGACCCCATTTTTTTACCCTCTCATCACTCAGAAGTGGGCGCAAACCGGACAAGACCACCTCTTTATTGAGCTGGATCGTGGTACTATCACCGTTATTGGCATGGGCGACCGGAATATAAACGGCATCAGTTTTTGTCCAGGCCAATGAAATCCCGACCAAGTTGGCCGTCATTGCATTGACCGAGGTGGTTTCAGTGTCAACCGCCAATACTTTAACCTCAGCAAGCTCTTCCAGCAATGCCGAAAACTTTCCCGGGGTTTCAATCAAGCGGTATCCTTCACGGTTTACCGTTTTCTGCGGAATTAAACGACGACTCAAAGCATGGAATTCAAGTTCGGCGAGAATATCACCCAAAGCCACACTGTCTGCATCACAACATAAAAGTTCATTGAGTTCGGGGCCAAGCTTAACCTCAACATCATCGGATAAGGTTACAAGCTGCCGTGAAAGTTCAGCATCATGCTTATGGGCCAACATCTTTTCGCGCCAGCCCTTGCGCTCAATTGCAGCTGAGTTCAGTAATAGATTGTCAAGATCACCAAACTCGGCCAACATTTTCAGCGCACTTTTGGGCCCAATCCCGGGTACCCCGGGGATATTGTCAGCGCTGTCTCCCGCCAGAGCCAAAAGATCTAAAAGGCGCTCACCGGTAACCCCATGGCGCTCTTTAACCGCATCAAGATCGTAACGTTTGTTCTTCATCGTATCGATCATCACAACCCTCTCCTCAACCAGACTCATAAGATCCTTATCGCCGGAGATAATCATGACCTTAAAACCGGCCTTAAGCCCACGCCGGGTTAGGGTCGCAATAATGTCGTCGGCCTCATAACCTTCTACCCCAATCGCCGACAGAGAGAAAGCCTCTAAAAGCTTCGGCACCAAAGGGAATTGGGCGACCAGATCTGGATCTGGGGCCGAACGGTTGGCTTTATAAGCGGGAAAGAGTTCATGGCGCCAGGTTTTTCCTTTCAAATCAAGGGCTGCGGCAACATGGGTCGGTTGAAAATCAGCCAAAACTTTCATCAGCATCTGACACAAACCAAAAAGCGCATTCGTCGGCTGGCCACTGGCCGTAGTCAGGGGCCTGATCGCATGAAAAGCACGGTGCACCAAGGCACTGGTATCGATTAGACAGAGTAATTTTGCCATAGAAAGTTCTCCAGAATGATTGTTTTTATCGGCATCAAGCCGAGTCAATAATTTCATAAGTGCCACGACTCCTACTTTTGATCTTTTTCTGCTCTTTCAACCTATGAACAACTCCGTAGAGTCGACTTTTTGGATAACCGGTGCCATCTACCAGCTGTGCTAACGTACAACCATCAGCAGATGCTGTGATAAATTGTAGCACTATCTCTGAAACCGTTTTGGACTTACTCTGGGGCCCGGTTTTCGCTACATTTATACTTTTGCAGCGTTTTTTAGTTTTTTTCACTGTTGTCTTTGAAACTGCCGTTAACCCTGATTCTTTTGAGTTACCCAATCTTTTGGGCCCAGCTGGTCTTTTGGCTTCTTTGAAATCGTCTTTTTTCTTGACCTTTGCCAACTTTTTTCCGGCCCCCGGCTTCTTGCCAAAATCGGGCTCAGTTTCCATCTCGATACCAAAAACTGCACCAAGATCAGCATTTTCAATAATTTTTCCACTTCTCTTCTTGCTTTTTCTCAACAAATTCCTACTTTTATCTATTACCGCCTGCGTTATCAGATCCTCGATTTTTACCCCGCGAAGCTTGAAAAAAAGCTGCGGGTCTTCATCAAAACGGGCTCCAATACCGTAAAGAGACGCGGCAACATGTTTACACATATCCGCCCAATCTGGGCAACTGCAATCAAAACTGATATCATCAGGCACCGGAAAGAGACCGCTCTCTTCAGAAAAGAAAATCTCCGATAGACCTTTTGTAAATTTCCCCGCCAGCAGGTCCTGCAATGATTTTAACTGCCCCTGACAATCTCGACGCAATACCGCCCATTTGGCCGGTTTAACTGGCTTTATATTAATTTCGATTTTGTAGGGTTTACGGGCCGAACCTAAAACCAGTGCTGTCACCGTACCTGATTTAATTTGTAAATCCAACACTGCCCGGTGGCGCACATAACTGCGCCCCCGACCAATTCGATTACTGAAATCAGCGTAACGCTCAAGATTCTTATTCCAGGATTTTCCCCACCATGTTGTAGCTAAAGTCCGGCCCTCAATTACTACCGGATTAAGCCCCGGCATTTTCTTTTTCAAACTTTTCAGCTTTTTTTCGGCTTTAGATCTTTTTTCTGCAACCGAAACATACGGTGGATACCAACTCATAACCGGCCCCTAAATATTCATTGTAAAGAGTTCGAGCAATTCATCATTATTCATCTCAGTTATCCAGTTTTCACCCGATTTTGCAACAATCCCATCGGATAACTTCGATTTTGCGATCAACATCTCGTCAATTTTTTCCTCAACCGTACCTTGGGTCAGGAATTTATGTACCATCACACTTTTTTTCTGACCAATACGATAAGCGCGATCGGTCGCCTGGTTTTCAACAGCCGGATTCCACCAGCGGTCAAAATGAATTACGTGGTTGGCTTCAGTCAGGTTAAGCCCGACCCCGCCAGCTTTGAGTGATAATATAAAATAGGGGATATATTCACGCCCCTGAAATTTTTCGACTAACTCTTTTCTCTTAGCCACCGCCACACTACCATGCAGGATCAAACCCTCTTTTTTAAAAATTGTCGCTAAAAACCTGGATAAAGGCTCGGTCATCTCCTTAAACTGGGTAAAAACCAAAACTTTTTCACGCTTTTCATAGATAGTTTCGCAAATCTCCCGCAATCTCTGAAATTTACCACTCTCCTTCTCGGAGAAGCTGTTTGCACCAAGGTATTGATCTGGATGATTACAGAGTTGTTTAAACTTCATTAATGCCGCCAGAACAATGCCGCGCCGCCCAATCCCCTCTGCATTTTCGATGGTGTTGGCAACACTTGCCAGAATCTCTTTATAGAGAATAATCTGTTTTTTACTCATTGCGGCCCAGGTTTTAACCTCAATCTTGTCGGGCAGATCGGCAATAATTGCTTTATCTGACTTCAAACGACGCAAGATAAAAGGATTAACCACCCGGCGTAACTCAGCATAACCCTCTGGTTTATCGAGTAATTTCTTACTTAAATCATTGAACTCTTTTGCATTCCCCAAAAGCCCGGGATTGAGAAAATCAAACAGACTCCAAAGGTCTGAGAGTCGGTTTTCAATCGGGGTACCGGTCATCACAATTCGATTCTTAGACTTAAGCTCCTTTACCACCCGGGTCTGTTTGGTTCCAGGGTTCTTAATCGCCTGCGCTTCATCTAAAATAACATAGTTCCAGGAGTAGTCACTGAGCCATTGGTATCTCTGAACCAGAGCGTAAGTGGTAATGACAAGGTCAAACTCATCAAGCTCTTCAGGTGTCGGCTCCGGGACTTTTTTTGAATCATGAAAGCCGGGATGAGCCGTAAAGCTGGCAAGTTCCGGATAAAACTTTTCAATCTCACTATTCCAGTTGCCGAGAAGTGAGGCTGGAATAATTAAAAGTGAGGATTTTTGAGATCGTTTAGACAAACACTTCTCATCCATTTTCATTGCATTCAGAAATGCCAGTACCTGCAGGGTCTTCCCCAACCCCATATCATCAGCAAGACAAGCTCCCAAGTTTAATTTATGCAGATAGAAGAGCCACTTTAAACCATCCTGCTGATAGTGACGAAGTTTAGCTTTAAAAGCCTTGCTGGTTTTAACTGAACCTAATCTATCTGGACGATTGAGGTTGCTAAAAACGCTCTTGAGCCACTCACCATGCGATACACCTGAAACTATTTCAAGCTCATCATCACCAACCATTTTCTGCGGATTCAGAGAGAGACGCATCGCCTCAAGCATACTGATGCCCTCTTCGCGATTCAAAGCACAGGCATCATCGTAGGCGGCCAGGGTTTTCTCCAACCTTTCCGGATCGACCGTAACCCACTTGTTTTTCAGAAAAGCCAATCCTTCCGCTTCCTCAAGCAGTCGTCGCGCCTCCGCAACCGAAATTTCAGTATCACCAACCATAAGTTTAGGGTTAAAGTCAAGTAGGGACTCAATCCCGACCCGCGACGGCTCTTTTTCGCCAAGATTCAACTGCAGGCTGACCCTTGCCGCCTTTCCCTTCCACCAGTTTGGAATCCGACATACAATTCCGGCCTCCTCATAAAGTGGTATCTCCTTGAAAAAAGTGAAGGCCTCTTTCGTTGACCAGGCCAGCGGTTGAAATAGCTCTCCACTTTCTCGTAACCCCAGAACCAACTCACTCTGTTGGGCCGTATCATCAACTGTAACCAGCAGTTGCAGAAGTTTTTCGGGCTCATCTTCATACTCTTTAAGCGCATACTTCAGCGGCAAATGCCGCGATTCACCAGTATCATCAAGCCTGGTCGAATAGGTTGCCATAAAAGCAAACGGTTCAACATGGTTTTTATTCTCCACCAGATGAAAATAGATGCGACCCGCCAAGTGAATCTCAGGACTTAACTTTTTGACAAAATCCGCAACCGAACCCGAAAAGCTGGAAATTTTTTCTGAAAAAATATCATTCAGCTCCTGCCACAACTCAAAAAGGAGCTCTTTTTGCAAATATTCACGGCCCGGCATCAATGGCGCACTAGCCAAAAACTGCAAAGCTTCATCTTCTAAAAGCTCGACCACAACCCGATCACGCAACCCTTCAAGATCCGGTATCAATTTAAGTTTACCGACGAAAGAGTATGAAAATTTCCGCCAGAAACCAAGTGACGCTGAGACGCTTACCTTCTGATTACAAAAGCCTAAGTAAAAGAGCCAGTACAGGTTTTCAGCCGATGAGTAGTGACTATAAATCTCATCCAGAAAACCACTCGCCCCACGACCTCCAGAAACACCCGGTAGCCACTCAAGCAAAAGCGAGTGATCCGGCATAACTACTGCATTCAATTCATGATTAAGCATAAAAACTCGACTGGATTTTGTGAACTTGGAAGGTCTCTTGATGAGAAAAGTTAGCAGCAGCTGCCGACCATATAGTTTAAACTTGTCTCACTGTAACCTTTGGCATCTCTGGGCAGACCCAGGACTTCTTTAAGTTCCGCCGCTTCAGCCCCGGCAAAAATACGGCCTGTTATTTTTCCTCGGCTTCTTTTGCCCTGGTGTCAGCGGCAGTATGACGCTGTAGAGTCTTATCACTCCAGCTATGACTTTGCCACTCTTTTTCATAAAAGTGAAATATTGCGACAACGCGTTTGCGACTTTGGGGAGCCTAATGTTGTTTTGCGTTTGTCTGCGTCACTGCGGGAAAACGCTATTCAGGTACCCAGAATTTGCGGGTTAAGCTGTAGCGGGTAGCGACAAACTTTGCTTCGCCCTCATAAACGGGGTCACATCTTGACAATGGCTGATGGCAGCTTTTCTGCTTGTCCGATTATCCCGATCCGCCATCGTCAAGAGATGACCCCAATCGAGACGGTACGGATCCTGGGTAGTGACAAAAACCATTTTTGAAAAATCTGAATTAAAACTTAAGTCAAGTACCTGCCTTCGACAAAATTGTCGAAGGCTAACTGTGATTGTCGATCGTTTTCTCTACATAACTCTATAACATGACGGTTTAACAGGATTTTCACATTTTTTTGCGGCTGGCACGACAATCGCAAACAGACCATCACAATAACCGAAAAAAAGTACACCCTGTGATAGCTCAATCTTTATCACAGCTGTCCGGCCGGACGTGCTTTGGTTTGCCGGGAAATGGTTTCTCGGATTAATAGAAAATATAGAAAACAACGCTTCATCAAACTACCAAGTAACAATTAAAATGGAGAACAAGCAAATGAAAAAAAGTATTGCACTGATCACCCTAGCGCTGGTTTTTGGACTTTTCTGTACAGCTTTAACCTGGGCCGGTAACGGCAAGGGAATGGGGGCCGGAGACGGTTCCATGCTTGGAGGTGAACTCGGCGAGACTTGGTTGATCTCGGGATCTGTTTATGACTCCGGTACTGCCGGGACGGGATTGACCCTTGACGAAGGTAATGATGTTTTCACAACCGTCTACGGTATGGGTTCCACCCGCTTCTGGGACGGTCAGGAGACCGCCAAACCGACGGTTAATGAAGACGTTACAATCGAAGTAGCTGAAGTTACTTTCAGTGACGGATCAACCCGCCTGATTGCAGTAAGCCTGTTGATTGACGGCACCACAGTCCTCCTGCGCACCGCCGATGGCCCGGTTTGGCGCGGCACTAAAGGTGGTGGTAGTGGAGACGGCAGCAGCTGTCGCGGAAATGGCAGTTGTGATGGCAGTGGAGTTTGCCCTCTGACAACAGAGTAACCGCCAAAGTTTCATTCGCCACAACGACACGCAAAAAGGTGCGGAGAAAAGATCACCATTCAGGTTTTTTCCGTACCTTTTTGGGTTCAGATAGGTTGATTTTTAGTACCTTCCAAGTAAATTCTTTTGTAACTATCCAGCTTGGCTTCAAACTATCAAAGATTGGGGTCATTGCTGGTACAAGGTGCGTCAGCACCGCCAGCTTTGACCCCGTTTATGAGGGCAAAGCAAAGTTCATCGGCATTTTTAGTGACTTTATGGGGCAACGCTGAATAATTACGATTTTTATTGCATATACAACAGAAATCACCTAGAAACAGCAGAACCTGCGACACTTTTTCAACCATCAGCAAAGGTAAAATATGGCGCGAGTCGCAAAGCTGGGATGGCAGAGTTTGTTGCTCCCCCTATTATTAGTGTTAGTGTGCCTCGGGGCAACCACCTCAGCCCGGGCTTTTGATCTTGAAATCAGTATCAGCAGCGGCCATGATGACAACCCGCGCCTGGAAAAGGGATCGGAGGAAGCCTTTTTCACCCAAACTGGGCTTAATTTATGGTGGACTTTGCCACTAAATGATATTCCAGCAACTTCTATCTCCACATTTGCTTTCGCTGACTACCAAGCCTATAGCGGGCTCGACAACAATTGGCAACTTGGTGGTGGCCTCGTAAGTGCAACCCAAGTTCAGCAAATACCAGGCACGTTCAACCTGTTCTGCGAAGCTACAAGCTATCGCAACCCGTTGGTAAGTGACAATGACTATGACAACTTAAATCTGGGTACCAGCTTTATCTGGTTCGCCCGGCCTCAGTTAAGCCTTAAACTTGAAACCAGCCTAAGCTGGGAAGCTTATTGTGACACGGTCACCGATGTAAAACAAAAACCGAACAAAAATGAAAATCATCATTTTAGAGCAAAAGAATCCAAGTCTCCGAAACACCATAACGTCGGTGATCGCAGCGATCGTTTGTTTACAACCTCACTAAAATCACTTTACGCATTCACACCCACTTTGGATGGGTCAGGTGAAATTTCCTGGAGCCACCGCCACTCATCAATCGATGCAGAAAGGCGTTCAGCTTATGGCCTGAATCTGAATTTCATCTGGCAGCCAATCCCGCCAATTGAATTCAATTGGCAAATGGGTGGAGAACGGATTCCTTACAAATTTGACTACCAGGGACATGGGCGCACGGAAAAGATCTACAACCTGGCCATGGAAGTTTCCTGGTATATGCAAAACTTAACGATATTGGCCGCCTGGGACTGGAGCGAACGAAATTCAACTATCAATGAAGATGATTACCAACGAAACCAATGGCAAATACGTCTAAAATACTCATATTAGCCCTTTTGGGAGTCGGCATACTCTTCAGCCCGATTTTCATGCCCGCAGCTGAAAGTCTGGCCTGGGATGTTGTAACCGGTCAAGTCAGCTCGATTTTCAAACTTGGCACCAAGGTACGATTAACCGTTCTTCTCGATGCCCAACCTGGCAAAGAGAGTACCAAAATAACTCCTGCCCCTCCCAACAATGACTCACCGGCGACAACCCTAGAGCTTGAAATTTTTAGTGTCAACTTACCGCCACGACTAAAAACCGGCGACTATATTCGCATTTGGACACACCCTGATAACCCACAAACCTCCTGGCGCATCTCCCGTAGTCGGAGCCATGACCCAACTGGGGTACGTTCACGCCTACAAGGTCGCGGTGGACAATCGGGAAGAAAATCTGGTCGCGGCGGCGGTAAGGGTGGCCATGGTGGACACTAGAAACATAAAACACGCTCCCGAGCATAAAGGTAAAATTCCCCATCACCTTGCTGGCCGTCTCAAGCTCCCTTTGTGGCTCGCTAACCTGCTCCTATTCAGTATTTTGATTTTGATCACGTTGATCTATTTTCTTGTACAAACCGAACGTGAACGCCAACTTTTCTACAGCCACACTCAAGAACATAGTGAGCTTTTGGCTCAAGTTATTAAATTAAATGCTGATAATGCCATGGCTGCAGGTGAGGTGGTAAAAAAAGTAGCCCACACCTTTATGCTAAATTCAGCTCGCTTCATTGATTACCTGGATACAATTGAACCCTTCTCTTCAAGTGAACTCAGTGCTTTAGCTTTGGAATCTGGACTGAGCGGCATCACAATCGCCGATGACCAACAGGAAGTCAGTGGACCACTTAAATGGGAGGGAGAAAAAAATGAAGCTATCACAAAAAAAACTCTTTTTTCCCACGATGACCAGAAACACCTGTTCACCCTGGTCTACCCTCGTGATGAAGGGCGCGGAGAGATTCGAATTGGGCTTGAGGCCCGGCAATTAGAGGTCTTACAGAAACAGGTTGGTTTAGAGCAGTTGCTTATAACTCTAAACAACATCTCAGGCATCAGCTATGTTCGTCTCATTAGCAGCGCTCGACCCCCGCTCCCGACATCACCCGCCAGAAAAGTTCCCACAACTGGTGAAACGATAATTGAAACACGCCTGCCCATGAATAATAAAATTTTAAGCACTGGATTCAAGCCAGACTCTCTCGTCGCCAGAGAGGAAGATCTCTGGCGTGACTTCGCCATGTTCACCTTACTGATTGGAGCTTTGGGGGGCCTATTCTCCTGGTTGCTCTATCGCTATCAACTCTCATTTTTGACCCATGCCCGGCGTTACGACAAACGCCTGGCTCACGAACGTGAGGATGCTATTCTCGGCCGGGCCGCAGCGGCGGTGGCCCATGAGATCCGCAACCCCTTAAATGCTATAGATATCGGGTTACAACGTTTAGAGCTTGAAGAGAGCGGCTTGGCAAGTGAATACACATCTTTAACCTCGGCCATGCGAAATGCCGTAGGTCGCGCAAACAGTATTGTTGGTGATCTCCGCCGCTTCGCCCAACCTTTAACGGCCCAATTATCAACCGTCGACATCACCTCTCTAGTTGAAGATATCATTGCGCTTTATCAAACCAAGGCCAATGCTGCCAATATCAAAATAGCCCTGACTGCCAACCTTGCACCTGACAATAAAACAATCCAAGTTGACTCGATTCTGTTCGGCCAGGCTTTGGAAAATATCTGCAAAAATGCTCTTGAAGCCCAGCCTGCAGGTGGTTTTTTAAAAATCAACCTCCATGTCAACCGAAGCGAATGTAAGATAACTTTTGCTAATGCCGGCTTTAAACTCCCACCGCTTGATGTACAAAAAATCACCGAGCCCTGGTTTACCACCAAAACCCGGGGCACAGGTCTCGGATTGGCGCTGGTTGAACGTATAATCAAAGCCCATCATGGCCGTTTTGAGGTTGAATGTAGAGAACCTGAGATTTTGCTTCAACATATTTTTCTACCTTACAAGCGAAAATAAGTGAAGATGGTATTTTACAGGAAACTTCTATGCATATTTTAATTGTTGATGATGAAGAAGATCAGCGCGAGCTTTTAGCTGGCTTCCTGAACAAACAGGGGTTTAGCACCATTTTAGCCGGAGATGGTGAACAGGCTTTAGCCTTTGCGCGAACAGAAAGTATTGATCTGGCATTGCTCGATCACCGACTGCCCGACATCAATGGCGATGAACTGCTAATCAAATTGCATAAAATAAACCCAAGACTGCGAGCCATCATGATTACCGCCTTTGGTGCGGTTGAAATGGCAGTTAAGGTCATGCGCTCAGGGGCCGACGATTTCTTTGAAAAACCGGTTGATTTAAGCTCCCTTCTCAAACGCATCAGGGGTATTGAACAGGAGGTCTTGGTCGAAATTGATGCCGAAGAAGTCACGACAATTTTGGACGAGGAGATCAAGATACCCCTGAAACTAGTCGGCCACAGTTCAGCCATGCGGGATCTGCTCTCGATCATTCGTCGCACGGCCCCAACCCCGTGGGCAGTTTTAATTCAAGGCGAAACCGGCACCGGTAAAGAACTTATTGCTCGCCTTTTACACCTTTTAAGTCCCCGTCGAGAATATCCTTTTGTTGCCATAAATTGTGCGGCAATGCCGGAAAACCTGGTTGAATCTGAACTCTTCGGCCATGAAAAAGGCTCATTTACCGGAGCCAACAACTCTCGTCGCGGCCATTTTGAAATCGCTAATGGCGGCACCTTGATGCTCGATGAAGTTGGAGAGCTACCGCTCGGAACTCAAGCTAAATTACTTCGCGTTTTACAGGAAAAATGTATTACCAGGGTTGGCAGCGAAAAAGAGATAGAAGTTGATGTCAGAGTGTTAGCCGCCACTAATCGTAATTTAAGTACAATGGTAAAAGCCGGGAGCTTTCGTGAAGACCTTTTCTACCGCCTCAAAGTAATTGAGGTTGAGATCCCCCCTTTACGTGACCGCCGCGAGGACATCCCTGATCTCATTGACACTTTTCTTGAACGTCATAACTTAGCTTCCATAAAATTCTCAGCTGAAGCTCTGAACACCCTTTCCCGCTACCACTTTCCGGGCAACATCAGGGAGCTTGAACATATTGTCCAGAGAGCCTCAACTTTAAGCCGAAGCTCCTTGATACAGGCCACAGATTTACCAACCGAGGTTCGTTTTCCTGAAATTGATAGCAATGCAAAACTTAACGAACATATTGCAGCCCTTGAACTCCGCCTGATCCGTGAAGCCCTGGAAAAACACAATTGGGTTCAAACTCAGGCCGCCGCCAGCTTAGGTTTAAGCGAACGTGTCCTCCGCTACAAGATAAATAAATACAAATTGCAAAAATCTTGACGGCTAAGTAAAAATAGTCCTTATTTAATTTTTCGAGGTATCCTCAATAATTAGTCATATGCCAGCCTAACTGCCTCACTTGTCATCGTCGATTCAATAAGTATTTTTCCTTCCGGTTTGTCCCAGGTGCTCAGTTGCTCATGCATGTTCAGATATTTTTGTGGAATTGGATGTGTACCATAGACCACTTCAAGACCATATTTTGTTTTAATAAAATCATGAAAATATGTAATATGTGGACAGGGGGGATAGCCGACGATCAAGCCAGTTGCCAAATGCACAACCTCAATCCCGTTTTTTTTCATCTCGTCAACAGCATACTCAATATTACCCCCTGGGCAACCATCACAAGAGGTATAGCCAACCAGTTCAACCTCTACATCCTTGTAACGAGCAAAAGCCCCTTCTCTATTCTGTAATGACCTAAAACACTTTCCCCCGGCACAACGGCGATAGCGGTCACAGATGATTATACCAACTTTGACTTTACCCTGCATTTCCCCCTCCCATAAACCTTTTAATTGAGGTCAGAGTAAAATTAAATCATTTTACTCTGACCTCAATTAAAAGAACAAAAGGGCGAGATGAATTTCATCCCGCCCTTTTTAGACAATTAATTGCTTAACTGATTTTCGAACTACTCTTGCGGGGTTCCGAAAACCTGTTCGTACAGGGCTTCACCGATCTCTTGACCTTCACCAACGAGTTGGCGATATTTGATGAAATCGATAGTATCTTTGCCGGTAATCTTCTTCGTATTGAAGGCGTTAAAACCCATATAGGCTTCGTAGTTCATATTGGCGGCAAGCCAATGACGATTCGGGAGTTTCGCTTGATCCCAGAAGAACTTCTTTTTGGCGCGAATGCCATCAACTGACTTAACCAGGCAATGCGGCATCAAATTGGCAAACTTCCAAACGATCTCAGCGATCGCTTCGTCGAGAAGTGAAAGATCAATGGTTGCAGTTTTGATATACTTCCGAGCCTCTTTCGCGGCGGCTCCGGTCTTAAACTCACCGTAAACAATTTCACCATCATCAACCCATTTGTCAACCTCAACCAACGGATTGCGGACCCACTTTTCACCATCTTTAATAACCGGAACAACTTTGGAGAGTAAGCCCAAGCGTTTCATCTTGTAGGCACTCCACATTTCACAGGAAACACAGTTCCACATCGCTTCTTCAATGCCAAGGTACCAAGGCAGAAAATCGGTCGAACCGCCATCCGGGGCTGAACCATGTTTGGGGCCAGCTTGACCTAAAATTGCGAGATCGGAAGAGACTGACAAATCTGTCGCCATACCGATCTCCTGACCACCAGCAACCCGCATCCCGTTAATCCGACAGATAGTCGGTTTTTTGCAATTTAAAATCGCATCAACCATGCCGTTGAAAAGATCCATATAGTCGCCATACTCCTGGGGCCGTTTGGAATAGTATTCTGCGTATTCTTTAACATTCCCACCCGTACAGAAAGCTTTATCGCCAACCGCAGTAAAAACTGCAGCGACCACCTGACGGTCAGCTGAAGCTCGCTGAAAACCAGCGATTACACCTTTAACCATCTCGGTTGTATAGGAGTTAAACTGACGTGGATTATTGAGAATAATCCACGCGGTATAAAGCCCTTCAACCGCTTTACCGTCGGGATCAATAACCGGACGTTTTTCATAAATAGTACAGGGGGCATCACCCTCTCCACCAAAATGTTCATCTTCCCATAAAAAATGATTCTTCGGTTCGTTCTCTCTCGGCATCCAATCTAATGACATTTTTTTCTCCTTAAATAATATAGTATCGTTAATTTACATAAAATCAGGTCGCACTTTGCTTCGCCCTCACAAACGGGGTCAAAGCTGGCGGGGCTGACGCACCTTGCCCCAGCAATGACCCCAATCCGGGCATTTAACATATTTAGTCGAAATCTGGAATCAAGACTATGCGGCGACTAATTGGAGCTGAGTGCACCTCAGCAAAAGCCTCTTTGATAGTACTCATCGGCCGGGTTTCGAGAAAGGCATCGATCTCGACCTTGCCGCTCTGAACCATATCAAGAACCGCCGGATAATATTTCGGATGACAACCCCAAGTCCCGATCATCTCAGCATCAAAAGCCATCAGTTTTGAGATCATATACTCATGTTTAGCCATCGAGAAGCCGACGACAACCAGCTTGCCAATAAATGAAAGCAGATCTAAAGCTAAAGCTTGACCAGGTTTACTGCCAGAACACTCAAAAATCTTCCAACCATAGTTGTGAGGTAGGCCATTTTTCTTAGCGTAAGCTTTAATCTCAGTTTTAACCTCTTTATTTGATTTACCCATTGGGTTAATCGCGAGATCGGCACCATATTTAAGTGCACGCTCCAGTTTTGCATCATCAATATCAATCGCAACCACAACTTGAGCCCCCATCGCCTTGGCAATTTGGGTCATGTAGGTACCAACCCCACCGCCAGCTCCGGTAACAACCACGAGGTCACCATCAGGAAAATAGGGAGTATCGAGCCCAGCCCGAATTGCGGCTTGGTAAGGGGTGGTTCCGGCATCAGCAATTACGGCATAATTTGCCAAGGGCCGATCACCCCGATTTTCAATCACACATAGACCAGCTGTCGGCACGACAATATGGCTGGAAAAGCCACCATACATACCAATACTGTTACCCGGCATCTTCTGTTTCAAACAACGGTTACCGCGGCCCATCTTACACATCTCACACTCATTACAGGGCATAACCGCTGGGATAATCACCTCTTTGCCGATCATATCAGCATCACCACCAACCACGGTACCGCTAATTTCGTGGCCCAGGGTCAAGGGAGGTTCATTCACAGTCGGCACACCATCGTAAAAGAAACCAAGATCGGTATGACAAAGACCACAACCGGCAATCTTGACGCAGACCTCACCGGCACTAATCGCTGGCATATCAACTTCGGTCAACTTCAATTCGCCTGGCTTAACCATCTGCCAGGTTTTAATTTTTGCAGGAACTTCAGACATTTTCCTTCTCTCCTATATTATTCGATCAGCCACTATTTGATGCCTTCGTAAAAAGTCACGATTTTTTTACGACGCCATCACTATTTATTCTTCCAGACCGGCTTACGCTCTTCGAGGAAAGAATTTATCCCTTCGCGTGCATCGACATTACGCATACAGTCATTAAGATAGGCACCTTCGGCAATATCAAGTGCAGCACTGAAGGGTTTTCCTGACGCCGCTTTTAAGGCACGTTTGGTCGATTTCAAGGCTGAGCTACTGATTGCTGTAAAAATTTTGACAAATTTATCAAGCTCACTCGCAAAATCATCAACCGCAACCACCTTATTAATCAGACCACAGGCCAAAGCCGCATCGGCCCGTAAAGCCTCACCACCTAAGATTATCTCATAGGCTTTTTTGGGACCAACAATATTAGGCAGCGCCGCAACTGCAATCGGCGGAAATACTGCCAGCTTAATCTCCGGCTGCCCGATCTTGATCCTGTCAGTCGCCAAAACCATATCGCAAAAGAGGGCAACCTCACAGCCACCACCTAAGACCGCACCATGAACTGCGGCAATTGTCGGAATTTCAATCCGGTCAAGACGACGAAAAATCCCATGAAAAGTTGAAATCATAAGATCAACTTTATCCTCAGAGTGATCACTGACATCGACCCCAACCGAAAAGGCTTTACCATTAGCCTTAATCACTAAAACTTTAATCTCGGGCCCAGCCGTAAGAACCGTATCCAAAGCTTGATTCATCTCGGCCATTGTCGCAATATCAAGCCAATTCAGTGGCGGCCGATTAATCGTCAAATAGGCCGCACCATCTTTCTCTTCGTAAGTAATAAATTTGTAGTCAGACATTTGTTAAAACTCCATTTGTAAAAAGTAAACATTCAGTTAAGCGGTGATTTTCGTTTAAGTTAGAAAGAGAATCAGCGATTTTCGCTGTCGCCCTGCTGCGCGGGGCGACACGGCTCAGCCCGGCTCGGGCTCTTGTGCCCTTTAGGGGTGAAAGCCCTGCCTAGAAACATGTCCCCACACCGAGCCAACTTGAAATTATAGACGAATATTTACATTTTTATCTCTAGAATGGCTAAGCAAAAATTTCGCTAGGCAAGGAAGATTCGGTTTTCAGGCGTGAGACTATACGCATAGTATGTCTCGCGCCTGAAAACCGAATCTGACGCAGTATAGCGAAATTTTTGCAACGCCATTAGATGTATTGGCCGCCGTCGACTTTAATAACTTCACCGGTGATATGGCCACCAGCATCTGAGGCCAGAAAACCAACCAGGTTGGCAACATCAATCGGCAAACCAGCTTTCTTCATAACCCCTTCGTTAATGGCAATTTGCTTAAATTCATCCGGCATCGCTTCACCCATCTCGGTCAGGATAAATCCAGGTGCAACTGAATTCGAGGTAACCTGATATTTCCCAAGGTCCTTGGCTGCAGCTTTAGTTAAAGCGATAACACCGCCCTTAGCCGCCGAGTAGTTGGTCTGACCAAATTTACCCCGGAGACCGTTAATCGAGGTAATTGTAATAATCCGGCCCCATTTCTGCTCACGGAAAATCGGGGCACAGGAGCGGATGTAATTGAAGGTTCCGGTGAGATCAACATCTATAACCTTCTGCCATTGCTCGGCCGTCATCTTCCAGATGGTGCCATCCCAATTCATTCCGGCACTGGTAACCAAGATGTCAACCGTGCCCCACTTCTCTTTAGCCGCCGCCACCAGGGCTTCGGCAGCAGGTAAGCTTGAAACATCAGCCTGAAATGCAAGTGCATCGCTGCCGTTCTCTTTGATCTCGGCAACCAAGGCTTCAGCCTGTTCGGCACTGCGATTATAGTTAACCGCAACTTTGGCCCCAAGAGAACCTAATAAGCGAGCGATTTCTGCCCCAATTCCGCGGCTACCGCCGGTCACAATTGCAACTTTACCTTTTAAATCAATCATAATCTTCTCCTTTAATATGCGACCTAAGATTCACGTTTAAGAATAACTGCCATGGTCGAACCACCACCACCACAAATTGAGGCGACACCGAACTCTTTGTCAAGCCGGTTCAGAGCACTATAGAGAGAAACCATTATTCGGGCACCACTTGAGCCGGTGGGATGCCCCAGGGCGATGGCTCCACCATGAACATTGAGTTTAGCAATATCGAGTTTAAGCCGAGCGACATTACCTAAAACCTGAGCCGCAAAGGCTTCGTTAATTTCAAAAAGATCCATATCACTCAATGTCATTCCGGCCCGCTTAAGAACTTTGGGGATTGCTTCACCCGGACCTTCGCCCATAAATTTCCCATCAACTGCAGTCTGGCAGAAGTCAACCATCGAAAAGAGCGGTGTTACTCCACGTTTCGCGGCCTCTTCCCGGGTCATTGCAACCATCATAGCCGAGCCGTCAGTCAATCCACAAGCATTACCGGCGGTTACCTTACCACCCTCTTTTTTGAATGCCGGGCGTAATTTAGCAAGTTTTTCAACGGTACTGTTACCTTTGATCGATTCGTCCGCAGAGAATTGAAATTCCGGTTTCTTCCGAGTTCCAGGAATGGTTACGGGGGTAATTTCATTGTCAAACCAACCATTATCGGCAGCAGCCTGAGCCCGAAGATGGGATTGAACTGCATACTCATCCATCTCTTGACGCGTGATACCATACTTCTCCCCAACATTTTCAGCAGTCATACCCATACTGACCTTGGCAATCGGGTCAAAACTATCGCCCCAGCCATCCTCAAGTTTACGATCACCCATTTTGAAACCACCAAAACGCGCCCCTTTGAGAAGGTAAGGAATCGTACTCATCGACTCCATGCCGCCACAAAGAACAACGTCAGTCTGCTCCAGAACAATCTGTGAAACCGCCATCGAAGCGGCTTTCATCCCAGCCGGACAAGCTTTATTAATCGTAACTCCAGCCGTATGCGGACCACAACCGCCCTTCAAGGCAACCGTACGACCCGGATTAACATGGTTACCCGCCTGACGGCAGTTACCGATGATTGCCTCACCAATATCATCACCCTCGACATTAGCTCGTTTTAGAGCTTCTCGGGCCGCGAAAGATCCGATATCGTAAACCTGCATATCTTTCATCGTCCCACCAAAGCTCCCCATCGGGGTCCGTACCGCACTGACAAATACTACATCGCTCAATTTTCTCATAACTCTTATTCTCCTGTTTATTAAAAATAGTAACTAAATCTATATAAATTCCACCATGTCGGGAAAGAGCAACTTGTATGCCAATATCGCGGAGGGCACTAGGACTGAATACATAAAGGCATAAAGTTTAAAACCTAATCACTAATTAATATGAAGCAGTACGGCTTTCCACAGCACTTTTATAACTTATTACCCTCTGGTCTCGGTGAAGTTTCTCCTAAAAAACAGATCACCACTTTATGGTAAAATGTCACCATGCAAGGTGATTTTGCCAACAAAAAAGCCCTTAATTGGAGTAAGATTAATCTTACTCCAATTAAGGGCTTTTTTGT
>DAOWHJ010000118.1 GCA_030641485.1 Pseudomonadota bacterium
CGCTACCGTGGTTTTAAGCTCGGCATTCAGCTTGGTAATATCAATCACTTCGCGGGTGTCTTCGGCTTCCACATAAGAGGTTACCGGTAGGTCGTCGTTATTATTTGCACCTGCGGCAATGTCTACAAACAGTTGGCTGGGGTAAATGAAATAACCTTTGGTTTTAATGGCATCGTCTTTGATGTCTGCGGTGATAACATCATCGGCAAGCGCAGCATAATTAACGAGCAAAGACGAAGCCGCTATCGCGACAGGTAAACCCCACCTCTTACTGGTAGAGTCTGAGGAAATATTAAATGTTACTCAACTTTCTGACTTGATCTAACATGTTGATTTAATAAATTAATTTTAAAATATTAGGTTTCTTTCAGAAATATTTCCCGCAAAGACGCAAAGGATATTAAGCATTGTTGCTGTCTTTTTGGTTTTCATGGCGTCTTTGCGGGAGTATTTAAGTGCTTTAATATTACCATAAAAATAACTTAGAAAGTTGAGATGTTACTTTTTACGACGCCATCAATGTTGGGTTGTTAGAGGAATGTGGGAGGGGGGGGGGATCAATCGAGAATATCTTCCCACATCCCATTCTGATGCAACCACATCGGATCAGCATTTTCTTGGATGTATTCGTCAACCTCTATGCCATCGATTGTCGGGTGCCTTTTTATTCTGACCTGCTTTCCATTCATGAAACCCCACATATATTTCTTTTGCCTTTCAGCTTTTGCTTCTTTTTTAGCCCATTTTTGTGCGGGCACTAGTTTAAGCCTTCTAACACTAGTCTTTGCTGATCAAGATCTAATTGTTGGATCAAGGCTTTTATTTTAAAACGGGCCTCCATACCTTGGGTGTCGGCTAGGGTTTTAGCCATTTTCTCCCGGGTTTCAGCTGCAGATGGTTGCCAATTATAGGTTTTAGCGTGTAGGTAGATGAGCTTTTCGCTAATTGTTTCCCATTCGGAAGCAGAAAGATCGTTGAGACGATAGAGCGTTAACGATTGCCAGGCATCGGCGTAATTTGTCGCAAAATATGGGGCCTCCGGTTGGTTGCGCAGTCCGATTCGGGTATAATCTTCTCTTTGGACTTGCATGAAAAAGTCATCGGTGAAGGCAAATATCGGATAAAGGCCGGGACTGGGAGAGTCGGGGCAAAGGAGGCGATTGAGCACCGCATAGCTTTTTCGGCGAATATTAACCCCGCGCTGGACAATCGATTCACCCTCGTCAAACAGTACCACCCACCCCTTGAATCCAGCCTTGCGAAACATTTCGGCCAAACTGCAGACCATCTGGAAATAGGGTTCCCAACCTTTACAGGTCAATGGAGCTTCTTTATAAAATGAGACCTCTCGATATCTCAAGGCCTGGCGTAGGCGCGGCAGCGACAGCGGGTTGCCATTTAAGGCGTTGGCCAAAACCCAAGGGAACTCTCGGGGACGGAAATTACGGTGCTGTTTTAGGGCTTTCTCTCTTTGAGAAAGGACCATGTTATCTCGGGCCAGAGCGGTTAAAACAGCCTTAAAAAAATGCGGCATTGACTCGGGGATGATCTCCAGCCGCTCACCCGGCTGGCTTTTTTCAACGACTTTTTGCCCTAAAGCCCAGTCTTTCCACCATTTTACCAGGGAAATGGAGTTATCCGGGAAGCTAATCTGATTGAGCAAAACCCGGTAGACCTGACGAAAATCGTGTAACGGAATTTCTCGGGGATCGAGATCGATCTGACTGGTAACAAAACCCTGCTCCAGAGCTCGTTGCTTAATGTAGGTAAGGCTATGCGATTTTCCTTGTCCATAGGAGCCGCAGAGGCCAAGATGAGGCGACTGGTTTTCGTCAAGTAAGCGAACCCCCAAATCAAAGGTCTTCTTCAACTGTGTCTCATGAGCTGTTAATAGGCGCACTCCTAAAGGATCAAAGAGTCCTTCCCGCAGCCGCTCTACAGTTCGACGTAATTTAAAATTACCGGCTGCATCCAGCTTTTCAACAAATTCATGCATGGCCATCGTCATGACTTAATTGTCCCAACTCGGCTCTAACTTCTCGACTTTTTCCTGTTCCATCTCTTGTTGACTGGCAATGATATGTTCAGCCAGGTCAAGGTTCTCAACTGGAGTTTCACCTTGCTCTGCCAAGTCCAGAAGCCGGATAACCTGTTTGACGAAAAGCCGGACTTCATTCAGAAGCCCCATTTTCTGCTGATTTTCACAGAGTTCCAGCAAAATCTGATCCGAGACCGAAGCTGTAGCATCCCAACGATAAGCAATCTGGTGAATTTGACGTAAATGTTGGCCCAGATTGACGAACTCTGCCTGTTTTAAAGGCGTTTGGTGGAGATCGACCAGAACACCACGATAATTCAATATCTGATCATCTTGTTCACCAATGGCTCTAACCCGGCTCCATAAGGCATCATATGATTTAAAACCTTTCTCTGATAACAGGACATCAGGGATAATAGCAAAAAAGATGTGAAAATATTCGGCCTGCTCACTGTTGTCGATAAGAAGTCGCACATTTTCGTAGGCGGCATTACGAATTGAAGCGGACTGGCCGATAACTGTTTCCAGTTCATCAAGCAACAAGATCAGCCCTTTGTGGTCAAGGTGGCGCAGAAAACTATTTAAGGAGTTGAGCATCAGCTTACTGTTGGTCTTGTTCACGATCTCAAAAATGGTAAATGGTTTGAGCTCTTTTTTGGTCGCTTTGCCAGCCTCAAACCAATGCAGGAGAAGTTCTCTGGCATCGGTGCGTTCATCTTGGGATTCGTCTTCGGCTAATGGTACAAATCGATTTTTGATCAGAGCGATAAGCGCATTGGCAAAATTAATATTCATACCGGGGATATTGCGTAGGTTTTCTGCCAGTTCTGCAATCTGTTCCACTGTAAACGAAGTTTCAGCTTTGGCTAAATCATCAAGCCATTGTTTCAGTAGGTTGCGAACTCCAAGTCCCGGAAAATTTCCGCGGAGTTGGCGGACAATATTCTGGTAGACCGCCTCAAATTTGTGGATCGGGACTTCTCGGGTCAAGACCACGAAGGAGACCGCAAATCCCTGGCGTCGAGCAAGATGGTGAATTATTGACATGAAATGGGTTTTACCATCGCCATAATCGCCTCGAATAAAACGCACCTTGGCCCCGCCCTGAGCGATGTAATTTTCCAGATCATCGGCAATAAATTTAATCCAGTTCTCACGGCCAACTGTAAAAAAAGGTACCTGGTCTGCAGGCACACTACCCTTACGCAACTCCTCAATGATGGGTCTAGCCTGAAACGCTTTCAGCCCTTCAATCTCGTTGTCGGTTATCATGCTCATTATGAATTATCCTTCTTTAAGAAGCTTATAACTCCAATCTGCCGGCGCTCACCGGTGTGGTCAATCAGCCAGAGTGATTTACGTCCAGAGCCTAATTTGAGCTGCATGCCATTTGTGGTGCCACCGATACCGGCCTCGCAGTAGCGCCAGATATCGACGCCAAATTGCTCTAGGCTATAGCCTCTAAACTTCGATTTATCCAAATTGCTGAAAAATGCGACACTTTGCAGTGAAATTACATATTCCAGATAAAATTGATAAATTGGTACCGGAGTGCCAGCCGCCAGATTCTCTTTCTGGCTAATTCCGACATAGGTCTCATGGAGACTGTCAATATAGGCCTGCGGGTCGAAAGGTCGGCCGTAAAGTTGTTTTTTTAGCCGTGTAAGGGCAGTAACAATGCGGCGGGGGTCAATAGATTTCAACACTTTTTTATTAATTGTTGTCGTCCTGGCGGCAAAGTCAATCTCTCCATAAATCCCTTTCAGAAGGCTTATGCGGGGGAAATCGATCTCGATTGTCAAGTTGGCCTCTTCTCCCAACCGGGTCAGATCTTCAATGAATTCTAACCGATATTTCTCTACCTGCTCCCTGGAGTACACCCGTAAATCATCAAAAAAAGGTTTGCAAGCCGATAATTTTTCTTCCAGCTCGGCATCTTTCGCCAACTTCGAATTTAAAAGCTCATCGAGTTGCAGAAAATCATCACGTTCAGCCGAGCGAATACACTTCTTGATAAAATCCGCTAAGCGTTGCCCCTGTTTCAACTCTTGTTGAAAGGGTTTGAGAATCTCTTTCAAATTGTCCTGGTTTTCCTGCAGAAAAGAATTATCCATATTTTCAGCTCTCTTTTGATGTTTAAAATGGGGGGGGATGGAACTTCAAATTGTGGTGTAGCCTGCCGTTTACGATAGCGCTGTTAACGGTAAATGTCAATTCAAAAAGGGGATGGTCTGGTCTGTTGCGTTGAGAGATTTAGAATAGAAAATTACTGATATTCACTTCTGACGGCCATTCCCTGCATGTGTATGTAGTTCGCGATACTGCAAAAAAATCAAAATGGGCGACTCTTTTTCGGTTGACAAGCCGCTTTGCTAGCTACTATAGAAGCACGTTGACTGTTATCATCATATTTGTAGATTGTGGACAGAGACTGTTTAGAAAAATTACCTTTTTTTAGATACAGTTATTTAGAGTCCATTGGGAGAGAAAGGGAAACGATGGCCAGAGTTGATATTGAGATAGAACGTTGCAAGGGCTGTGCTCTTTGTGTCGATGCCTGTCCCGAGCAAGTGCTTGAGATTGGTAAAGAAATTAACCTGGGTGGCTATCAGCATGTGGTCGCAGTTAATCCGGACGATTGTATCGGGTGTTGCCGTTGTGCTGAGATGTGTCCTGATGTAGCGCTTGCGGTCTGGAGGTAAATTGGACATGAGTACCCCAAAGAAGGTTTTTACAAAAGGAAACGAAGCGATTGCAATGGCGGCAATTAATGCCGGTTGTCGCTACTATTTCGGTTATCCGATAACCCCGCAGAATGAAATCCCCGAATATATGGCCATGCATTTGCCAGCGACCGGAGGCGAATTTCTGCAGGCTGAGAGTGAGATCGCCTCGATCAATATGTTGATTGGCGCGGCCGCGACCGGGGCCCGGGTTATGACCTCATCAAGCGGACCCGGAATCTCTCTGATGCAAGAGGGCTTTTCCTATTTTGCTGGTAATGAGTTGCCGGCAGTAGTTGTCAACATGAGTCGCCAGGGGCCTGGTTTAGGTGGTATTAACGCGACTCAGGGCGACTATTTTCAGTCGGTTAAGGGCGGTGGTCACGGCGATTATAAGTTGATTGTTTTGGCTCCGCATACCGGTCAGGAGCTCTACGATTTGACAATTAAGGCCTTTGAAATTGCTGAAAAGTATCGCATCTTGACTCTGATTTTAGGTGACGCAATTTTAGGCCAGATTAAAGAGCCGATTGTGCCCTGGATTCCCGAGAAAACCGCAGGTGATCCTGATCGTGACTGGTTGATTACTGGGGCTAAGGGACGTGATCCGCGTTTGATTAAATCACTTTTTCTTGCTGATGGTGAGATGGAGAAGCATAACTGGCATCTCCAGGCAAAATATGATCAGATTGAGCGCGATGATGTCATGGTTGAGATGGTTGATACTGACGATGCTGAACTGGTAGTTGTCGCTTTTGGTAGCGTTGCCCGGATTGTCAAGAGTGCTATTGCTCAGGTGCGGGAAGCCGGAATGAAGGTTGGCCTTGTGCGGCCGATTACGCTTTTCCCGTTTCCACGCAAGGCTCTGTATGAACTGGGTGGTAAGACCAAGAATTTTCTCGTCGCGGAGATGAATACGGGGCAGATGGTTGAGGATGTACAGCTTAATTTACCGGGTGACTGTCAGGTCGATTTCTATGGCCGACCTGGTGGCTCAGTGCCGACTCCTGAGGATCTTTATTCGATTATAAGCGAAACCTATGAAAGGGTGTCTTGAAAAAGTTACAGGTTGAGGAATAGAATTATGAAGCAGGTATTTAAGCGGCCCGAGTCGATGACGAGTAAGCCGTTTCATTTTTGTCCGGGATGTCACCACGGGATTGTCCACCGGCTGGTAGCTGAGGCGCTTGATCACTTCTCTTTAAGGGAGAAAACGATTGGGGTCGCTTCTGTGGGCTGTTCGGTTTTTCTCTATGACTATTTTGCGGTTGATGTGATTGAAGCTCCGCACGGTCGGGCTGCGGCAGTCGCCACAGGAACCAAGCGGGTACTTAGTGACCACATTGTTTTTACCTATCAAGGGGATGGTGATCTCGCTGCAATTGGCACGGCTGAGGTTATTCATGCTGCCAACCGGGGCGATAATATTACGATTATTTTTGTCAATAATTCGATCTATGGGATGACTGGCGGCCAGATGGCACCAACCACTCTGCTGGGTCAACGGAGTACAACTTCTCCTTATGGCCGTGATTATCGTCGCGATGGTTATCCAATTAAAATGACTGAGATGCTAGCCGCTCTTGAGGGGCCGTCACTGGTCTCTCGGGTTGCAGTGAACACGCCGGCCAATGTCAAAAAGGCGCGTAAAGTGATTCGTCAAGCCTTTCAGATGCAGGTTGAAGGTAAAGGGTTCTCTTTTGTCGAGGTTCTCTCGACCTGTCCGACCAACTGGGGGGTGACCCCCCAGGCGGCAAATGATCGTATTGCCGAGGAGATGATTCCCTATTTCCCTCTGGGGACCCTGAAGCAAAAGGATGTTATCGACGTTCTCTAAATAGTGCACGACCGAAAACCGCCAATTTCCTCGATTGCGGCGTTAGGCTCAAATTTTAATCCTCGGAGTACTTAGTGTACGCCTCAGATTAAAATTCTCGCCGGCCTTGCACTCAAGAAAATTGTCAGGTTTTCGCTCAGGCACTAAAAATGAAATTAAGGTAGTTTCTATGTATAATGACGTAATTATGGCTGGCTTTGGTGGGCAGGGGATCATGTTGATCGGTAATCTGCTGGCTTATGCTGCGATTGTGGAAGAGAAAAATGTTACCTTTTTGCCCTCTTACGGAGTTGAGATGCGGGGTGGGACGGCGAACTGCTCAGTTGTGATTGACGAGCGTGATATCGGTTCTCCAATAGTTGGGCGACCGATGTCGCTGATTATTATGAATCGACCCTCCTTGATCAAATTTGAGCCGCGGATGAAGTCTGGCGGTGTGGTTATTCTCAACAAAACCCTTGTCTCTCCAGATGTTTCTGAGCGTGATGATATTGATTTGGTGGCGCTTGACTTGAAAGCTATTTCAGAAGATTGTGCGGGTAGTGCCCGTCTAGTCAATATGGTGGCTTTGGGGGCCTACGTGCAGAAGAGTGGCGTGGTCGCTGTAGAATCGGTCTCTGTCGCCCTGAAAGATGCGTTGAATCCAAAGTATCACAAAATGATTCCCGCCAACCAGAAGGCTATTGAGGCCGGAGCTGCGGCAGTCAAGGCTTAAAGGGAGGAATTATGGAAGCAGTTAAAGTTGGTGAAAAAATCAAAACCCTGCGTCAGGAAGCTAATATTTCTTTGCAGGAGCTAGCTGAAAAATGTGGTTACTCAACTGCAGTTCTCTCACAGATTGAAAATCATTTAGTTTCCCCTTCACTTGGGGTTCTGGTCCACCTGGCCAAGGCGATGGAGGTTAGTATCGGGGCTTTTTGGGGCCGGGAAGACACTGAACCTTTTACCCTGATTCGTAAGGGGGAAGAGAGTACGGTGTCGCGTTTTGCCTCAAAAGAGGGGGTTCGTTACGGTTATACTTATGAATCACTGGGGGCAGGTAAAAAGGATCGGCGTATGGAGCCGTTTATTATCACCTTGGAACCTGCAACTATCAAGAATGATAAATGCTATGGTCATGAAGGTGAGGAGTTCATCTACGTTCTCGAGGGCTCTATTGATGTTACCCTCGGTGACCATACAGATGTCCTGCAGGCAGGTGACTGTATCTATTATGATTCGGTAATCCCGCATCGGGTTCAGTGCCATGCTGGTAAGACAGCTAAGATTTTGGCCGTTGTCCACCCCTGATTCTGAAAATCATGGTTTGGGTCTGTTTTGCTAAGGCGAGTTCACAAAGAACTCGCCTTTTTTGTGACAGATGTCAAAGCATTGACAGATTGTTATTTTCTTTTTCTCTGGTAGGTGTTACTGTTCTTTATGTTTGCTGAGCCTGTAG
Source organism: Pseudomonadota bacterium (assembly GCA_030641485.1). Lineage (GTDB taxonomy): Bacteria > Desulfobacterota > Anaeroferrophillalia > Anaeroferrophillales > Tharpellaceae > Tharpella. Next base: position 8,037 of record DAOWHJ010000118.1, read on the forward strand.
AGAGTTTGGTATAGTCATTGCTTAACCTTAAAGAACAAAGAAATAATTGTTAGTGTTATTTAGGGTGTTAGAAATTGTCTTTGTTTAAATCTCTTTGAGTTCAAGAGGGCAAAGCAAGGTTCGCTGCAACTTAAGCGTTAAGAGTTAATCATTTATATTGGTTTGGTAGAGAATCAATGGATTTAGCAACTATACTTGGAATTGTCTCGGCTTTTTCTTTGGTTATTGCGGCAATCGCCACTGGTGGTGGACTGTCGGTTTTTTTTAACCTGCCTTCGCTTTTGATTGTGGTTGGGGGAACTTTTGGCGCGACTTTGATCAACTATCCCTTTGGCGAATTTGCACATCTTTTACGTTACCTTAAAAATGCGCTTTTTCGAGATCGCTTGCCTTTGAAAGAGAGCATTGATCTCTTGGTTAGGTTGGTCCGGGAGTCACGTAAAGAGGGGATTTTAGCGCTTGAGAATCGGAGCAATGATAGCAGTCTTGATCCGTTTATGCGTCAAGGGCTGGTGCTTCTGGTTGATGGTCTTAAAGCTGATACTATTGAGGATATTCTCTTTCTCGATATGGAGAGTATGCGTGAGCGTCACGAACTTGGAGCCCATATCTTTTCGACAATGGGGACGGTTGCTCCAGCAATGGGCCTAGTTGGTACCCTGATTGGGCTCGTGCAGATGCTGCAAACCATGGATGATCCTGCGAGCATTGGCCCGGCGATGGCGGTGGCTCTGTTGACCACTTTTTATGGTGCGATTTTGGCTAATTTTATCTTTCTGCCGCTGGCGGGAAAGTTACGGCGGCGGAGTCAGCGGGAACTTTTTTTACGAAAGCTAATTGCCGAGGGTATTGTCGCGATTGCGCGTGGCGATAATCCGCAGGTTGTTCAGTATCGACTTGAGTCGTTTCTGCCGCCCACTTGGCGTAAGGGGCCGCGTTCAGCCTCTGCTATCAGCCGGGGGCGCTGATGGAAGGGGATGGCCTGCCCACAACGGTGATGAGTGGCTCTGAGGGCGCGACCCTGGCCCCCTTGATGGCTTCATTGAGTCTGATTATGATCGCTTTTTTTATTCTGTTTTATTCAATGACAGTTATTGATGAGCGCAAAAAAAAAGTGGCGGTGGGCTCTCTTCAGGGTAGTTTTGGTCAGCTTGACGGAGGGCGGGAGAGTCGTACTGAAGCATTACCGAAAGCTGATCTGCTGAGTACTCCTCTGGTTAAGGAGAGGGCGGCTGATTTGCAGAGAAAACTATTGGATTATATGCGGCGGCGAGGTCTGAAGAGTAGTGAAATTAAAGTTTTTGCCGCAGATCGCGGAGTTGATATCTTATTGCCGCATCGGCTTTTGTTTGCGTCGGGGGCTAGGGTTTTAAGTGCGTCGGGTGAGGGTTTGATGTTGAAGGTTGCTGGTCTGCTTAATGGTTTACGTCAGGTTCGCTATGAACTATTTGACTACACAATTGAAAGACCTGCAGCGGCGGAGTTGAGCGGGCTCTCCCTGGCCGCGTTACGGGCTTCAGCTCTCTATCGTTTCATGGTGTTTCGGGGTGGTTTTAAGGCCGACACGATTCGCGCCTTTGGCCGGATAACTAATCCGTCTGCGAAAAAAAGTGGGGCTGAGGCCGGTCATTTATTGCTTAAGGTGATCGGCGGGGTTCCGGTCTATGATTTGGACGGGAAAAAAGGCCAGATTAAAGTTGGCGACTTTACCTTCGACTAGGAAATTTAATTTTGCATAAATGGCATAAAAAGACGACTTTCTCTCTGTCGCAGCCGACTGGGGGTGATGGTTGGATGATAACCCTTTCTGATATGCTTTTGTTGTTGTTGACTTTTTTCGTTCTTTTGATCTCGATGTCATCTTTTGATCCGGTCTTGTTGACTGAAACCTTTGGTGGCCTCCAGCCTGGTTCAAGTGGGGTTTTGAGCAAGGGGGCGAGTGTGCCGATCGTCGTCTCAGCTCAAAATGAGCCAAGGCCAATTTCAGAGCGTAAAGACCTGGCTTACTATCGGCGACTTTCCCTGCCGCTCTCGCACCTGCTCGATCTGCTTGAGCAGCGTTTGGGTAAGGCTTTGGTTAATGTTGATGTTCTCGACGGCAACCTTGAGCTTGAGATCATGAGTGATAAGTTCTTTGGGACTTTGGATGATAAATTAAAACTTCAAGGTGAAGAGATTCTGCTTGACCTGGGAAAGTTTCTGCGAGATTGGAGTGGTCTTTTGGAGATTGAGGTCTACACAGATAATTTTCCATTGCATACATCGCGTTTTCCCGATAATAACGTACTGGCAGCTCAGCGAGGGGCGCATCTGGTGGAATTTTTTGCTCAGAGCGGGGTTAAACGCTCGCAGATTCTGTTGGCAGCCTATGGTGCAGATCGGGCGGTGGTGATTAATGATACACCGCAACATCGTCAACGCAACCGCAGGGTTATTTTGCGTTTGCCGGGTTGGGTTGAAAGTGTCAAGGTTGAAAAATCGGCGAGTTGATCTTTTAGGTTTTATGGAGGAATGACGTGGCTAAAAAGAAGGAAGAGGAAGTTGTAGAAGAGGGTGCGGAAGGTAAAAAATCAAAAAAAGGCCTTTTTATTATAATCATCATAGTCGTTTTGTTACTGGGTGGTGGGGGCTTTGGCGCTTACTGGTTCTTGCTCAGAACCCCTCCTCTAACCGCGGAGGAGATTGCCGAGATTGAAGCAGCCAAGCAGCCGGAACCTGTAATCTTGCCGGTTTTTGCCTTAAAACCCTTTGTTGTAAATTTAGCCGATAAGAAGTCACGCCGCTATCTTAAAGTAACAATGAAGCTTGAACTTAGTACCGAGGAGTTACTTGAAGAGGTTGATAAACGTCGAGCTCAGCTGCGAGATGTTGTCTTGACTCTCTTAAGTTCTAAAACTGCGGTTGAAGTTGGTACGCTTGAGGGTAAATTCTTGTTGCGGCAGGATATTATAAAACGGGTAAATGTGAATTTGCTTACTGGCCAAGTGACTAAAGTTTATTGGGAAGAGTTTGTAGTTCAATAGGGTAAAGTTATGAGTCAAGTTCTATCACAGGCTGAAATTGATTCTCTACTTCAGGGAGTTGATGAGGGAGAGGTCGAGACTGAGACTGATCATCCGCTGGATGAGGATGAGTTTCAATCGTATGATCTGACCAGTCAGGAGCGGATAATACGGGGTCGGATGCCGACCTTAGAGATTATTAATCAGCGCTTTGCGCGGGTTTTTCGGACCTCACTATCCACTCTGTTGCACAAAGTGATCGATGTTAGCCCCCTAGTTTCTGATATGATGAAATTCGGGGAGTTTTTGAAGACTGTACCGGTACCGGCAAGTATTCACTTGTTCAAGATGGAGCCGTTACGGGGTATGGCTTTGATCATTGTCGAGAGCAAGCTGGTCTTCTCTCTGATTGATATGTTTTTTGGTGGCGGGGGCCGTGATTCTGTCAAGGTAGAGGGGCGTGATTTTACCGCTATAGAAGAGCGGATTGTGCGTAAGGTTGTGGAAGCCGCTTTGGCTTGCATGGAGGATGCCTGGAGTCCAATTGAGGAGATTCGTTTCAGTTTTGTACGTTCGGAGATGAATCCTCAATTTGTAACGATCGTGCCACCCAGTGATGTTGTTATCCTCTCAACTTTTACTTTAGAGATGGATGAGTTCTCCGGTTCAATCACGATTTGTATCCCCTACTCGTTGGTTGAGCCACTTCGCAATAAGCTCTATACCGGCTTTCAGAGCGAGCGCCTTGAGGTCGATGTGGCTTGGCTCAGGCGTTTGGTTGGGCGTTTGGTCGCAACCGATATTGAGCTCTCTGCAACGTTGGGAGATACGGTCATAACCAGCCGTCAATTATTGGAAATGAAGGTTGGGGACATTGTGCCTTTACGTCAGGATGCGACTGAAATGGTTCAGGTTAATATTGAGAATTGTCGTAAATTTCGTGCGGCAGTCGGAACCTCAAAAGGTTCCAAGGCGATTATGCTAAAACAGAAAGTAAGAAGGTAGAGGTGCCCTGATGGATGATCTTTTTGATCAGGTGAAGAAGGAGATGGAAGAGGGCGGCGGTCAGGATGATAGTTCGACGCCGGAAGCATCTAAGGTTGAGTCCTTAGAAGAGAAGAGCGCTCAGGATTTGATCGATGATATCTCTTGGGATGATGTCGCCGGAGAGCTCGAAGAGCAACGGGAAATGATTAAGGATGAGGCTGCCGCTAAAACTGGAGGTTCTGGCAGTGCTGCCGCGTCTTTAGCCGGGTCTGGTGATGATGGGTTGCTCTCCAGTCTAAGTGGTGAACAGCGTCAGCAATTGCCATCTAATATCGGCTTTATTCTTGATATCCCATTGCAGCTCTCGGTTGAGATTGGTCGTACGCGGATGATTATCAACGATCTTTTGCAATTGGGTCAGGGTTCAGTTGTCGAACTCGATAAGTTGGCCGGAGAGCCTTTTGATGTCTTGGTTAATGGCAAGCTTATTGCTCGGGGCGAGGTTGTGGTGGTCAATGAGAAGTTTGGGATTCGTTTGACCGATATTATTAGCCCCACCGAAAGAATTGAGCAACTGAAGTAAATTTGCGGGTTAGGGAATAGTACTCCATGAGATTAGTTTCAGAGAAAATTTTCGCCATACAAGTTCTGGCTTTACTCTTTTGTTTGCTGTTAGGGTTAAGTGTTGGCAGTGTCAGAGCGGTGGCCGCAGAGTTGGGTTTCACGAGGGATGGGGGGAGGATGGTTTTCACCATTCCTTACGAAAATGCGCCTGAGGTTAACGCGCTCTTTTTTGATTCTGGTGCGCAGGTGTCATTGATTCTGCCAGTTGCAGGGCTGAAAGTTGCGGAGCAGAATCAACCACTTGATGATGAGTGGATAACCGCTTTTGGAGTTGAGAAGGTTGGGCAGGAGTTACGTTGGTATCTCAAAAAGCGCGATCCCGCCCTTAAAGTTAAATCATTTCTGGCATTAAAGCGGCAAGATTCTGGTTTGCAAGTGGTGTTATTGAAGCCATATCGAACCTGGCAGCCGGTTGTGGGTTCAGAAAAAAGCCCGTCTTTGCAACAATTTGTAGCTCCGTCGGTAGCGGAAGAACAAGGGAAGATGGCGCGTCTTAACCAGTTGCTTGAAAAAAATGGTAGTACCGCCGCCGGCAAGTTACCAGCAAGCGGACCTGCGGCGAGTGTTGAAACTTCATCGCCTTCGTTGATGAAGTCAGCTGTGCGTAGTTTTTTTGTCCTGATTTTTCTGGTTCTGGTAATTGTCGGACTCTCTTTTTGGTTTAAACGTTATCGTAAAAAAGGGGGGAGTTGGCGGGGATCAAAACTGGTCAAGGTTCTAAGTGTAGAGGTGGTTAGTGGCAAACACCAGGTGATGCTGCTCGAACTTCTAGGTGAAGTTCTGGTTGTTGGCATCTGCGGTGAGCGGATGACACTGCTCAAAACTATCAGTGATTCCGAGCGGGTTGAGGAGTTGCGTTTGTTGCAAGAGAGCCCAGAGAGTGGTACTGGAAATCGACGTTTCGCTGGTTATTTACAAGGTTTTATCGAAAAAGATTTGTCGGTAACAAAGGCTAAGCCCAATGACGTCCAGGCGGGTGAAAATGTCAGCGGTGGAGTGACCTATGAGCCCCGCCCCGCTGTAAATCGTTCGCAGGGTGTATCAGCTCAAACTCATAAGGATGTTGACGAACTGCCGGAGAACTATCGTGAAGTAGTCAGCCAGATCAAAAATCGGTTGAAAAAAGGAGATCGGGGTTAGTTTTGAGATGAGGTGGAAAACGATACTACTGGTTCTGCGCTCTTTCGGGCTTTTGCTTCTGTTACCACTGGTGGCTTCAGCAGCGCAGGAGGTTGCCATTCCGACCCTCGAGATTGGCATTGGCGCGACTAGTGATCCGGGTCAGGTTGCGGTTGCAATTCAGATCTTGTTGTTGTTGACAGTTCTGGCATTGGCACCGTCAATCCTGGTTTTGATGACTTCATTCACCCGGCTCGTGATTGTTTTTCACTTTCTTCGTCAGGCTGTGGGTACGCAATCAATGCCGCCGAACCAGGTGTTGGTCGGCTTAAGCCTTTTTCTTACTTTTTTTATTATGTACCCGGTGTTTAACCGGATTAATCAAGATGCCTTTCAGCCCTATGTGGCTCAGGAAATTGGCCAGGAAGAGGCCTTTACGCGGGCCCTCTCCCCATTGCGAAAATTCATGTTCAAGCAGACCAGTGAGAATGATCTGGCCCTGTTCATCCAGATGGCCAAGGTTGAGAGGCCCAAGAGCTTTGCTGATATTCCAACTCACGTCTTGATTCCGGCATTTATTATCAGTGAGCTCAAAACTGCATTTCAGATCGGTTTTCTCATCTATATTCCATTTTTGATGCTCGATATGGTGGTTGCCAGTGTGCTTTTGTCCATGGGAATGATGATGTTGCCACCGGTTATGATCTCACTGCCGTTTAAGTTAATCCTTTTTGTAATGGCTGATGGTTGGCATATGATGGTGGGCTCGTTAATGCAAAGTTTTTAGTAACTCACTGGTTATTGTGCTGATTGAAAAGCCATGAAATGTTCTGATGGGGCTGCTTATGCGGGCAGCGCCCGCGCTTAAGGAGAGAGTCGATGACTCCTGAATTTGTTGTGGCTTTGGCCAAAACTTCGATGGAGACCACCTTGCTGATCTGTGCACCGATGTTGGGTACCGGGCTGGCAGTTGGTCTTTTAGTCAGTATTTTTCAAACCGTAACCTCAATTCAGGAGATGACCTTAACTTTTGTCCCAAAGATTGTTATTGTTTTTCTAGCGGTTATCTATTTTTTTCCCTGGATGCTTCAGTATATGGTCGATTTTACGACCCAGATAATGACTTCCATTCCCCACGTTATTCGCTGATAATCCTAGATGATTGGCGCCTAAGTTACAGAGAAAAACGGCGAACCTTGCTTCGCCCTCATAAATGGGGTCACATCTTGACAAATGGCGGGTATAAACTGTGGTTTTGAACGATCCTTACGGTTCCGCCAAGTGTCAAGAAA
>DAOWHJ010000137.1 GCA_030641485.1 Pseudomonadota bacterium
ATAACTCTCTCTAGAAGCCCGGCGCTATCATAAAGCAAATTCAACAACTTTGGCTGAGGTTCGGGATTGTGTTCTTTAAGGAGTGCAAAAAACGACTCTAAAGGCTGGCAGAGATTCTCTACCGCAGCAAAATTTACAGCCCGAGCCGCCCCTTTAAGGCTATGCACATCCCGGTATAGAACCTCAACTATGGATCTGCGTTCCTTAGTTGCAAAACACTTCTCAAAAAGTGCAAGATTTGTAAAGATCGTCCCCAGACGTTCGCCAGCCTCAGCTTGAAAAGCTTCGCGAAGTCTCAGCAAAAGCTCCTCTTCACGCATAACCTAGACCTGCAAACCAGTCGATATTTGTTTAAGTTTTGCCCCCAAAACATCAAGCTTGGCAATAACAGATTCGATCTGCTGCGCACCCTCAACATTCTGTTGACTGGCACATTTAATCCCTTCCATCGCCTGAGCCACCTGATCCATACCAACCAACTGCTGCTGGCTGGACGCAACAATCTGACTCGAAGCATCAGCAGATTCACGACTCAAATCTGCCATGGTGTCAATCTCGACCCCGGTTCTTTCAGCCTGGCCAACCCCCTTATCAACCGCTTTTCCACCCCTCTCTGTTGCCATAACCGCATTTGAGGTCGCTTTTTGAATATCGCCTAAAAGCCGGCGAATCTGAGTGGTTGCCAATTTTGATTGGTCGGCCAAGGCTTTAACCTCCTGAGCTACAACCGCAAAGCCTTTACCGTGTTCCCCGGCCTTGGCTGCTTCAATTGAAGCATTGACCGACAACATATTGGATTGATCGGCAAAATTATTAACCGTCTCAATAATTTCACCAATACTCTGGTTCTGCTCACTTAGGTGAATTATCCCAGTTGCAATTGCGGCCATATCCTCCTTAATCTCATCCATTCCGGTAACCGTTAAAGTGGTTTCCTGGCGACCATTTTCAGCCCGCAACATCACCTGTTCGGCAAGTTCTGCAACCTGTTCGGCTTTTTCGTGTGAGTGGTGCGAAGTCTGGCGAATCTCTTCCACGGTCGCCGCGATCTCACTGACCGAACTTAAGCCTTGCGTTGCTGAAGCCGCTAATTCAGAGGTGGTTGTCGAGAGTTCAGCAATCGTCGCACCAATGGTCGCCGAACCTTCAATTACTTGTGAAGTTTGCTCATGCAGCATCTTCACCATACGGTTAAAAGCGTTCACCAAATCACCAATTTCATCATTCCGGGCGGTGGCCGGCACCGTAACCGTCAAGTCACCATCAGCCATCAACCTAACTTTTGCCATCAACAATTTCAGAGGCAAAACAATTGCCCGAGCGGCAAAGTAGACGGCAAACATGGCGACCACCAGTAGCAAGCCCCCAAGCCCTTGGATATTTGTCCGTAATTGCGCCATCGACGCAAAGGCTTCAGAGCTGTCAACCTCGGAGATAATCGCCCACTCAAAATTGAGACCAAATTTCTCATTCAACGCCATATGCGAATAACTGGAAAGAACTTCTTCCCCGCGATAATCGGTAATAGTTTCAACCCCAACCTGACCAGTCAAAGCTTTACGTACAGCTTGCGTATCAACTCGCTGCTTGAACAGACCATGTGGTTTAAAACGAGAATTTGAACGCATGAGTAAATCAGAACCCACGAGATAGTTTTCAGCACTCGTATCACTTCCTCCACCAACACGAAGTAGTCGATCTATCTGTGACCCATCAAGCAGAAGGGCTAATACTGCTTTCACGTCTCCCTCTTTCCCTAAAACCGGAGTCCCCAAAAAGGCTGCGGGTTGGCCTATCGGGCTGTAATCAGAAAAATCGAGCAGAGCAAATTTGCCGGTCTCTGAAACTTCGTACCATAGTCGAGCTAATCCACTATCTTTGTAAGGTCCACTCTTCAGGTTGGTGCCAAGCTCTAACCCCCGAGTCACAGAGTACATAACATGGCCATGTTTTTGACATATGAGATAAAGATCTCGAAAATTATAAACCGCCATGTACTCCTTAAAAAATGGGCCAATCCGGTCATAAAGTTCATGATAGACCTCACTCTCGACATCAAATGAACCATCAGTCAAGGCCCCTTCGCTATCATGGTATTGTTGTAAAATTTGATAGCTTTGCCGCACATCGCGTGACTGGGCCAGCAGTTCACAGTTTAGCTTCAAGTTTTCAATATAGTTGCAGATCTGATCTTTTTTGATCTCGTTAACGGCCTTCAGACTATCCCCGCGAGCTTGCAGCAGTGCATCATGTGCTGATTGAGATGCAAGCCAAGATAGGGATGCCAGTGGAACTGCAACCACAACCAAAAAAAGAAAAACCAGCTTCCTCATTAAAGAGCCTGTAAAAAATTTCATCCTCTCTCCTTATATTTTCACTTATTCCCTATTGTTCAACAACTATCTTCTCATCATGCAAAAGCTTTTCCGCATCTAAAACCACCAGGCGATCAGAAGTTATCCCCTTAAAGTAATCCGCGACCATCCCGGTCATGGTCGGCAGTCGGGATTGTAACTGTTTCAGCGGCAAGGAACTGACTCCGTCGAGACTATCAATGGTGACTGCAAACTCCATATCATCGGCGATCAGGGTCAATATAAGATCACCCTCACCACTTCCGCCACCATTTGCCCGGGATCCTACCGAGGTACCCACATCAGGAGACAGACCCAACAAAATGGCAAGATCAATTACTGAATAGATTGTGCGACGCAGATTAACGACGCCCTTAACAAAAGCCGGGGTTCCCGGAATCTTGGTTATTTCTGCAACTCGGCAGACCTCACCAACCCACTTTAAGGGGAAAGCAAAACGCTCATTGACCAAAGTAAATTCGAGTATTTCTAAAAGTTCGCCCGGATCCTCTGCCCGCTCTAAATCCCGGATTTTTTTGGCCCGGGCCTTTAGAATTTTATGAGTTTTTTCAGAATCCACGGCCGTCCGATCAAAAACGGTCGTGCCGATCGTTTCCAGTTCAAGCAACAATTCCTCTAAAGATTTTTGTTGTTCAATCTTTTGCAAAATTTGTACTCCAGGTTACTAAAGTTTAACAATTAACCATCAGATTTCGGGCAATTTCCAAAAGTCGACCTCCTGTCAAACCCTCACCTTGCGGCAACACAGTACTCTCTGAAAAGTTTTCCAAGAGAGTCACCACATTGCGCAAATGTCTCTTAACCCCTTTTCGCTGTAACTGCTTAAGCAGAGTCGCCAAGGAGAAATGAGCCATAACAAAATCAGGCTCGAGAAAAAGAGCCTGTCGATAAAGCTTAAGGGCCGCATCATAATCTGCCAACTCACGTCTGATAGTCGCCGCCAGGTAGTAATAGAGAGGGTTCACTTTATCAACTTCCAGAGCCATCTCGATTGCGTCAACCGCATCGTCAATCACACCTAAATTTGCCAGAGCCTGAGCTTTACAGGCCATAATCTCAGGGTATTCAGGTTCTAGTTTAGCAAAAATTTCAATTTCGCTTGAAACCAGGTCAACGATCTCGCGATAACTTTGCGCCGCCAAACTCTCGTGAACACGGTTCAGAACAGTAAGCAAATCTAAGTGTGCAATAACGCCTTTACCCTGAACCAAACCGTCCGCAATCCGTGCCACTTCCAGCCGACAAGCCGGTTTTAATACTGGTCTCCGGGTCACCATCTTACGCGCTTGCAAACGATAGACTTCATTGTGTCCACTCGCACCGGCCGGCGCCAATGCTCCAGAACTCAGCAACTGCCGCCCTCCGCCCAAATCCCGAGCGTCGCACTTTTGGTGAACCATAACTCCAGGGAAACGCACCGGAACAAGATCAGGGTCTTGGACCACCCCTAACTCACTCGGAGCGACCAAGAGCCAGCCCCCCGGCTTAAGCCAGGAGACCAGGCGTTTTATAACCTGGGCCTGAAGTTGAGCTGAAAAATAGATCAAAACATTACGGCAAAAAATCATATCTGCCAAACGCCCCCCCAAACCAGGCATCACAAACTCGCTATCAGCCAAATTCAGCTGAGAGAAGGTCACCATCTGGCGGAGTTGGGGTGCTAAAGAGAAGCGATTCTCCCCAATCTCAGTAAAATATTTCGCCTTCTTATCCTCTGGGGTGGCCCTTAAAGACCAATTGGAGTAGACCCCTTTCCTTGCAATTTCAAGAACATCTAGATTTAAATCGCTAGCCTGAATATTTAGCTGCCACCCTCTGAGCTGGTCTGATTTTTCATCGAGCAGCATCGCAATAGAATAGGGCTCTTCCCCGGAAGAAGAGGCCGCACACCAGATATCAATCTGTTTTTCTGATAATCTTTTATCGATCAGGGATGGTAAAATTTGGTCCCGTAAAACTGTAAAAACCCCCTTGTCACGCAAAAAATAGGTCTCACCAATCGTCAACCGGACAATCAACTGATTTAAGCGGATATCACTAAGTGATGAATCAAGCAGTTCTTTCAGAAAAAGTTCGCTATCGGGACAACCATCCTCTCCCGCAAGATTCTCAACAACTCGCTGTAACACATCCCACTTTCGCTCTGGGAAATCAAGGCCAATACGTTCGCTGATCACCCGGCTCAACTCTTCAAGCTGCGGTAAAAAAGTCGAAGATTTCGGTTTAATCATTAGCTAGACTCATCGGCAACCATCTCCATCAGAGCCGGAAAATCCTGCTCGGCAAAAAGAGATTTAAGCGTGTAAATCCAGACCGTATGCTCGGAAAATTCAGTTACCCGGCTGGCATAACCGGCCATTTCTGGGTGGATAGTGTGCGTGTCGCTAAGCTCTTCCTCAACAAAAGAGTAGACACCGGCTACCGCATCAACAAAAAAGGCAAATTCGACTTCATCACTTTCACCTAACACCAAGACATCTTCCAAGGTTACAACCCGCGCTGGAAGATGCAATCGCTGGCGCAGGTCAAGCACCGGAATTTTCTTCCCGGCTACCGTAAAAATCCCACTGACAAGCTCTGGCCCCTCACTCAAACGATCAATCGCAAGAGCAGGATAAACCCGTATAACCTCGGCAATATCGAGAGCGAAATAGTGCTCCTCAAGGGTAAAAATAAGAAAGGTATTAGCCATTTTCAACTATTACCCCGAAAACGGTAGCAACATTGATCAAGCCAGCGCCCAAGTTCCAGGTTATCGGCTGGGGCAAAACCGAAAGTATCCTGCCAAAGGTATTTGTCCTCCATGCAGAAATAGATAAAAACATCTGGGGCGTAACTTTTTATCTCGGCAACCAGAAAACGGTAAAGTTGTAAGCGGATCGCACTAAAATAGCGCTGTTTACCGTCAAGCCCGCGGATAAATTCACCGGCAGTAATGTTGCTGTTGGCGTGATTATCCCGCAACACCTCTTTAACCTGGGGCATAAAACGGAACGCGCCGATTGAGATCCAGATAATGTCACTGCCTTTGAGATATTTGAAGATTGTGGCAACCGTCTGCCGATACTCATCTTCCCAACCGGGGAAAAAGAGCAGTGGATCAAAATGGAGACCGATACGAAAACCACGCTCGCGACAAAGGGCCGCTGCTTTAAGACGCTCGACAATTGGCGCCGCATGCCCCTCCTCCTGCACCGTAACCTTTGGAGCATTCAGGCTCCATGAGACCACGGTCTCACCAATCTC
>DAOWHJ010000030.1 GCA_030641485.1 Pseudomonadota bacterium
CAGTTCTCAAAAACCTACGCGGAACATAAGCGAGCCGTACGAAAATACCAACTCAAACGCTAATGGCGTCGTAAAAAGTATCGGTATGGCTAAGTGAAAATTTCGATCTACTGCGCCATCAATATTAGTTGACGAAAACTCGATAAAGGTTATAATAGAACATAGCTTGTAAACATTTAGGTATGAGTAAAAAAGCTATAGCAAACAACGTCGTACATCGCTGCGCCCACTTCGAAGGGGACATCCGTCATGTCTGAACTACGCAAAGATCCGATAATTGACCGTTGGGTCATCATCTCACAAGAGCGCGGCAAGCGACCGTCTGAATTCAGCAGTTTAAAACTGGAACGAAAAAGTGGTTTCTGCCCTTTCTGTGCTGGCAACGAGGATGTTGTCCCGCCGGAGATTTTAGCCTATCGCCAGCCCGGCAGTCAGAACAACGACTCCAACTGGCGTTTGCGCGTGGTTCCCAATAAATTTCCCGCCCTCCATATCGAGGGCGACTTAAAACGTCAAGGCAATGGGGTTTATGACATGATGAACGGTGTCGGAGCCCATGAAGTTGTAATCGAAAACCCCGACCACCAAGCGACCCTAGCAACCATGCCAATAGATGCAGTCGAAGATGTTTTATGGGCCTTCAGAGATCGTATCCGTGACCTTGCTGGCGATAAACGCTTCCGTTACATAATGGTTTTTAAAAATCATGGCCTGGCAGCCGGAGCCACAGTCGAGCACTCCCACTCCCAGATTATTGCCTTACCGATTGTACCAAAACGCGTTAAGGAAGAGGTTGATGGGGCAAAACGCTATTACGACTACAAAGAGCGTTGCGTCTTCTGCGACATCATCCAACAGGAGATTAACCAAGGCCTACGCCTAGTCAGTGAAAATCATGAATTCATTGCTATCTGCCCCTACGCCCCGCGTTTTCCCTTTGAAACCTGGATCCTCCCCAAACGCCATTCACATGACTACCAAACCAACAGCAAGAATATGATCGAAGGGCTGGCCCTGATTCTCTCTGACACTCTGAAAAGAATAAACCGCGTACTTGACACCCCACCCTTTAACTTTGTTCTCCACACCGCCCCAGTCAACCACCATGACACCACCAATCACTACCACTGGCATCTCGAAATCATCCCCAAACTTACCCGAGTCGCAGGTTTTGAATGGGGTTCAGGCTTCTATATCAACCCGACTCCACCGGAAGAGTCAGCTAAATTCCTGCGTGACGCAAAAATTTGAAGGGTTAATTAATGAATATCCTTTTTGCCGTATCCGAAGCCACACCATTTGCTAAAACCGGGGGGCTCGCTGATGTTGCCGGAGCGCTACCCTCAGCGTTGGCCGAACAAGGAGACCAGGTTTACCTTTTTCTCCCCCTCTATCGCGAGATCAAAGCAAAACATCTGGAACTTGAAAAAAAAGCTGACATATCCATCCCCATTGATGATCACCTGCTAACCGGCTCAATTGTCAGTCTGAATTCCTCGCACCCAAACCTGCACATCCATTTTATCGAGCAGGGTGATCTCTTTGATCGCTCGACCCTCTACGGTCCGGCCAGTGCCGAGTTCAAAGACAACGGCACTCGTTTTATTTTTTTCTGCCGGGCGGTCCTCGAGGCCGTTACAACCCTTAACCTTGACATCGACATTTATCACGCCCACGACTGGCAAACCGGCTTGATTCCGGTCTACTTGAAAACCCTCTACAAGAATCTCCCGCGTTATCAGGGTGGCTCACTCTTCACAATTCACAACCTTGGTTATCAGGGGCTTCAAGATAAGGAGATTTTCCCCCTTACCGGACTTTCATGGGAGGAATTTACATTTGAGCGACTCGAATTTTTCGACCGCTTAAACCTCTTAAAAGGCGGTTTGGTTTACGCTGACAAGCTGAACACAGTAAGCTTGGCCTATAGCCAAGAAATTCTGGAGCCAGAATTTGGTTTCGGGCTCGAAACGGTTTTAGCTGAACGCCGCAACGATCTCCACGGCATCTTAAACGGGGTCGATTATGAGGAGTGGAATCCAGCCCAAGACCCTTTCATTGACAACCATTTTCAACTTGGACGAATGAAGGGGAAAAAAAGTTGTAAGCAAAAACTTAGCAAAGCTTTCAATCTCGCATACTCTGAAAAACAGCCGCTAATCGGCATGGTCTCTCGCCTGGTAAACCAGAAAGGATTTGATCTTATCTTGCCTTTAATGGAACAGGTAGTCGAGTTTGAGGCCAAATTTATCTTTCTCGGCACCGGCGAAAAAAATCTAGAAGAACAGTTGGCAAGCTTGGCCCAACGCTACCCGAACCAAATCGCTTTTACTTGTGGTTACGACAACGGCCTCGCCCACTTACTTGAAGCTGGGGCAGACATCTTCATGATGCCCTCACACTATGAACCCTGCGGCTTGAATCAGATGTACAGCCTGCGTTATGGTACCGTACCATTGGTCAGGGCAACGGGCGGGCTTGATGACAGTATTACCCATTTTGACCCCAAAAATGGCACTGGTAATGGCTTTAAGTTTAATGACTACCTCGTAGAGGATCTCAAAAAAACCCTTATTGAGGCGTTAAGCACCTACCAGCAACCCCGACTTTGGCACAAACTGCGGGCAAACGGCATGCGCTGTAACTTCTCCTGGAACCAGAGTGCAAAAAAATACAGAGAATTGTACAAAAGTATCTTAAGCGCCCCTTGAGGGAGTCTTGACTTAAATTTGAGGGCAATGGACTATCAACAACGATACGAGACCTTAACCAAAGTTATCGAGATCAGCACCTCGGCAGCGCAGATTAATGACCGCCTTATGCAGGTAGCTCACTTTCTCTGCCTAAGAGGACTGGCCCCGACAATCGCATTCTATCTCCTGCAACACCGGGGCCGATGTTTCACCCTGCGCATTGCCGCAGACTCAGGAGGAAAACTACAACTTCCGGCACCGCCGCACAGTTACGCACCGCCCTCCCCGGTGGACCCTCTCTGCAAACCACTGACGACCCGCATCGCCAACCCGCTTGATCCGGCCCTTACAGATCCTGATGATCTTTTCAGAAAGGAGCGTCCGTACGGCTGGAGCCTGCCCTTAACTGATGAGACTCGCTCCTATGGAACCCTGGCCCTGCTCCACCACGAGCCTTTCACTGTCGATGATGAAACAATTAAATTTCTATTGGTAATCTGCCGCCAAATAGCTTCGGGCCTACGCGGAGCAATCATAACCAAGAAATCACAGAAAAAAGTCAGTCGCTTAAAATTTCTCCACCGCATCGGAGCCCAACTCAATGCCAGCGAAGACTTACAAAGCATATTCTCACAATTACCGAACTCGTCTCTGACATTCTTCGCCCATTCAGCTTCAATCCTCACAACATTCGCTGCGGACAACACCAATCTTCAAGTCATCGACCAAGGTTTTAAAGATCAAGCCCAGAAAGAGTTAGGGCTACAGCTCAGTCAACAACAGGCAATGCAGGCAAAAGTCACAGCCCACCCTATTGTTGTTGAAAAAAACAGTACATCAGAACCACACTACCAATATTTTTTCGACCAGTTCAGTGCCCACATCACCCTGCCTTTAATTAGTCAGGGAGTGGTGCTGGGTACCCTTGAATTTTTTCTCGACAAAACCCCAAAAAGCCAAAACCTCTTACCCCTGGAAAAACCAGACCTAGAACTTTTGGAGATCTTTGCCGTCCACCTAGCGGCAACGTTAGAACGCTCCCGCACCCAAAATCAACTTAACATTGCCAACCAGGCATCAATTTTACGAACCCGGCAATTAACCATATCTCACCGCATAAAAAATGCTCTTTTAGCGGCTGACACACCCGAGCAGATAATCCGCCTTACCCTCGGAGCTCTGGTCAGCAACGAAGGCTTTTACTGTTCTCCGGCAATCTACCTTGAGTATCAGGAAAAGGAGAAATTCTGGCGTACACTTTTTTACGCCAATGCCTCACAACTTTCATTAGACGATGACAAAAACTGCAGCCCTAGCGATTCTACCCCCCTGAAAACTTTGACCAGCCACCTAATCGGAGCGAGTACCGATATCCCGGCAACCATCGAAGCTGAGATCTCAAAATTGAACTTCACCAACTTGGAAACAGCTCCAAGCCGCTTCAGAAATGCCTTAAAAGGAAAAAAGCCGGCCATTATTCCAGCCCAATTTGTCACGGCTCTCCACCCCAAACTAGCAACCTTAATTCCCGCGACAGAGATCATCGCCATCCCAACTTTCAGTAAAGAACGCCTAAAGGGTGTGATTTTGGCAAGTGCCGACCAAATCGAAGAGCAGGACCTCTCCTACATCACCCTGTTTACCGATGCTGCAAACCTGGCCCTTGACAACACAGAACTCTATCAACTCCTGCAAAATTCGTTAGCAACCCTAAACAGTACCCAATCACGCCTGACCCAAAATGAAAAATTAGTGGCTTTAGGTGAAATGGCAACCAGCATTGCCCATGAAATAAAAAATCCACTCGTCTCAATTGGCGGATTTGCGCGCCGTCTCCACAAACAAATCCCAGAGCAAAGCCGAGAGAAGAGCTACAGTCTGATTATCACCAAAGAGATTGAACGACTTGAGGAGATCGTCAACAATGTCCTCGCCTTTTCCCGACCTGAGAGCAAACAATTCAACCCGACCGATATCAACCAACTAATCGATGAAACAACCGCCCTCTTTTCCCGTGAGCTCGTAAATTTGGGCATTGGGCTCAAACTCCAGTTAACCAATGACATGCCTCCGGTTGAATGTGACGGTAATCAGATAAAACAAGTCTTGATCAACCTGATAAATAACAGCATCCAAGCCATCACCGGCACGGACACCAGCAACAGAAAACGTCAGATCACCATCCGCTCAACCCTGTACTGCAATCTCAGCAAGCTGCAGGAAGAAGCTTTAATTGAACTGAAAGACAGCGGCAGCGGTATCCAGGAGCAGATTATTCACGATATATTCAACCCATTTTTCACAACAAAACATGACGGAACCGGTTTAGGGCTGCCAATCTGTCACCGCATAATATTAAATCACCAAGGTGAAATCAGAATCCACAACCAGGTCGGCAGGGGGGTAAAGGTTGCTCTCTCTCTCCCGTTCAAACATAAATCACAACCAGGACCGGCTGTTTAATTGGCGCCGGAAAGCGAGGTAAACAGATGGAAATCAAACAGTACAAAATCCTAGTAGTCGATGATGAGGAAAATATCCGCTGGCTTTATAAAGAGGAACTTGAGGAGGAGGGCTACAAAATCGTGGCAGCGGCCAGTGGAGAAGAGGCCCTGGAGAAAATTACCACGTCAAAACCTGATCTGGTGGTTATGGATATCAAGATGCCCGGCATCTCTGGGGTTGACACCCTGATCAAGATCAAGGAGATCTACAAAAACATCCCGGTCATTCTCTGTTCAGCCTACGGTGACTATAAGCAGGACTTC
>DAOWHJ010000023.1 GCA_030641485.1 Pseudomonadota bacterium
TAATTGTCGGATGGACATTGTTTTGAATCTCCATGTTTTTATTGTCACAAAGCATCTACATAGTTATGTTCTCACGACTTAAATGACTGTATTCACAGTTACTTGGTAGTCTATATCTATCATAGGTGTTGGTGGTTGTGAAGCTAAATTAAATTTAGCAGTTATGGGCTGGATTATGGTCAGCAAGAGAGGAGCTTGAAAGGCTTGTAGTGAATTTCAACCCAAAAGGCCCGGATCTATTAGATGGTTAGGATCGGGCCTTTTGGGTTGACGGTAGGAACTTATGGGTCACTATTTTACAGGTTGGTTAACAATCCGATTATCGCTGTCTACCAAGATACTTTTTGGAGTAAATTCTTTTGCCTTATCTTCACTCATCATAGCGTAGGCTGCAATGATGACCATGTCACCTTTGCGGGCTAAACGGGCGGCGGCGCCGTTAATGCAAATTTCACCGCTGTCATAATCTCCCTCAATAACATAAGTAGTGAAGCGGGAACCGTTGGTCAGGTTGTAGACCTGGACTTGCTCGTAGGGCAAGATTCCTGCAGCATTGAGCAGGGTTTTGTCAATCGTGATACTACCTTCGTAGGAGAGGTTAGCATCGGTTACGGTTGCCCGATGAAGTTTGCCTTTAAACATATTGAGTAGCATAAACCTTGTCCTTATGATTCTTGTTGTCGGTTAATTTTGACTAAGTTGAAGGTTGTCAATGAGACGAGTCTTCCCTAAGTGGACAGCAATTAATATTGTCGCTGGCACAGATATCTTGTCGTCTAAGCGAGTCAGATTTTGCGAGTCATAGATCTCGATATACTCGATGTTAAAAGGACTCTTGATGTTGTCATGTAAAGAGTTTGAGACGGCTTGGCAAAGCGTGTCGGTTCCAGTCGTGCCCTGAGAGTGGAGCTTTCGGGCATAGGTTAAAGCTTTGTGGATTGCTGGGGCTTCGGCGCGTTCCTGGGTCTGTAGGTAAGCGTTACGGGAGCTCATAGCTAAACCATCACTTTCTCGGATAATCTGAACTCCGACAATTTTAATCGGAAAATTCAGGTCGATCACCATCCGGCGAATAACGGCTAATTGCTGAAAGTCTTTTTCACCAAAAAATACAAAATCAGGCAGGGTTAGATTGAAAAGCTTGCTGACTACCGTTGTTACCCCTTGGAAATGGTTTGGTCGTCCGGCACCGCAAAGCCCTTGACTGATTTCATTGACGGCAACTGAAGTCTGAAAAAAATCAGGATAGAGCTCGGCTGGGGTTGGCGTGAAAACGACATCGACCCCAACCCGGTTGCACTTTGCAAGGTCTCCTTCCAGGTCACATGGATAACGGTCAAGATCTTCGTTCGGGCCGAACTGAATCGGATTGACAAAAATCGAAACAATTACCAAGTCGGCCGTTTTACGAGCCTCCTGCATTAGTTTGAGATGGCCCTCGTGGAGGTAGCCCATAGTTGGGACCAGGGCTATGCTTTTACCGCTGCGACGACTCTCCAAGGCGAGTGTCTGAATCTCATTGTTGTTATTTATCTGCTTCATAATTACTTAAATGAGTGCTCAGCTCCAGGGAAAATCCCCTGTTTCACTTCACGACTGTAGTTTTCAAGAGCTTTTTTGGTCTCTTGGCCGAGATCGGCATACTGTTTGACGAAAGATGGGCGGAAACGGTCAAAAAGTGAGAGCATGTCGTGGAGAACCAAGACTTGACCATCGCAACCGACCCCAGCTCCGATACCAATGGTTGGTATGGTTAGTGACTGACTGATTTCGGTTGCAATATCAGTGGGAACGCACTCAATAACCACGGCAAACGCTCCGGCTTCAGCAACTGCCCTGGCATCTTCAAGGAGACGTTCCTTTTCTCGTTGGACTTTAAATCCGCCGAGTTGGTTAACTGCCTGTGGGGTTAAACCAATATGGCCGCAGACTGGGATCCCGATGTCGACCAGCGCTTTAATGGTCTCCCGCATGGTGACTCCACCTTCGAGCTTTACGGCTCCGGCCCCGGTCTCTTTCATGATCCGTCCGGCTTGAAACTTGGCGTCCTCAATGCTTACCTGATAACTCATGAAGGGCAGGTCGATGATTACCAGGGCGCGTTCGGTGCCGCAAACTACAGCCCTACCGTGGTAGATCATTTCGTCAACTGTTACCGGCAGAGTATCTTTGTAGCCGGCAACCACAACTCCGACTGAGTCGCCAACGAGAATGGTGTCAATTCCGCTTTCGTCCAGCAGGCGGGCGAAAGGGTAGTCGTAACCGGTGACCATGGTGATTTTTTCACCCTCTTTTTTCATGTTGGCGAGGGTTGTCGTGCTCACTGTCTTAGCCATAAATTTCCTTATCTAATTAAAAATAAAAAAGCCCACCTCAAACTAAAGAGGCGGGCCTAATTGATAGCGCAAAAATGCTTAAACTAACAAAATATAAGTCCAACCGTCTCAGTCTTCGCTTATGTGGAAGATCCAAGCGGGGTTAAGTATTGCAATTGGTCCGCAATACTTAACGGGATTTTCTATTTTTCAGATTTCAGTCAGATTTTTAATCTTAGCAGAGTCCGGCAAGCCAAGCAACTGCTTTTTCATCGCTGACACGACTGGTGTTTAGGGTGATGTCGTAGAGTTTAGGGTCACTCCAATTCTGTTTGAAGTAAAATTTAATATACTCCTGACTCTTTTTATCCATCGTTTCGATCTGTTTTGCCGCTTGGGCATTGTTTAGTTCGGGGTTCTCGATTTTCAGTCGGGCAACCCGGTCAGCCATAGAGGCAACAATTCTGATATTGATAACATCGGCTTGTTCTTGCAGGATACACTGACCACCACGACCGACAATCATTACATTCTGGCGCTGACCAAGCTCCGTAACTACTTTGCAGATCAAATCACGATAAATATCACTGTCAATCCAGCCCTGAGTGTCGAAAGAGTAAGGAATTTTGTGGCGATCGTCGTAAGTGCTCTCGACCTCATTAGCCTCATCATGTTTGTGATTTTTCTTGAAAATATCAAGGTCAATAATACGTGAGAGATAGGCCCTGACATTGATATGGCCCTCCTCTTCAAACTCCCTGACTTCTTGATGCGAAACCTTGGTGTGGTCCGCTACCTGTTCAACGATCTCCTTGTCAAGGTAGTCGTATTTGAGTTCTTCAGCCAAAAGTTTGGCAATGTGAAGACCTCCTGAAGCAAACTCTTTGGAAATCGTAATAACCGGCATAAACTACTCCTACTCCTTAAATTTTGCACGTTCAGGGAAGTTTCACCCCGGGTAATTCCATCAGCATTGAGTCTCAAAAACAATTCTGTTTAGTTGTAAATCTTATATTTTTCTTCATAAACAATTTTTCACTTTATGTCAAACGAAAATCGTTTATTATGCGAGGAAGAGTTTAGGGTTAATATTCCAACGTGCTCAAGAGTGCTTGGTCAGTGTCCGGCTGAAAACCGCAAATTTTACCAATTGTGACCTGCGGTAGTGGCCGTGGCCTTACGTTAATTCAAGCGGGGGAAAGATCAATTTTGTAGTCAGTTACTACTAGTGATCATGATGGTTTTTTGTGGACATGATGGCACCGACTTGCTATATCAGCACTCGCTGAAGCTTCAGGACGCCCATCATTATATTTCATTGTGAGGTGCAAAACTTAGTGGCCGATAGGTATGTTCTTGTTTTTTAACAAGGAATGGTTCTGGTAAGCTCATTTTTATTACTTGCGGGTAACGCCCGCGTTAGACTTTATTAAGGATTTAAGTTTATGATTGTCGAAACTTTTATGACAAAAATTCTTCGTCATTTAAATCAACGTTATCTTACTTTTGATGAGTTTAGTTCGCAAAAATTGGCCCATGGTAACTCGGAGAGGGAGTACCTTCTTTACGTCCATATCCCTTTTTGTGAAGAGCTGTGCCCTTATTGTTCATTCAATCGGTACAAGTTTCAAGAAGATCGGGCAAAACGTTACTTTTCCGCTCTGCGCCGTGAGATTAAACTTTATCGAGAATACGATTTCAAGTGTACCGGGGTCTATGTCGGCGGCGGTACGCCGACGGTCTTGCCGGACGAGTTAGCAGAGACTTTGCAACTTATCCGGGAGAGTTTTCCGGTGCGTGAGATTTCGGTTGAAACCAACCCTAACCATTTAACTGATGCGGTAATGACTTCCCTTAAGCAGGCCGGGGTCAATCGACTTTCGGTCGGGGTCCAGAGTTTCGATGATAACCTGCTCAAAGCGATGGAACGCTACCATAAATATGGCAGTGGAGCGGAAATAGAGGCTAAATTAAAGCATTATCAGGGTTTTTTTGATACGCTGAATGTTGACATGATTTTCAATTTTCCACAGCAATCATTAGAGTCGTTGCAGAGGGACCTTGAAATCATCAAAGGGATGCCGGCAGACCAGGTAACTTTTTATCCGTTAATGGTTTCGACCGTGACTGAAAAAATTATCAGTAATACCTTAGGCAAAGTTAATTATGGTCGGGAAAAGTTGTACTATCAGGAGATATTTAAGCAACTTGCGGATGATTACAAGCCCGGTTCGGCCTGGTGTTTCTCACGCCAGGAGGCGATGATTGACGAGTACATTGTCGATTATGATGAATATCTGGGGGTAGGTAGCGGCTCATTCAGTTATCTAAATGGAAAAATTATGGCCAACACTTTTTCGGTTGAGGAGTATTGCGATAAGCTTGAGAACAATCAGCCCGCAGTTGCTTTTTGCAAAGAATTTTCTTTGCTGGAAAGAATGCGTTATGATTTTATGATCAAACTTTTTGGTACTAAGATTGATATGGCGGATATCAGGCGGCGTTATGGTAATCTTTTCGATGAGGCACTTTGGAAAGAGTTAACTCTTTTTAAGGGTCTTAAAGCGCTTAAACAGGATGGAAACCAGCTTTCGTTAACTCCGAAAGGTTACTATTATTGGGTGATCATGATGCGTGAATTCTTTATTGGGGTAAATAACTTTCGGGATATTTGCCGGGATGAGGTAGAGGCGAAGAGGGAAGATGGCCAAAAAAGAACTTGAAAAAAACCGCTTACAGTCTGAACTGTCCCAGTTGCCTGCGGTTGATGAACTCCTGCATGAAGCTGTGAGACGTGAGTTTATACCCCGTTTTCCGCGCCCTGTAGTGGCCGAACAGATTCGTGAATTGCTCGCAAAGGTGAAGACGAGAGTGCTTCAGGAAAATCTTAAGGTTAAAGATTTGCTTTCTGATGCTAGCTTCTGGCCGGAGCTTGAAAGATCGCTGACAATGTTTTTAGCTCCGGCCCTGAAAAAGGTGATAAATGCCACTGGGGTCGTAATTCATACCAACCTTGGGCGTTCGCCCCTGCCCGCTGAAGCGGTCGCGCAGATTGCCGCAGTTGCTGGCGGTTACTCTAATCTGGAGTATGATTTAAAAAAAGGCTCACGCAGTATTCGCTACGTTAATGTTGAAGATCTGCTTTGTCGTTTGTGCGGTACGGAAGCAGCAATGGTTGTTAACAACAACGCCGGGGCTGTTCTTCTGGCGCTTTCAGCCTTAGCGGCAGAACGCGAAGTTGTGGTCTCCCGAGGGGAACTGGTTGAGATCGGCGGCGCTTTTCGCATCCCTGAGATTGTAACCCAAGGAGGGGCGATCTTGCGTGAAGTTGGGGCAACTAACCGGACTCATTTAAGAGATTATGAGTCCGCAATCAATGATGAGACCGCAATTTTACTCAAGGTTCACACCAGTAACTATCGCTTGTCCGGATTCACCGGTCAACCCAAGATGCGGGACTTGGTGGCCTTGGGGCATAAATATGATTTGCCGGTCATTGAGGATCTCGGTAGTGGTAATCTTTTAGATCTGAAAGCCTTTGGCTTAACCGGTGAGCCAACCGTCTCTGAAACTATGGCACATGGGGTTGCACTGGCGACTTTTAGCGGTGATAAGCTTTTGGGTGGTCCGCAAGCCGGGATTATTGTTGGGCGCAGAGAGCTTGTTGAAAAATTAAAAAAACATCCTTTAAATCGGGCTTTACGAATTGATAAGCTGACTTTAGCGGGACTTGAGGCGGTTCTCAAATGTTATCTTGACCCGCTAACTGTGGTTGAGAAAATTCCGACCTTACGGATGTTGACTGAGAGTCCAGAGAACTTAAAGAAGGGGGCGCAAAAACTACAACGTGCTGTCAGACGTTATTGCCAGAAAAATAACCGGTTAAAGCTGAAAATTGTACCCTCCATCTCACGGGCTGGAGGCGGCGCTTTGCCGATGGTTGAGTTGACAACTTTTTCACTTTTCATGAAGGTTGAGGGAGCAAGTTCAGTTCAGCTTGAACAATGTCTGCGTGACCGGTCTCGACCGGTAGTCGTCAGGATTGTCGATGACTGGCTCGTTTTTGACCCGCGTACCATTTTTGAGGATGAGTTTTCTGAAATCGGGTTTGCCTGCCAGGAGTTATTGTCTCTCTAATATGGAGTATTATCTTTGCAGCGAGTAGCCGTTAGATTTTTTTTCTGTTACCTCATCATTTTCGGTTTGTTTGTCGGTTGGGCTGAAACTTCATTGGCAGTGAAACCTGTCAGTAATGGGGTTATTCGGGTCTCCAAAGCCAATGTTCGTAAAGCTCCCGATAAGCGAAGTCCGCGGATTTTTTCTCTGCGACGCAAATACAAAGTGAAGATTTTGCAAGAGCGTGATGGGTGGCTTTACATTGCCACAGCAAAAGGTCGACGTGGTTGGGTTTCTAAATCATTAATAAAGGTACTTAAACCGCCCAAGGTTAAGCCCAAGATTGAAGTTTTTAGCAATGACCTGAATGTTTACCAGGAGACTTTTATACATTCACTGGTTGCGCGTATGCGTTCGCAACTTGCAACGGTCGAGCCGCAGCCGTTAGAATTTCTGGTCTCCAAGGTGGTGGCCTCCGGTGAAAAAAGTACGGGGTTGGCTGGTGCCGGATCGGTGACTGACAAAGATTCAGGTTTTTGGCTCCTGATGTTGCGATATCCTTTCAGCCGGGTAAATTATCAACAAGAACAGGCGACAGACCTTACATCTGGGACTGTAGACCTCCTTCTTTATCATGATCTTCTTAGAGTGATACTGGATACGCGTGAGTTGTTGGTTTCTGAGATTAAAAAAAATGCCGGGCGCTGGTCGGTTTCGCGGTCATCATCGGCAGCGGTTAAAATATTGTTGGTTTTGAGAAGTGAAAATGGAGATCAAATTGGTTTGGGTGGCTTTCGCGAAAGTGGTTTCCCGGTTTTTGATGATTCGATGATTCTTGAGATTCACGGATTTTCCCCATTCACTATTCACGCTTCACTTCCTGCCAACGTTACCGAATTTAACAAGTTTGATTTGCCTTCACCCTATCTTCACGATGGAAACCGCTCGACCGCGGCCTTAGCCCACGATTTTTTCGGGTTTTCCTATTGAATTGACCTTTTTTCAATATGTCAGTCAGTAAAGCTGTGGTTTGAGATTACGTCATCAGCAAATATTTTGTGAATCTCCAGTTTAGACTTGACAGCTCTCGCTTTCTTTAATTATAGAGGGTGGTTTTTTTTATTGTTGCACTTTTTACCGATTGGCATGAGAATTGGGTTTGCGGAGCGGAACTTTTTCGATGTCAGTGGCTTATCAAGCTCGGCTGGGTTAGCATAATTTACACATATTTCAAACTGGAGGTTTAACATTGAGTAAATATAAAGTTTTAGTTAGTGATAAGATGTCTGCGAAGGGGATTGAGGTTTTTGCCGGATATAGTGATGTTGAAGTTGATGTCAAGGTTGGGATGTCTGAGGATGAACTTCTTGAAGTGATTGGTGATTATGATGGGCTGGCGATTCGCAGTGCGACCAAGGTGACTGCGAAAGTGGTAGCTGCCGCGAAGCGCCTGAAGGTTGTCGGCCGCGCTGGAATCGGGGTCGATAATGTTGATATCCCGGCGGCTACGGCACAGGGGATTGTCGTGATGAATACGCCTAAAGGCAACACCATCACTACCGCTGAACATACAGTTTCGATGATGCTGGCTTTGAGTCGCAATATCCCCCAGGCGACCTCTTCGATGAAAAGCGGTAAGTGGGAAAAGAGTCGCTTCATGGGAAAAGAGCTCTTCAGTAAAACTTTGGGAGTTGTTGGTCTCGGAAATATAGGTGCGATTGTTGCCGATCGGGCTCAGGGTCTCAAGATGAAGGTTATCGCATTTGATCCTTTTATATCAGCTGACCGGGCCGCCAATATGGATATTGAACTGGTTACTCTGGATGAGCTCTTTCGTCGGGCTGATTATATATCTGTCCATACACCAATGACTAAAGAGACCCGCCATATGATTAATCGTGAGAGCTTTGCGATTATGAAAGATAGTGTCAAAATTATCAACTGTGCCCGTGGCGGCATCATTAAAGAGGATGATCTTTTTGAAGCCTTGCGTGACGGGCAGGTTAGTGGTGCTGCTTTTGATGTTTTTGAAGAGGAACCGCCAGCGTCTGACCATTCGCTGTTTACACTTGACAATTTTATCTGCACTCCGCACCTAGGTGCATCAACTGATGAAGCTCAGGTTAATGTTGCCGTGACGGTTGCCGAACAAATTGCGGACTATCTTAGTGATGGTACAATTGTCAACGCCCTTAACGTGCCCAGTGTCAGCGCTGAGGTTCTGAAGGTGACGGGCCCCTATCTTAAATTGGCCGAGAAGATGGGACTTTTCTCGACCCAGCTCTGTATTGGTGACAGTTGTGGCTTGAGTGAAGTGAGGATTGAATATAAGGGCAGTGTTACTGAACACGATACCGAACCGATTACCACCGCTCTGCTTAAAGGTTTGATGACCCCGATGGTTGGGGATATGGTGAATTTTGTTAACGCTCCTTCAATTGCTAAAGATCGTGGTATCTCCGTAGCGGTAACCAAGACTGAGGAGGCGGGTAACTTTACCGGTATGATCTCTCTTGAAGGCAGAAACGGCGATAAGCTGTTTTCGATTTCCGGGGCTCTCTTCGGTAAAACCGAGCCGCGCATTGTTAAAGTAAACCAGTTTGAACTCGAAGCGATCCCTGAAGGTCATCTGTTGGTTATCGATGCTCATGATAAACCGGGTGTGATCGGTTCTATCGGTGCCTATTTAGGTGACAATGAAATTAATATCGGACGGATGCAGTTTGGTCGCGAAGGGGTTGGTGGTATGTCTCTATCTCTAGTTCAGATTGATAGCCAAATTGACGAAAAGATTGTTAAGGGTCTTGCAACCCTGCCGAATATCGTTTCGGTTCGGGAAATTTATTTATAGAATTACTGAAGAGGTATTATCTTCATGCAAAAGAAAATATTTTTTACTGGATTTTTATTGTAAGGTTTTGACCATTTTGCGCCCAAGGTCATTTGGGTGCCTAAGGATCTGATTATTATGGCAAATGTAGTGCTCATCGGAACCCAGTGGGGGGATGAGGGTAAAGGTAAAATTGTTGATCTGTTGACTGAATGGGCTGAGGTGGTAGTTCGGTTTCAAGGCGGCAATAATGCCGGACACACCCTGGTTATTGACGGACAGCGTTACGCTCTGCACCTGATTCCTTCGGGGATCATGCGGGCGGAAAAAATCTGTGTTATTGGTAGCGGCGTCGTCGTTGATCTTAATATTTTGCTCCAAGAGATCGATCTTCTGCAAAAGCAGTGTGGTCGTAATGTTCTGTCGCAGCTAATTTTGAGTGATGAGGCACATCTTATTTTGGAGAGTCATCGTCGTCTCGATCAGGCCCGGGAGCAGCAACGGGGGGTAGCTAAAATTGGTACTACCGGGCGCGGTATCGGGCCAGCTTATGAGAGTAAGATGGCACGTTGGGGTCTGCGCCTGGGCGATCTCCTGGCTCCAGAAGAGGTTTTACAGACGCGTCTTAGAAATTTGCTTGATCAGCATAATGAAATGCTTGAAAAAATTTATAATGAGGCCCCGGTCTCTTTTGACAAGGTACTTGCTGAATTAAAAGAAGCCGCGGCAATTGTGTGCCCGGCAATTAAGAAAGTTCCCTACGAATTGGCGCGTCATCTTAAGAAAAAGGAGTCTATTCTTTTTGAGGGGGCTCAAGGGACTTTACTTGATATTAATCACGGTACCTATCCTTTCGTCACCTCATCTTCAACCTTGGCTGCCAATGCTTGTGCCTCATCTGGAGTTGGAGTCACAGATATTGATGAAGTTATTGGGGTGGTTAAAGCTTATACCACTCGGGTTGGCAGTGGGCCGTTTCCGGTTGAGCTGGAGGATTCCGTGGGCGAACACTTAAGCGTTCGCGGGGGCGAGGTCGGGACAACTACTGGCCGCTTGCGGCGCTGCGGCTGGCTTGATATGGTCGCTTTGCGTTATGCAACGCTGCTTAATGGTCTTAGTAGTATTGCTTTGACCAAACTTGATGTGTTATCTGGACTCGAAGTTATCAAGGTGTGTACAGCTTACAGATTGCGTGGTGAAATTATTGACTATTTCCCGTCATCAATTGAAGATCTCGAGGCTTGTGAGCCAGTTTTAGAAGAGTTCGGAGGGTGGCAAGAGGATATCTCTGGAATCCTTGACTACGATCTCTTGCCGGAAAATGCAAAAAAATATGTTACCTATATTGAGAATCAACTTGGTATAGAGGCGATGCTGGTTTCGGTCGGCCCGGATCGGGAACAGACTATGATTCGTCACAACCCTTTCGTGATGAGTCGAGACAATGTTTAAACCGGCTCTACAGGATGGGCATAATCGTTCAGTAAGTTATGTGCGGATCTCGGTAACTGACCGTTGTAATTTACGCTGTAACTACTGTACGGCTCCAACCTTTTTCCAGCATAACCGTACCCAGATCTTGAGTTATGAAGAGATTCTGCGGCTGGTTAAGGTGTTGGTGGGGTTGGGGGTTGATAAAGTGAGGTTGACTGGGGGTGAGCCTCTGGTTCGACGTCACCTTGATTCACTTATTGCTCGTCTTAATGATATTGACGGTATTAACGATATTAGTTTGACCACCAACGGGGTGTTGCTGGAAAAACTTGCGGTTCCGCTCTGGGCGGCAGGTTTGCGGCGGGTTAACATAAGTCTCGACACGCTTAACCGGCAAAGATTTGAACAGGTTACCGGACGTGACTATTTCAAACGGGTGCGGGCTGGAATTGAGGCCGCTTTAGCGATCGGTTTTACTCCGGTGAAGCTTAATGTTGTGGTGATGCGCGGGGTTAACGATGATGAGATTCTGGATTTTGCTGCATTAACAACAAAATATCCCCTCCATATTCGGTTTATTGAGTATATGCCGATTGGTTCATCATCAATCTGGAATCCTGCAGATATGGTGAGTGGGGCCCAGATCATTAAAGCAATTTCATCTGAAATAGCTGGTTTAGAACCGGTGGTTGCTGAATTTGGCGGTCCGGCACGACTCTATAGATTGCCTGGCGCACCGGGTAGAATTGGTGTGATTACGGCGATGAGCAGCCATTTTTGCGACTCCTGCAACCGGATTCGTGTGACTGCAGATGGTCGCCTGCGGGCCTGTTTGCTTTCGGACAATGAATTTGATCTGAAAGAGGCTCTGCGTGCCGATGCAGATCCCTCAAGAATTGCTGAAGTTGTTCGTTTGGCGGTCGCAGCCAAATCAGCAGAACATGGTTTGTCCTGTAATGCCACGCGGAAATGTGCGCGGGTAATGTCGACAATTGGTGGTTGATATGTCACTTTTAAGTCATCTTGATGCGCGGGGTCAGGCCGCGATGGTTGATGTTGGCGCTAAGCCTCTAACCCGGCGCTATGCGCGGGCTTGGGGGCGAATTTTGTTGGCTCAGGAGACCCTTGAAATGATTACTTCACAAGGGTTTGCAAAAGGTGATGTTTTCGGTGCCGCCCGCCTGGCTGGGATTATGGCGGCCAAACGAACTGGAGATCTGATTCCGCTCTGTCACCCTCTGCCACTCTCTTGGGCCGGGGTTGAGCTCATTCCGGTTTTCCCACAAGACCACCACGATCAAGCAGCTATTATAATTGTTGGTGAGGCCGCGGTTACGGGGCAGACCGGCATAGAAATGGAGGCTTTAACGGCTGTGACTATGGCGGGCCTGACGGTTTATGATATGTGCAAAGCGGTTGATAAGGCGATGTGCCTGACTGATGTCGCTTTACTTGAAAAGAGGGGGGGGCGTAGTGGTCACTATTGGGCTCAGGAGAACTCCTGCCTGCTCCAGGATATTAAAGAGTGCGAATTGAAAAGTGACGACTTGGTGGCCTGGCATTTTACGCCGCTAGGGCAACTTGAATTGTTTTGCCCGGGGGGTCAGGGCTCGCGCTTGGGTTGGGTGGACTCTGAATCCGGTTGTTTGAAAAGCATTAGCTCCTTGGAAAATGCGGTTGTGGTGCTTGGGACCTCTCTGTTGTGTTCGCACCCCAGTGACAATCGTGACTCCAACCAAGGACTTCTGCAGGTGCTTAAACCTGGCAATTTAGCCAGTGATACTCTTTTTGCGCTGCTGGCTAATAATTGTTGATGAGATTGGGAGGAGCCGGGTTATGAGTGAAAAAAAAGATGAGACCTTTGAAATGCTTTTCTCAATGAAAAATAAAATGGATCGATTTTTTGCCG
Source organism: Pseudomonadota bacterium (assembly GCA_030641485.1). Classification (GTDB taxonomy): domain Bacteria; phylum Desulfobacterota; class Anaeroferrophillalia; order Anaeroferrophillales; family Tharpellaceae; genus Tharpella. The sequence continues at coordinate 12,605 of DAOWHJ010000023.1, forward strand.
CTTCCGAATCAGAGATGACTCCGGTCTGTTTACAGCCTGGATTACAGTGGTCTCTGGCGGTCGATCTCTTTGATTTCGGTGATGAGTACCAGGTTACAATTGATCTGCCTGGGGTCGACAAAGAGCAGGTTGAACTGAGTGTTTCGGCCGATAAACTTGTAATTAAAGGGCGCCGTGATGAGGGTTTCGAAGTTCCCGGTAATGCAGAGGTGATCTGTCTGGAAAGAGGTCATGGTCGTTTTGAACGGGTTATTTCGTTGCCTGGCCCCGTCGAGGCCGATCAGGTCAAAGCAAAATTCAAGAATGGAGTGCTTAGTGTCCGGGCCCCAAAAAGAGTAGTTAAGGTTGCTCGGAAGAGCATTGAAATAGAGTAAAGTATGGTCTTAGCAACAACCTTTTCATCTTTTATTTTGACCCCGGCAAAGGTCAACTTGGGTCTTAAAATTGTGCGTCGCCGTGAAGATAGTTATCACGATATATATACAGTTATGGAGCCAATTTCACTGGCCGACACGATCTATTGTGAATTCTGCTCAGCCGCTGAAAATAGTTTTGCACTGCAGTCTCCACAACTGATGGATCTTGATGCCGAATCCAACTTAGTGGTTAGGGCGGCCCGTAAGATGGTCGAAATTGCCAGTGAACAGGGTTTGGCTCAAAGTGGTCACTGGAATTTTTGGCTGGAAAAAAAAATTCCATCAGGTGCTGGCCTGGGCGGTGGTAGTAGTAATGCCGCCGGGATTATGTGCCTGCTTAGAGATTTTTATAAGCTTGAAATTACGCATGAGAGGCTCATTGCAGCAGCGGCAGAGCTTGGTGCGGACATTCCTTTTTTCCTTAAACCTGAGCTTGCTTTGGTTGAAGGGATTGGCGATCACCTTACCTCATTGCCAGAGACACAAGAGCGCTACTACCTGCTTGTTAAACCACCCTTCTCGATTGCCACTGGTTGGGCCTATTCATCATTGAGTGCAAGCTCTGAAAAACGTTTGGTAAACTATGATATCGAACAGTTTGACAGAAAGACCGGAAAATCAAGCTATCTTCTAGAGAATGATTTTGAGGTTCCAGTCATGGCATCGAACCCCATGCTTGCAGAGATTAAAGAGTGGCTGTTATGCAGTTCGGGGTCTTTGGGAGCTTTGATGAGTGGCAGTGGGTCAGTGGTCTACTCAATATATTCTGATCTGGGCGAAGTTCTGCTGGCCGAGGCTGCCGCTCGGAAACGTTGGGAACCCGCTGGATGTGAATTTTTTCTAGCCCGTAATTTGAATCTGTTTTGTTGATAGGCACCACCGGCGCCAAAAATAAAACATAGTCAAACGCACATCGTGCTTGACTTGTGGCGGCTTTTTCTATATTAGGGGCGCATCTTTAACCACCGGTACTTTAAGGGGCGTCGTCAAGTGGTAAGACACAGGCTTTTGGTGCCTGCATTCGTGGGTTCGAATCCTACCGCCCCTGCCATTGCTGCCAAGGTTTAGTGGTTGATTTTCTGCCGTTTCTCAATAGACAATATACAAATGCTGCGTTTATAACTCTGGTGCTTTTTGGTTTGTACGGCATTATCTTTAATGATGTAAGGTACCTGTAAATGGAACGGTTGAAAATATTTGGCGGGAATTCAAACCCGTTATTGACTAATTCACTATGTAGGGATTTATGCGAGCCCGTAAGTAAAGGGGTTGTGAAGCGCTTCAGCGACGGTGAAGTGATGGTTGAGTTGCATGAAAGTATGCGCGGTATGCATGTTTTTGTGGTTCAGTCAACTTCCGATCCGGTCAATGCAAATCTGATGGAGTTGCTGATAATTATTGATGCCTTGAAAAGGGCATCCGCCGCCGAGATTACAGCAGTGATACCCTATTATGGTTATGCTCGCCAGGATCGTAAAGTTGCTCCGAGAGCCCCGATTACAGCAAAATTGGTCGCTGACCTTTTGACTGTGGCCGGGGCCCAGAGAGTTTTGACAGTTGATCTTCATGCTGGTCAAATTCAGGGTTTTTTTAATATTCCTGTTGACCATCTCTACGCTTCTCCGGTTCTCCTGGACTATGTAAAAGACCACATCAAAGGTGACTTGGTCGTTGTCTCACCTGACGCAGGTGGAGTTGAACGAGCTCGCTCATTTGCTAAAAAGATGAAGGTCTCTCTCGCGATTATCGATAAGCGTAGAAGCGGGCCCAATGTTATGGAAGTGATGAATGTTATCGGTGACATTGAAGGGAAAACCGCAATTCTGCTCGACGATATGATCGATACTGCAGGGACCCTGACACAAGCCGCCAATGCTCTGGTTGAGAAGGGTGCGGCCAAGGTGTTTGGGCTTGCGACTCATGGGGTCCTCTCCGGTCCTGCGATTGAACGGATTGAAAAATCTAAATTGGAAAAAGTTATTATTACAGATACATTACCGCCTACAGATCGGACCAAGGCATGTGCTAAAATTGAGGTGCTTTCAGTCTCATCTTTGCTGGCTGATGCGATCAAGCGAATCTATTTTGGTGATTCAGTTAGTGCCTTGTTTGGTTAGTGACTTGTAGATTATTGTCGGTGTTTTTAATCAGGCAATAGTCATTTATCCAGCTTGTCTGGGTTTGAGTGTTTTTTAAGGTTAAATTACCTTAAATCATTTGTTTAATTGGAAAATTTATTCAGCATCGTTAATCGATTGGTAGTTGACTCAGTCGGGGTGCTTGCTAAGGAGGATTGAAGTATGGCAATTGCGGAATTGGCAGTTGAGACAAGGACTGAGAGTGGTAAGGGGTATGCCAGGAAATTGCGAGCAGAAGGTAAAATCCCGGCTGTTCGTTATGGTAAACAGTGTGCTGTGAGTCAGTATACGGTCGATCAGAAGGCGATGGAGAAGTTGATTTATGATGTTGGAACTAGTAGTTTGGTCGGTCTTGATGTTGACGGTGCCGGGCAAAATGATGAGCTCCTCTCCATCGTTAAGGATATTCAACGTGACCCGGTTACGAGTCGGGTGATTCATGTAGATTTCTATGGAGTGCGTTACGGTGAGCCAATCCAGGTCGAAGTTCCTCTGGTGTTTGAAGGGAAATCGATTGGTGTGGCTGAAGGTGGCTTGTTGCAGCCAGTTCGTCGTGCCCTTTCAGTCAGATGTTTACCGCGGGCAATTCCTGAGAATATTGTGGTAGATGTTAGCGCTTTAGCTATCGGTGATGCAATCCATATCAGCGACCTTGATGTTGAAGGGGTTGAATTCGATACCTCTGTCGATTTTACTATTGTGACAGTTCAGAATGTTGTCCAGGAGGAAGAAGTTGCTGAGGTTGATGAGGACGAAGTTGAGGTAGAAGATGGTGACGGTGAAGCAGCGGCAGCAGCAGAGTAACTCTTTTTTACTCCAATGAAGTTACCGTTGTCTGATGATGTTTTCCTGATTGTTGGCCTTGGGAATCCTGGGGCTGAGTATGTCTCGACACGCCACAACTTTGGCTTTGTTTTGGCCGATTGTTTGAACGAAAAGATTAATTCTACCCGTTCTTTTGAATTCATTAAAGTTATTCAAGCAGAAATTGCGTTTGGAGAACTGGCGGGAAAATCGGTGTGTTTACTTAAACCGCTGACCTTCATGAATCGCTCCGGTGGTTCACTAAGAGCTCTGCTTGAATTTCAAGAAGTAGAGATCGACCCCCACCGGATTCTTGTCATTCATGATGACCTCGATCTTGAGCTGGGTCGTATCAAGCTCAAGGGCGGCGGCGGCAGTGGCGGCCATAACGGGGTTAAATCATTGATTGAGGAGCTTGGTAGTGCTGATTTTCTACGCCTCAGGCTGGGTATCGGTGGGGAGTCCCGGGCTAAGACAGGTACCACAGTTGACTTTGTTTTAGCACCTTTTGCTGAATCTGAGCTCAGAATGGTCGATAATGTATGTCAGCGTGGGATAGACGGAATAATTGAGATCCTGAACTCGGGGGTCGCGGCCGCGATGAATTTAGTAAATCGTCGAGTTGAGGCTGATAGTTGTTCTTAGAATATTATTGTACGGTATATGTTTCTCCATTATGTCATTAAATTTGACGTTTGGATAAACTTTTAGTTTGTTCCAAGTATTTCCTTAGTTTAACCTAAAACTGCTATATGCAAGGGAGAAAAGTATGGAAAGTTATACCATGTATGCACCGATTCTTGGGGTTATTGGACTCCTTTTTGCCGGTGTACTCTACTCGTACGTCGTCAAACAGGACGCCGGAAACGACAAGATGAAAGAGATCGCCGATGCTATTCATTCGGGTGCGATGGCTTTCTTGCGACGTGAGTACAAGATTTTGGCCATCTTTGTTGTTATTGTCTTTGCTCTGCTTTATGGCCTGCTCGGCGAACAGACTGCTTACGCCTTCCTGGGTGGCGCTCTCTGTTCGGTGTTGGCTGGTTATTTTGGTATGGTTGCTGCAACCCGGGCCAATGTTCGTACTTCTGCGGCGGCAAATCAGTCGGGTCAGGCTAAAGCCTTGAGCGTTGCTTTCAGTGGTGGTGCGGTTATGGGAATGTCGGTTGCCGCACTCGGTCTGATCGGGGTTGGTATCCTCTTCTACCTCTACGGTGGTTCACCTGAGACCTCAACCTACATCAGTGGTTTTGCGATGGGCGCGAGTTCAATTGCTCTTTTCGCTCGTATCGGTGGTGGTATCTATACCAAGGCTGCTGATGTCGGTGCTGATCTGGTTGGTAAAGTTGAAGCTGGTATTCCTGAAGATGATCCGCGTAACCCGGCAACTATCGCTGATAATGTTGGTGACAACGTTGGTGATATCGCTGGTATGGGTGCCGATATTTTCGAATCCTATGTTGGTTCGGTTATCGCGACGATTGCGATTGCAGCAACGGCTACAGGCGCAGTCTTTGAAGCTGCACGTTACACCTTTATGGCCTATCCTTTGATTGTTGTCATGATTGGTATCATAAGCTCAATGCTGGGTATCCTCTCAATGAAGATTCTTGAAAAATACAATCCGGCTGACGCTCTGCGCTACTGTACTTTCGTTGGTGCTGGTGCCCTTTTGGTTGGTGCTTACTGGGCGGCCAAGCAAATGGGTCTTCCGGTTGGGGTCTTTTGGGCTCTGACTTTCGGTTGTGCTTGTGGTATCCTCATCGGCCTGGTTACCGAGTACTATACTTCGGCTAAGCCGATTGTTAAAATTGCCGAAGCCAGTCTGACTGGTCCCGGAACCAACATCATCACCGGCCTTGCGGTTGGCCTTGAAAGTTGTGCAATTCCGGTTCTTCTGATTTGTGCGGCCATCTATGGTGGTTTCCACTTTATTGGTCTCTACGGTATTGGTATTGCGGCAGTGGGTATGCTGGCAACCGTTGGTGTTACCATGTCGGTTGATGCTTATGGTCCGATTGCTGATAACGCTGGCGGTATCTCTGAGATGTGTGACCTTGGTGAAGAGACTCGGGCGATTACTGATGGCCTTGATGCCTTGGGTAACACCACTGCTGCAATTGGTAAAGGTTTTGCGATTGGTTCCGCTGCTCTTACGGCATTGGCTCTTTTTGCGGCCTACAGTTCGGCGGTTGGCCTCGAAGTTATCAA
>DAOWHJ010000125.1 GCA_030641485.1 Pseudomonadota bacterium
GATATCCGTAGCTTTTTCGATAAACTCGATCATGATATTTTGATAGATATGTTGGAAAAGAGGATAGACGACAAACCGTTTCTGCGGCTAATTCGCAAATGGCTGAAAGCAGGCATATTGGATACGGATGGTAAGGTGATTAGCCCTCAAACGGGCTCACCTCAAGGCGGGATTGTTTCACCGATGCTCGCTAACATCTATCTTCACTATGCTTTGGATATGTGGTTCGAGGAGACCGTCAAGACTCACTGTCGTGGTGCGGCGTATCTCTGTCGGTATGCGGATGACTTTGTCTGCACCTTTCGGTATGAGTCAGATGCCAAACGTTTTTACGAAGTACTTGGCAAGAGTCTGTTCTACCGTGATCCACCATTGATGCCCTCGTAAAAAATCGAAAATTTAATTTTTAACCACAACATACTGTGTCCCTGTAGGCTTTAAGCCACTGTATGTTGCGTCTTGAAATTATGGAAAAGACTTTTTACGAGACCATCACCATTAGCTTTCCCTAAAAAAACACGATAAAACATCTATTTTACGTAGATGTTTTATCGTGTTTTTTTAGGGGTTTTTTTATTTTGGTTTTAAGTATATATGAGGATTGTATTCAGAGTGTTAATTTGTGACTAAAGTTTCCTATAATTCTTCATAATCAAAACCTTGCATGCATCAAGCTATCATTCGCAGCAAGGTCTTAACGAAAGATTTTGGTGGCGGCGTTATTTCAGACTTCAAAAAAATGAGGACCACGAGACAGGGACACCTCTGCACCCCGAAAAACCAATCTAAATTATGGATGCGTGAGAAAGGAATGCCGTCACTCAGTGTTGTTAATCTGAGGAGAAAAAAGTGACCAGAATTTGTATCTTCGCCAACCGTAAAGGTGGCTGTGGGAAATCAACTACTGCCGTCAATGTTGCCCACGGTTTGGTCCTTAAGGGTCATCGGGTCTTATTGGTTGATATTGACCCCCAATCCCATAGCACAATTGGCTTAGGTTTTAAGCCGGGCATGGTCAAAAGCAGCTTGGCCGAGGTCTTAACTGACAGGGTAGCCATAGAAGAAGTGATTCTGAATAGCCATATTGCCGGTCTCTCGCTTTTGCCGGCATCCCGTGAATTGGGTGGTTTTGAGCTCGAGAACACCGGTCGTGAAGATAGTGAGCTGCTGTTGGGTGAGCACCTGAGCGGCCAGTTGGTTAATTATGATTTTGTTATTATTGATCCGCCGCCAACACTGGGGTTGCTGATGATCTCCGGTCTTATTGCGGCCCGTGAGGTCTACATCCCTATGCCTTTACATTTTCTGGCTATGGAAGGCTTGGCCGAAATGATGCAGGTTATTTACAAATTGAATGCCAGTTATAATCCTGAACTTCGCCTGGCTGGTATCATTCCAACTCTTTACAATAAAAACACCAGGCTGGCCAAGGAGATTGGCGAAGAGATTACAAAAACTTTTGGCCCGGACAAACTGCTCCCTCCCATTCGCACCAATATCACTTTGGCCGAAGCTCCGGCCCACGGTCAAACAATTTTCGAATACGACGAAAAGAGTATCGGCGCACTTGATTACGCAAAACTGACTCGGGAGATTGAGATATTATGTGTGCAAAAGTAAAAATCTCCCTTCGAGAGTTGTTGTTTGAAAAAGGTGTTCAGCCCTCTGAAGATAGTACGCCGGAAAACCGGGAAGAGATTTTAACCTTACGTCGCCGGGTAGATGAGCTGGAACAACTGTTCCAACAACAGACTCGGGATTTGTTCAAACAGGCGATTATCTGCCTGAATGATGAGGATTACATTGATGCCATGGGCTTTTTACAGGCTGTACATTATCTGCAACCTGACAACATCAAGGCCATGAACAACCTGGGCCTGGTCTATTTTGAATTGGGATTTAAGCAAAAAGCCATAGTAATGTTTGAACAGGTACTGAAAATTGACTCGGAAAATGAGAGAGCTGCAGAAAATCTTACACTTTTAGATTGATAAATTGTAACTATTCAGGTGCCATCTGCAAACTGCCGGGATTGGGGTCATTGCTGGTGCAAGGTGCGTCAGCACCCCAGCTTTGACCCTGTTTATGAGAGCGAAGCAATGTTCGCCGCCATTTTTTTGGCTTTAATAGTGGGAAGCTGAACAGTTACGATAAATTAATGAATCGCTGAATAATGGATTAATTGATTAAAATGACTAAACCAACGAAAAAGCCAAGAATTGTCGGGATCGATCTCGGCACCACCAATTCCCTGATCTCTTTTATCAAAAATGGACAACCGCGAATCATCCCGAATGAACGGGGCAGCAGGACAACGCCATCGGTGGTTTGTTTCAAGTCTGAGCAAGAGATTATTGTCGGCGAAATGGCTCGAAATCAGGCCGTACTCAATGCCGACTCCACGGTCAGCAATGTCAAACTTATGATGGGTACGACGGAGTCCTATACGATTGGCGACCGGAGTTTGCTGCCGGAAGAGGTTTCAGCTTTGATTCTCAGCCATCTCAAAAAATGCGCTGAGCAGTACCTGCAACAAGAGATCAACGATGCGGTAATCACGGTACCGGCCTACTTTAATGATAATCAACGCCAAGCCACACTGCGGGCCGCCACTATAGCCGGCATCAAGGTTCACAAATTACTCAATGAACCCACGGCTGCAGCCCTCACTTATGGCTTGGGCAGTACTCAAGAGCAAGCTCGACTTTTGGTGCTGGATCTGGGCGGCGGCACCCTGGATATAACCTTGATGGAATATAATGACAAGGTTTTCAGAGTTCGTGGGGTGGGTGGGGCGACCACGGTTGGCGGCATAAATTTTGACCAGCATATTATTGAACATACCCTTGCAACTTTCAACCGGAATTCGCCCTATGACCTGCGTAACGACCCGATCGCCTTTCAGCAACTCGTGATTCATGCCGAAAAGACCAAGATTGATCTCTCATCCTCTACCGATACCACCGTCATGATTCCTTATATTGCAGTAAGCGACCAGGGCCCCATCCATCTGAATCAAAGTTTGAGTCGGGATAAATTCACCGAGATCAGCAAAGATATTATCCATGATATTGAAAAATATCTAATCGAGACGTTTGCCCGAGCAGAGCTTGAACCTAACTGGGTGGATTCAGTCATCCTAGTCGGCGGTGCCACGCGAATTCCGGCAGTAGAAGAGATGGTCTGTCGGTTTTTGAGTCCTGACCTGGAAGCGATTGCCGCTACCCGTGAGCGGCTTTTTAAACGCCAAGTCAATCCTGATGAAGCGGTGGCCCGAGGGGCCGGAATCCTAGCAGGAATTTTGAATGATGAGATTGCAGGTATGGAATTTCATGATATCACCTCGCACAACCTTGGTTTGGAGGATGATCAAGGGAACTTTATCTCCTTGATCACTGCTGGTACCCCCTATCCCTGTGCCGAGACTAGGCTTTTCACTACAACCTCTGACAACCAACCTGAAGTCGCTATCCACGTCATGCAGGATAGGGGTCATGAAGGGTCGGAAGAGTTTACTTCTCTTGGTGTTTTTCAACTGGAGATGGATGCTACAAAAGCTCAAGGGGAGCCCAATATAGATGTAACTTTTAGTATAGATCCTAACGGTGTTCTCTCTGTTAGTGCCGTAGATCTGGACAGTGGCAAAGCCAATACAGAATGCGGTATCCAGATATTGTAGAGTTTGTAAAAGTACGATAATTTAAGGAAAATGGTGGGATTTACCTCCTGTTTTCCGTAATCCAAGAACAAAAAGGAGCTTAAAATGGCAAGAAAACTAGCGCGTCCCACAGGTATTACTGGTAAAAACGAAGACCACGAAGATCTCGCCGCCAAGCGTTCGGCAGCAAAAAAACAGGCTCAGGCCAAAACTCAAGCCCGAACTCTGGCCCGAACCCAGGCTTTAGCTGAACGTATGGCAACAGCAGTCGAGGAAATGTCGGCTTCACTGGAACAAGCCGGTGCAGCCTCGGAAGAGTTGGCCGGCAACATGGAGGAGATCTCCGTTAAATCTGAACATGCAGCCTCTGCGGCCGAAAATTCCAGAACTGAAATTGGACAGATTCTGGAAGCCAGCGAAAACTGTTTAGGTTTAAGCAAGGCCAACCTGGAAAAAATTGCGACTCTACAGGAGTTGATCGACTCCATTAATAAAAACATCGACACCTTGATTTCCGGAGTTAAAAAATCGGTTGAAGGCAATCTTGAGTCAACCAAGATGATCAAGGTTCTGGAACAAAATTCTGAAGAGATCGGTGAGATTGTCGGTACAGTTGTACGCATTGCCGACCAGACCAACTTGCTGGCCTTAAATGCGGCAATTGAAGCAGCCCGAGCCGGAGAACATGGCCGCGGTTTTGCCGTAGTTGCGGATGAGGTGCGCAACCTGGCCGAGATTTCAGAAAACTCAGCCCGGAATATTCGTAACGTGGTCGATGAGATCAAAGAGCAGGTTCAACAGGTCGTTAATGATGTGGATGCTTCCGGCGATGCCGGCCGTGAAGAGATGGAAAAATCCAAACAGATCACTGAGGACTTAAATCAGATAAGCGAGATCTTTTTGGCCATAAACACCGGTAGTAAAAAGGTGGATAAAGGAGCTGGGGAGGTTTTGGACGGTGCCAACGAGTTTTTTAAGGCCGCAGAGGATATTGGCCGATCAACCAATGAACAAGCCAGCGCCTGCGAGGAGTCCAATAAGGCTTTAGATGAGCAAAACAAAGCGTTTGCCGAGATGCAGACCGCTGCCGAAGAGCTCGCAGAACTCTCCGATTCCCTGAAAAATGCCACCGACACCCAGAAATCGGC
>DAOWHJ010000054.1 GCA_030641485.1 Pseudomonadota bacterium
AACCCGAGCTGGTGAATTTGTGACCTTGGCAGAGGTTGTTAGAGAGGTCGGCAAAGATGCGGCCCGTTACTTTTTCCTGGCTCGGCGTTCAGATAGTCATTTAGAATTTGATCTTGAGCTGGCTAAGTCCAAAAACAGTGATAACCCGGTCTACTATGCCCAGTACGCACACGCTCGAATCTGCAGTATCCTGCGTAAAATTGAGACCGAGGGTCTGCTGGATGGTGCAGTTGATAATTTTTCCGGGGACTCATTGACTCTCCCTGAAGAGCTTGAATTGATTAAAAAACTTGATGGTTTGCCAAATGTTCTGGAAAGTGCCGCCCGAACCTTGGAGCCGCATCGTTTGACCTATTATCTGGATGATCTGGCCGCTCAGCTGCACTCATATTATAACCGTAATCGGGTCATCAGTGAGGATCTTAAAGTTTCAGGTGACCGCTTACTTTTATTTGAGACAATCCGCCAGGTTATTAAAATTTGTCTGACCTTATTAGGGGTTTCAGCACCGGAAAAAATGTAGGTGATTATGCTTGAACAGTTGAAGGCAGCTTTAGTTACTCTTTTGGTTCTTTGTGTTTTTTTTGGAGGCGGGGTTCTTGTTGGTCTGAAATTGCCGGAGACTGATACCTATAAACGCTGGTCTGGAGAGCCGCAGGGTGGGGCTGGAAAGCTGAAACCAATTCAGGTTGCAGCAGTGCAAATACTAGGATCAAATCTCTCTGCAGACGATCTTGGCGCGGTGCAGTCTACGCAATTTTCTGAATCTTGTCCGGGAGGTGTTTGTCGATTGCCGGAGCCCGGGGAAGCTGCGCAGAAAACGGTTGTGGTGGCGCCGGAAAAGAGTCTCGATTTAACTTTCTATAGTGAATTAGCCGATAAGCCAACTGAAAGTGGTGGTTCAGCTTTGCGGGTGAAAGCAACACCGGTAGTCAAAAAAAATAAATCTGGCGCACTGAAAGTTGATAAATATAAGGGTATCGAGTCGAGCACTAAACTTTGGGAAGTTAGAATCTGTTCTTTGCCGCACGAGATTAAGGCTCGTTTAGAGCGGAGCAAATTGATGAAAGAGTTTCCCGGAGTTGAGATAGAACCTGTGCAGGTGGTTGGTAAAGGAACTTGGTACCGGGTTAAAATTAGTGGTATTAAAGAGCTAAAAGAGGCCGAACGTTATCAGCGAGAGTTGAGTCGAAAATATCACTATAAACCATTGATTCGCCGGCAGTGATGGATTAATTTTTAGTAACTTACTCAGGCGCTTCGCGTCTGTTTTTGTGTTTAATGTTTCAGTGACCTTAAAAGCTAGGACAGCCTCCTAGGGTCGCTTATCCAGCTCTGCTGGGTTAAAGTGAGAGTAAATGGCTTTTCCGCAAACAAATATCCGCAATTTTTCAATTATAGCCCATATTGATCATGGTAAATCAACCTTGGCTGACCGTCTTTTGGAGGTTACCGGTGCGGTCTCATCGCGGCAGATGAAGGAGCAGCTCCTAGATAGTATGGAGCTTGAGCGTGAGCGTGGAATTACCATTAAGGCGCAATCAGTTTGTCTAAGTTATAAGGCTTGTGATGGTGAACTCTATCAGCTTAACCTGATTGATACCCCTGGCCATGTTGATTTTTCTTACGAGGTTTCACGCTCATTGGCCGCAACTGAAGGAGCGATACTGGTTGTCGATGCGGCTCAAGGGGTTGAGGCTCAGACTTTAGCTAACGTCTATCATGCCTTGGATGCCGACCTTGAAATTTTGCCGGTTCTGAACAAAATTGACTTGCCGGTTGCGGAACCAGATCGGGTCAAACGGCAGATCGAGGATGTTATTGGTCTTGATACTGAAAATGCAATCTTGATTAGCGCAAAGACCGGGGTTGGTATTGATGAATTTCTGGAAGCTCTGGTTGAGCGAATCCCCGCTCCCCAAGGTAAGTTGGATGCCCCCTTGAAGGCGATGATTTTTGATTCCTGGTTTGATCCCTATCAGGGAGTAATCGCTTTAGTTAGGCTTTTTGATGGTCAAGTTAAACCTGGAATGAAGATCAAGATGATGTCAACCAACACAGAATTTGAGGTGCTGAGGGTTGGTAAAATGTGCCCGGAAATGGTTGACAGTAAGAGTCTTGAAGCTGGTGAAGTGGGTTTTGTTGTGGCCGGGATTAAAACTGTATCTGATTGTAAAGTAGGAGATACGATTACCGGCATTCATGATGTTACCTTAAGCCCTTTTCCCGGTTTTCAGGAAGTTAAGCCGATGGTTTTCAGTGGTCTTTACCCCACTGACTCAATTCAATACGAGCCCCTAAGAGATGCACTTGAGAAACTCAGGCTCAACGATGCTTCTTTTACCTTTCAGCCTGAGACCTCGGCGGCTTTAGGTTTTGGTTTTCGTTGTGGTTTCCTGGGTCTGTTGCATATGGAGATTATTCAGGAGCGTTTAGAAAGGGAGTATAAGCTTGACCTTATCACAACCTCACCGACGGTTGTTTATAAAATCGAGTTGAAAGATGGCACTACGGTGGAAATTGACAATCCGAGTAGTATGCCAACGGCGGGTGAAATTAGCAATATCGGTGAACCGATGGTTAGGGTTTCGATCCATGTGCCGAATGAGTACATTGGTAATATCTTAAAGTTGTGCGAAGATAAACGGGGGACCCAGCAGGAGATTAAATATCTCGACGAGACCCGGGCAATGATTATTTATGACCTGCCTTTGAATGAAATCGTTTTAGATTTTTATGACCGTTTGAAATCTCTGACTCGAGGGTATGCCTCCATGGACTACGAGCTTTGTGGTCATCGCAATGCCAACCTGGTTAAACTCGACATTATGATTAACGGCGAACTGGTTGATGCCCTGTCGATGATTGTCCATCAGGAGCGCTCTTTTGATCGGGGCCGGGATCTGGCTGTAAAGATGAAAGAGTTGATTCCGAGGCAGATGTTTGAGGTTGCTATCCAGGCTGCAATTGGTACCAAGGTAGTTGCCCGGACTACAGTGAAAGCGCTGCGAAAAAATGTTACTGCCAAGTGTTATGGTGGTGATATATCGCGAAAACGCAAACTTTTAGAGAAGCAGAAAGCTGGGAAAAAAAGGATGAAGCAGGTGGGTAAAGTTGAGTTGCCACAGGATGCTTTTCTGGCGATTTTGAACATTGATTCATAAGGCTTCTTGCCCCAATACTGATGCCCTTTTAGGATTGAAAATCTAACTTAAAAAGACAGTTTTAGCTGTAAAAGAGAAAATATTTTGGCCAAGAAAGTTGATTTAGCTACAAAAACTAAGGGTGCTGTGATTCGTGAGTATGCCGAATCGATTGTTATTGCCATCCTGATTGCACTTTTTATCCGCGCATTTATCGTTCAGGCTTTCAAAATTCCATCTGGATCCATGGAGCCGACTCTGCTGATCGGCGATCACCTGTTGGTCAACAAGTTTACTTATGGCATTAAACTTCCCTTTGTAGATCAGAAGGTTTTAGTTTACAAAGAGCCGCACCGAGAAGATATTATAGTTTTTATTTTCCCTCGAGATAAAAGCAAAGATTTTATCAAGCGGGTCGTCGGGGTTTCCGGTGATACGGTTGAAATTATCAAGAAAAAAATATATATTAATGGTAAACATTGGGATGATTCTCACGGTGTTTATCGTGACAGTGAGGGCACATCTTTAGTGCCGCGTGATAACTTTGGGCCAGTAGTGGTTCCTCCCGGGCACGTAATGGTTATGGGCGATAATCGTGATCGTAGCTACGACAGCCGCTTTTGGGGTTTTGTTCCCATTAATCAGATTAAAGGGAAGGCTTTGATTATTTATTGGTCGTGGGATACGTTGAGTCGAAGTATTGCCAACAAGGTTCGTTTTAGTAGAATCGGGCAACTCATTCATTAATGTTTGAGGGGGAGAGTGACTATGGCAAAAAATATTGATTTGAAATTTAGCCATAAAGGTACTTGGTTGGTTGCCCACATTGAGGGTGTGATAACCCTGGAAACGCGGGAAGAGTTGCGTCAGCGGGTTGAATCGGAACTCGACAAACAACCGGCTATGGATCTCGTACTGGATCTAGCTGAGGTTTCAGCGATCGATTCATCGGGCTTGGGGTCAGTTTTTAGTATCTATAAAATACTAAATGAACGTAAGGCAAAGCTGGCTCTGGCAGCACCGAGACGTGATGTTGCCGCATTGCTTGAACTGACCCACTTGGATAAGGTCATTCGGATTGTAAAAAGTGTTGTTGAGATTACAGGGTAGAGTTTTTGATTATGTCACATAGAGATGAACACAGTATCAGTAGTGCCCAGGATGTTGCTCAGATGCTCAAGCGGGTTGCATTTGAGATCGTAGATCGCAATGTCGACTCAGAGAAATTGGTCTTGGTTGGGATCTTAACCCGTGGGGTCTCATTGGCTCGGCGCTTACAGAAAATTGTTGGAGAGACTATCGAGTGTGAATTACCCATGGGGGTTCTTGATATTACGCTTTATCGCGATGATCTCTCAACTGCCACCCACCATCCGGTCGTTCGTAAAACTGAAATTCCATTTTCTCTTGATGGGGCAACTGTAATATTGGTTGATGATGTTCTTTATACCGGGCGTACGGTGCGGGCGGCGATGGATAGCCTTATAGATTTTGGTCGGCCGCAGAGTATTCAGCTTGCAGTTTTGGTCGATCGTGGCTGTCGAGAATTGCCGATTGCGGCTGATTTCGTTGGGATCAGGGTTCCGGCGTCACCGCAGGATCGGGTGATGGTAAGAGTTGAAGAGAGTGACGGATTTGATAAAATAACGGTTATGCCACGCGATACCATGTCCGGGGAGTCAAACTAAATGAGGTTTGAGCGTAAAGATCTGTTGGGGACCCGGGATCTGTCGGCAGCAGAGATTCGATATCTGCTCGAAAGCGCTGAATCATTTAAAGAAATTTCAGAACGACCATTGAAGAAGGTGCCAGCTCTGCGTGGAAAAACGGTCATTAACCTCTTTTTTGAGCCGAGCACTAGAACCCGAACCTCTTTTGAAATTGCGGCTAAACGTCTAAGTGCTGATGCGGTCAATATGAGCGCATCAACTTCAAGCGTGGTTAAAGGTGAAAGCCTGATCGATACGGTTGATAACATCCAGGCAATGGCCCCCGATATTATTGTGGTTAGACATAAATTTGTTGGGGCCGCCCACATGATTGCGGAACGGGTTGGGGCGAGTGTCGTTAATGCTGGAGATGGTGCAAATGAGCATCCGACCCAGGCATTGCTTGATCTGTTGACAATGTCAGAACATAAAACATTGGGGCCAGACCTGACCGTGGCAATTATCGGCGATATCGCTCACAGCCGGGTCGCCCGCTCAAATATATGGGCTTTGACTGCACTTGGTATAACGGTTCGGGTCTGCGCACCGCCAACGATGTTGCCACGTGGGTTGGATGAGATTCCCGGGGTAGTCGTTTGTAAACGCGTAGAAGAGGCTCTGGCTGGGGTTGATGTTGTGATGATGTTAAGAATTCAACTTGAACGTCAGGACCGGTTGTTATTTCCCTCGATTCGCGACTATGCCAGAGTGTTTGGTCTCAATCGTCAACGCCTTGACTTAGCGGCACCTGACGCAATTGTTATGCATCCCGGTCCCATGAATCGCGGGGTTGAGATCACTTCCGAGGTTGCAGACAGTGACCGCGCCGTAATCTTAAATCAAGTCACTAATGGTGTCGCCTTACGAATGGCAGTTCTTTTTTTGCTTGGAGGTCAGGGACATGAGTAAAAAGAACTATTCATTGTTGTTGAAAAATGCCCGGTTGATTGATGCTGGTCAGAACTTGGATAAACAGGTTGATATACTATTAGGTGACGGTAAGGTTGTAGAGGTTGCGGACGTAATAAGTTCTGCGGCAGAGCAGGTGCTTGATCTTGATGGGGCCTGGGTGATGCCGGGAGCGATAGATCTCCATGTCCATTTACGCGAGCCCGGATTTGAATATAAAGAGACAATCTTAAGCGGGGCTCAGGCGGCAGTTGCGGGTGGTTTTACCTCTATTGCCTGTATGGCTAATACGAATCCGGTTAATGACAGTGCCGCTATTACTCGATTCATTCTCGAACAGGCACGTTTGGCTCCAGCTAAAGTTTTACCGATTGCGGCAATCAGTAAGGGGATGGCCGGGGATGAGTTAGTCGAGATGGGTGATCTGGTTGATGCTGGAGTGGTGGCATTCTCAGATGATGGAAAAACGGTTGCCAATTCAAAACTTCTACGTCACGCGTTAGAGTATGCCTCACTTTTCAATAAACCGCTACTGTGTCACTGTCAGGATAACGCTCTTTTTGCTAATGGTGTGGTCCATGAGGGGTTGGTTTCAGCCGCGCACGGTTTGGCGGGAATTCCGTCTTTGGCTGAAGATGTAGATATCTCCCGCACTATCATGCTGGCTGAATATCTTAATACCAAAGTGCACATCTGCCATTTGAGTACTAAAACCGGGGTTTACTTGGTTAGATCTGCGAAAGCGCGGGGGGTCAAAGTCACAGCTGAAGTGACTCCGCACCATCTCTTTCTCGATGAGCGGGCGGTGGTCGATTTAGCTTATAGAGAATCGTTGGATGAGTCGCTTAAACCGGCTAAACTTTGTTACAACACCGCAACCAAGATGAGTCCGCCACTGCGTTCAGTTGATGATGTGGTTGCTTTAAGGGCGGCCTTAGCCGACGGCACTATAGATGTTATTGCTACCGATCATGCTCCGCATGAGGCAACTGAAAAAGCGGTTGAGTATGAGCTTGCCCCTTTTGGGGTTGTCGGCCTTGAAACCGCAGTTGCTTTAGGGTTAAGACTTATTCAAGAGAAAGTTCTAACCCCACTTGAACTAGCGGCACGATTAAGTTCAACCCCGGCTGCGATTCTAGGGCTTAATGATCGTGGGACACTGGCTCCAGGCTTGGCTGCAGATTTGATGATTGTTGACCCTGAGCTTATGTGGACGGTCGATCCCGAAAAGTTTTACTCAAAAGCTCGCAACACCCCATTCTCGGGCTGGCAGATGAGGGGGCGGGTCGTAAAAACCATTGTTGACGGAAAGATTGTATTCAATTTGTAAAAGGATAAGATCTGAAATGGTAGAGACAATGAAACAAGGCAGCAAAGCAGTTCTATTACTTAGTGATGGAACTCTTTTTTCCGGGCGGGCTTTTGGCGCCGGGGGCGAGGTTTGTGCTGAGGTGGTTTTCAATACCAGCTTAAGTGGTTATCAGGAGGTTTTGAGTGATCCCTCATATTTCGGCCAGATGGTGCTGATGACCTATCCTCATATTGGTAATTATGGGGTTAATGATGAGGATCAGGAGTCTCGCAGGTGTTTTCTTTCGGCTTTTATTGTGAAAGAGTACTGTACTTATCCCAGTAGCTGGCGGAGTACAAGCAATTTGGCTGACTATATGGTTAAAGATGGGGTTATTGGTTTGGAAGGAATCGATACTAGGGCCTTGACTCGTCATATTAGAGCCGCTGGAGCTATGCCGGGGATTATCAGTACTGAGGACTTCGAGGTAGAGTCTCTACAGGCAAAACTTAAGCAATGGC
Source organism: Pseudomonadota bacterium (assembly GCA_030641485.1). GTDB lineage: Bacteria > Desulfobacterota > Anaeroferrophillalia > Anaeroferrophillales > Tharpellaceae > Tharpella. Next base: position 7,574 of record DAOWHJ010000054.1, read on the forward strand.
CCGGCATTGAAGGGGTCAATCTGGTTGAAGGGGTAACCGTTGACAAGATTTATGAGTGGCATCAGGGGATTTGGGATCTTAAGCATGGCTACCAGGATGAGGCTCGGGTTGAGAAGCGGGTTGTGGTCTATGATTTTGGCGTTAAGTACAATATTTTACGTCTCTTAAAAGAGGTCGGTTGCCAAGTGACAGTGGTTCCTGCCGGAACTCCAGCCCGGGAGATTCTTGAACTTAATCCTGATGGTCTTTTTCTCTCTAATGGTCCCGGCGATCCTTCAGCCTTGGGTGAGATTGTTGGTGAGATTAAGCAGCTGATCGGAAAACTTCCGATTTGCGGTATCTGTCTTGGGCACCAGGTCTTAGGTCAGGCTTTGGGTGGGAAAACCTATAAGTTGAAATTTGGTCATCACGGCAGTAATCATCCGGTGATGGATTTAACCACCAAAGAGGTTGAAATTACTGCACAAAATCACGGATTCTGTGTTGATGTTGACTCTTTGGGGGATGAGGTTGAAGTAACCCATGTAAATCTCAACGATCAAACAGTTGAAGGTTTGCGTCATCGCAAATATCCGCTTTTTTCATTTCAGTATCACCCTGAAAGTTCCCCCGGCCCGCACGACTCGGCCTATCTCTTTAAGCGTTTTCGGAAGCTTATGGATGATAACTGTTGAAGCTGAATTTTCCGTTTTCAAATAGCAAGTATGAACGCTTATTAGCCCAGTCCCCAAGGATATAGAGCGCCTTGGGGCCGCTTGCGGCAAGAAAGTTTTCTTGGCGTTCCTGGTGGAAGTGCGCGATGATCACAGTTTGGATGTCATCTTTGCGGCACAAGATCTTCGCGCAACTTGTTAAAATCTGAGCCGGAATAATCTTCTGGCTTTTGTTGGATTTGCGACTGTTGCGTGAGAGTGTATCGGCGATTTTCAAGGTTAGAGCAGGTGGGAGTGTATCGGCCAGTTTTAAAATTGGGCGACTTCGGATTAGACTATGCCATATTCGATAGAGATAATCATCAGGATTAAGCAGATCCCCATGTGCAAGATAGAGTTTCTGGCCGTCAAGTTCAATGGTTGCATCGGCAGCATGGCAGGAGCCCAGCTCCATAAGTCTGGGGCCGAATGAGATCTCGTGATTACCGGCGAAAAAGTGAATCTTGACATCTCTGTCAACGAGCTTTTTTAGGGCCTTAAGGATTGGGGTGTAGATCCTGAAAGCGGTTTCCGGGTAACCGTGCCAGAAGTCGAAAAAATCGCCTAAGATAAAGAGGTTGTCAAGATCATCAGGAAGTTGCTCGAAAAAATTGATTAACTCACGGTAGCTCGATTCATCTGGGTTGCGTAAGTGGGCGTCAGCAAAAAAAATTGATTTCATGATTTAGCATAATAATCGTAAATCAACTTTATTGTCAACCAAGTACCATATTAATTCGAGTAAGGATTTTTAACATTGCCGAAACGTACTGATTTGAAAAAGATAATGCTGATAGGGTCAGGTCCGATTGTTATTGGTCAGGCCTGTGAATTTGATTACTCAGGGACTCAAGCCTGTAAGGCATTAAAGGAAGAGGGCTATGAAGTGGTGCTGGTTAACAGTAATCCGGCAACCATTATGACCGATCCTGAGTTTGCAGACCGGACCTACATTGAGCCGTTGACGCCAGAGACGGTCGGCCGAATCATAGCATTGGAAAAACCTGATGCACTGTTGCCGACTATGGGCGGTCAGACCGCTTTAAATATCGGCATTGCTCTGGCTGAGGACGGAACCCTGGCCAAATATGGGGTTGAGATGATCGGGGCCTCTTTGGAGTCAATCAAAAAAGCTGAAGATCGTCAGCTTTTCAAGGATGCGATGGATCGTATTGGCTTGGAGACGCCGCGGAGCGGGGTCGCTAAAACCCTTGATGAAGCCTGGAAAATTTTAGAATTTACTGGGTTTCCGGCGATTTTACGGCCCTCATTCACTATGGGTGGCAGTGGCGGCAATATTGCTTACAACGTTGAAGACTTTGAGAAGTTTGTCAAACGGGGCATAGAGATAAGTCCGGTTCATGAGATTTTGGTCGAAGAGTCGATTGTTGGTTGGAAAGAGTATGAGTTGGAAGTGATGCGCGATCACAAAGATAATGTTGTAATTATCTGCTCGATCGAGAATTTCGACGCGATGGGGATCCATACCGGCGATAGTATTACCGTGGCTCCAGCTCAGACCTTGACCGACAAAGAGTATCAGATCATGCGGGATGCATCGCTGGCGATCATGCGTGAGATCGGGGTGGCGACTGGTGGCTCCAATGTTCAATTTGGGGTTAACCCTGAAGATGGACGTTTAGTCGTAATTGAGATGAACCCCCGGGTTTCCCGGAGTTCGGCTTTAACGTCCAAAGCAACCGGTTTTCCGATTGCCAAGATTGCGGCAAAGCTTGCGGTTGGTTTTACGTTAGATGAGATTCCCAATGATATTACTCGTGAAACTCCGGCCTGTTTTGAACCATCTATTGATTATGTTGTCACCAAAATACCGCGGTTTACATTTGAAAAATTCCATCTGGCTGATACGACCTTAACGACCCAGATGAAATCTGTCGGTGAGGCGATGGCGATTGGCCGAACCTTTAAGGAGTCTTTGCAGAAAGCGATACGTTCGATGGAGATCGACTCTTACGGGTTCGAACGGCAGTTCTCGGCCGCGACTTATCTTGACCCCGACAGTGCGAGTGTTGACTTGGTTGAAGAGCGTTTGCAAATACCGGGGCCGGAACGTCTCTGGTATATTGCCGATGCGTTGCGTTTTGGGTTTACGATTGAAAAAATTTATGGGATGACTGGAATTGATCCCTGGTTTGTTAATAATATTCGTGAGATTGTCGAATTTGAACGCGATAATCTGATTGACACCTCATTGGCCGAAATTTCGCAGGAGACCATGCGTCGGGCCAAAGAGCTCGGTTTTGCCGATAAATTTCTAGCTTCTGTCTTGAACTGTACGGAGGCTGAAGTAAGAGCCCAGCGGCTTACGCAAAAAGTTTTGCCGGTCTATAAACGGGTCGATACCTGTGCGGCTGAGTTTGAGGCCTTTACCCCTTATTTCTATTCGACCTATGAGATGGAGGATGAGACCCGGCCAACGGATCGGAAGAAAATTATTATCTTAGGGGGTGGTCCTAATCGGATTGGCCAGGGAATTGAATTTGATTACTGTTGTGTCCATTGTGCGTTCGCACTGGCTCAAGATGACTATGAAACAATTATGGTTAACTGCAATCCCGAGACGGTCAGTACCGATTATGACACTTCGGATCGACTCTACTTTGAACCGCTAACCCATGAAGATGTTTTGCAGATCGTTGAGGTTGAGAAACCGTTTGGGGTTATTGTCCAGTTTGGCGGGCAGACACCATTGAAATTGGCCGCGGGATTAGAGCAGGCCGGGGTGCCGATTTTGGGTACCTCTCCAGACAGTATTGATCGGGCTGAAGACCGGCGCCGTTTTAAGGAGTTTCTGGAAAAACTTAACTTAAAACAGCCCGAGAACGATACGGCGACGTCAGTGGCTGAGGCGGTTGCTATTGCTGAACGAATTGGTTACCCGATTTTGGTGCGTCCATCCTATGTTTTAGGTGGGCGCGGGATGGAGATTGTTTACAATAGTGAGACCCTTAAAGGGTATATGCAGAAGGCGGTTGATGTCTCCTATGATCACCCGGTTCTGATCGATAAATTTTTAAATAACGCGGTTGAGGTCGATGTTGATGCCGTTTGTGACGGCAAGAAAGTGGTGATCGGCGGGATTATGGAACATATTGAAAAAGCCGGAATTCACTCTGGGGATTCGGCCTGCTCTTTACCACCATACTCCTTGTCCACCGAGATTCTGGCGGAGATTGCCCTGCAAACTAAAGCGATGGCGTTAGAGCTGAATGTCAAGGGTTTGATGAATGTTCAGTTTGCAGTACAGGATAATCAGGTCTATATTATCGAGGTTAACCCGCGGGCTTCACGAACGGTGCCATTCGTGGGCAAGGCCACGGGGTTACCTTTAGCGGCAATTGCAGCCCGAGTGATGGCCGGTAAAACTCTCGATGAATTAGGGGTTGAAGAGAATTATATGCCGCCCTGGAGTGCTGTGAAAGAGGCAGTGTTCCCCTTTCTTAAATTTCCTGGAGTTGATACTCTGCTCGGGCCGGAGATGAAATCGACTGGTGAAGTAATGGGGATTGATCGTGATTTTCCTTTGGCTTTTGCAAAAGCTCAAGAGGCTGCCGGTAACCCGCTGCCAGCGCAGGGCTCAGTCTTTTTGAGTATGAGTGATAAGTCGGGTTTGCAAGGTATTGTCGAACCTCTGCATAAGGCAGGTTTTAGTTTTATTGCGACATCCGGCACCGCACAGGCTCTAAGTGATTTAGGAATTGACAACCGAATGATTAAAAAGCAAAAAGAGGGTCGTCCTAACGCCGTTGATCTGGTTTTGAACGGGGAGATCGATATGGTTATCAACCTGCCTGGTGATGCCCGTTCACATGAGGATTCTCTTTACATTAGACGGGTTGCCTTGGATAATGCGATTCCATATTTTACAACCCAGCCGGGCGCTCAGGGTGCCGCCCTGGCAATCGCCGCATTGAGTGAGCGAGATGTTAATTTGATGGCAATCCAAGACTATCACAAGTGATAGATTACATTTAACTTTATGGCATCTTGAAAAGTTCTGGTTTTTTTGAGATACCATTTTAAATGGAGTATGTTTTAATGTGTAGTGTGGCAAAAGTACCGTTCACTCCGGACGGTTATAAACGGCTTAAAGAAGAACTTTACCACTTGAAAACGGTTGAACGTCAACAGATTATCAGGGATATTTCAGAGGCCCGTGATCATGGTGATTTGAGCGAGAATGCTGAGTACGATGCCGCTAAAAATCGTCAATCATTTGTAGAGGGTCGGATTAATCATCTCGGTGATCGTTTAACCCGGGCAGAGGTTCTGGACCCGACCCAGATGGCAAATCTTGACCGAGTTGTATTTGGGGTTTATGTGACTCTCTTGGATGAAGACTCAGGAGATGAACTGGTTTATCAACTGGTTGGTGAAGATGAGGCCGATATCGATCATGGCCGAGTTTCAATTGCCGCCCCTCTGGCCCGGGCCCTGCTCGGAAAAGAAGTAGATGACGAAATTCTTCTGCAAACCCCAAGTGGTCAGAAAAATTACACCATTCTTGATATAACTCCAACCTCACCTTAAGCTGTAGATTCCCTTTGAATTTCTCCACTCGTACCCTTAAGCTGACAATCGCCTATGATGGCACTGGTTATCATGGCTGGCAAATTCAGCCAAATGCTATGACAGTTCAGGAGCGGCTTGAGGGTGCGGCACGCAAATTTTCCGGGGTGCGAAGCTTGTTGGATGGTTCGGGCCGGACTGATGCTGGAGTTCATGCTTGGGGGCAGGTTGTCTCTTGGGTTTATAGCGGAGATTTGCCCGTGGAGCGGATCCAGGCCGCCTTAAATAGTTTGTTGCCTTCAGATATTGGGGTACGTCGGGTCGAAGATGTGGTTTCCTCTTTTCATGCCCGAAAATCATCCAGAGTTAAAACCTATCTCTATATTATAGATAATGGTTTGGTGGCTAACCCTCTGTTGCGTCGGTATAGCTGGCACATTCGCCAACCCCTGAATTTGGCGGCCATGGCTCAGGCAACTGAGTTTTTGGTTGGTCGGCACGATTTTCTTTCGTTTAAGGCTGCCGACGCGAATACCATTAGCAACCAGCGTACCATTATCCAGGCTCGCTGGTTACAACGGGGCCCCTACCTGCTTTTTTTTATTAAGGGTGACGGGTTCCTGAAAAATATGGTCCGCATCATTGTTGGCACTCTGGTTGAGTTTGGTCGGGGAAAGTATTGTCCGCAAAAAATGGAGGAGATAATTGCTGCCCGAAACCGCATTTCCGCTGGGATTACGGCCCCGGCGCAGGGCTTGGTTCTGCGTTCAGTAGATTATTGAAAAGGGTCACTTGACTTGCGGGCAATGCCCGCATTGGACGATTATCTAGCGTTTTTTCTGGGTCAAAAGGTAGGCCAAGTTGTCGAGTTCACTGGTGATCGAAACATTTCGCAATGTAATTGATTCAGGAACCTTGACCTTGA
>DAOWHJ010000039.1 GCA_030641485.1 Pseudomonadota bacterium
CCGGCTGAATGGTGATCTTTACACCCTGTTCTTGCAACTTGCGTAAATTATCAATCTCGTTACGATCCAAAGAGATTGATTCGGAAACCTGCAACCTGCCCACACAATTGCGAATATTACCGACATTCAAATCGGCCATACTAAGTCCGGCCGCAAGCGCCTGAACCACTGCCCCGAGACTGGCAAAAAGTACGATTGTCAAAAACCCAGGGCCGGAGCGCTGCTGTCCAAGCAAAGCTACGGCCTGGCCCACCGGCAAAATCTCAACCCGAATATTGGTTGGTGCGGCAAAACGTAAAATTTTCGAAAGCATCGCATTCTGCGAGAGCTGGTCATCAGCAACTATGATCCGAGTAGCACGAAAATAGGGAACCCAAGCGACAATAATTTGACCATGGATCAAACGATCATCAACCCGATACATTACGGTGGTCATAGATCTAAAAACTCAGCCGCAGTAAATATGTTTTTACGACCATATTCAGTAATCTCAGTAGCAATCTCTTTCAAACTCTTACTCTCATCCTTGAGCTCCACAGCAAGCTTTAAAACAATTGGCAGATTGACCCCTGACACAATCTCGACCTTTTCAGGTTCATACAGAGCTAGGCTGATATTGGATGGCGTACCACCAAACATATCGGTCAGAATCAAAACCCGCCGCCCCTCTTTCTGCAAATCTTTAATCATCTCAACCAGACGCCGGCGCACCGCCTCAACGTCTTCATTTACTGAAATGCCGATACCAATCAAGTTTTTGCTCTGGCCGACAATAACCTCAGCGGTCTCGATCAGGTGTTCAGCTAAACTGTGATGGGTTACAATAATAGTTGTAATCATGTTTTAATGTCTCGATGGCTGATAGAGATCTCATAACCATCCCCTTGGAGAGAGTCATTTAGATATTTTACAATTGCCACCGAACGGTGCTGCCCACCAGTACAACCGATGGCCACCGTCAAATAGCTCTTGCCTTCACGCAAATACTCAGGAATCAACATTTTCAATAGAGCGTGAAAACGCTCTACAAAAGAGCGGCTAACGGGATGCCCCATAACATACTCCCGAACCCCGACATCAAGCCCGCTCTGCTCGCGCAAAGCCTCAATAAAGTAGGGATTGGGTAAAAAGCGTACATCCATAACGATATCAGCCTCTGGCGGCAGACCATTACGAAAACCGAAGGAAAGCAGCGATATATTGAGCTGTCCCGAGCTCTCATCAGCGGTTACAATCTTACGAACATACTCCTTAAACTGATGAATTGTAAAGTTACTACTGTCAACCCGATAACTGGCGAGAGAACGAACCTCAACGAGAAGCTCACGCTCCCGAGCAACCGCCCGAGCCACAGAACCTTCAATTGAAACGGGATGTTTGCGCCGGGTCTCACTGTAGCGTTTAATCAAGGTCTTATCGTCAGCCTCAAGAAATACCAGCTCTAAAGCAACGGGTGAATTTTTGAGGTGACGGTAAAGGTCGGGAAAACTCTTTAAAAACCCCTCATCCCGCAGGTCCATAACCAGAGCAATACCCTTTATAGAAGGTGAGAAATTTCCAGAAAGTTCGATAAATTTTGTTAAAAAAGCGACCGGCAGGTTATCAATACAAAAATAACCGATATCCTCCAGCACCCTTAAAGCACTGCTTTTTCCCGCCCCGGAAAGGCCGGTGACAATCACAACCGAGGTCTGTCCGTGACCATTTCTCATAGAAAAATAACCATCAACCATTAGCTGCGTCATAATTTAGACGCCGGGCCAAGTCATCAAGCAAACCTGAACCAGTTTTTTTGCCTTGTTTCTGAAGCCTGAAGGTGTGGGCCGCAACCTCGACAATAGTTACCAAATTCCGGCCCGGGCTGACGGGAATTGTGGCTTTCGGAACATTAACCCCAAGAATAGGGAAAACTTCCTGATCCAAATTCAAACGTTTGCTGCCATCATACTCATCCCAGGCGATAAGTTCAATGACCAAATCAACCCGCTGATTATCACGAACTGCGATCACCCCGAAAACATCCTCAACATTTATAATCCCTAGACCCCGAATTTCCATATGAAATTTCAGGATTGCATTGGCCTCACCAATTACTGTCGCTGGGGGTCGGAAACGCATAACTACCACATCATCTGCAATCAGCCGGTGACCGCGCTGCAACAGATCAAGAGCAATTTCGCTTTTGCCGATACCACTTTTGCCCACCAATAAAACCCCGATGCTGTGAATGTCGAGCAAAACCCCGTGGATGGTGGTTTCAGGATTGATAAAATTTTCAAAATAGCGATTAACTGCATCAAAAAAAGCCGACACCGAAAGTGTACTCTGCAGAAGTGGAATATCACACTCTTGACACCGTTCTAACAGCTCAGCCGGGGGTTCACAGGTACGGGTAGCAATAATGCAGATAGGATTTAAGGCACAAAGCTGTTCAACAACTTCAAGCCGACGCTCAGGACTTAAAGTCTCAAGGTAGGCAACCTCAGCCGCACCCATAAGTTGAATGCGCTCAGGCTCAAAAAACTGGTCAAATCCGGCAAACACCAAACCGTGCTTCTGAATCCGATAGTTGGCAATCTCACGAGCTAAAGAGACCTCCGGAGACAGCAGACTTAAGCGAAGCCCACGGGCCTCGTCCTTTAACAGGTCACCAACGGTCAGGCGCAAAGCCTCATTCTGCTCAAGAGCTTTCATCTTCCAGTTTTATCATGCTGTATAGGTCTGCCGCAACGGCTACCTCGAGCAATTTGTCACAAAACTCGCGTTTCTTTAACATCCGCGAGATCCGGGCCAGAATTTTCAAGTGGGTTCCGGCAGCACCTTGGGGGGCGAGTAGAAGAAAGATAAGGTGCACCGGCTTGCCATCAACCGCCGCGAACTCCACCCCTTTCACACTCCGGGCAAAAAGCACCACCACCTTATCAAGCCCACTCATCTTACCATGCGGAATAGCGATTCCGCCCCCAATTCCAGTACTTCCCAAAGCTTCACGATCTTTCAGGACAGTCAGAATTTCACTCTCCTCAAGCCCAGGAACAGCACCTGCTACCTGTGCTGCAAGAAACTGCAAGGCCCCATCTTTAGCACTTGCTTCCAGTTCAGCAACCACTAAATCGGGGGTTAGATAATCTGTTATTTTCATAATTTATTATGTTATTGTGGTTCGATCAAACCATAATGACCATCATCACGACGATAGATAACATTAATCCGATCACTGGACTCATCGCGGAAAACGTGAAAATTGTTCCCCATCAAATTGAGTTGCATAATAGCTTCATCTGGACTCATCGGTTTTACCAGAAAATTGCTCTTTTTAATAATTTCCGGGGTTGATTCATCAAGATCATGGTCAACTTTTAAGACATCAAAGGGAACACTCATCAAGCTTTCATCAATCCCAGGCAGGCCTTTCTTCTTGCGCAAGCGCCCTTTATAACGTTTTACCTGGCGACTAATTTTATTGGCAAGTAAATCGATAGCCGCATACATATCTCCGGCCTCTTCTTTGCCCTTAACCACAAAACCACTGATATTAAAAGTCACTTCAGCAATCTGACGTATTTTCTCGACAGAAAGAACAACGTTGACATCCAAAGGACCATCAAGATATTTTTTTATCTTCGAGAGTTTCTCAATTGCATAATCTTTAACTGCATCAGACTGATCCATGTGACGAAAGACAACGTTAATCTGCATCGCATTTCCTCCATTGTGAAAGTTAAGTTAATGTAACGACTCAATTATCCCGCAAACTCGGGGCAACAACCCCATCTATAAAATTCTTTTCCGCTGGCCTGAGGCCAAGATCCCAAGTTGATTTCGATACTTGGCAACTGTACGCCGCGCAATTTTTATCTCTTGATCATTAAATAACAGTTTTACAATAGCATCGTCACTCAAGGGCTCGGACGGACGCTCCTTTTCGATATAATCGACAATCTTCCGCTTCACACTGGCAGAAGCAATATCCCCCGACCCCTGATTAATGCTGCTGTTAAAGAAAAATTTCAGCTCAAAAACCCCGTGTGGAGTCTGCACATATTTACCCTGAGTCACTCGACTCACAGTCGACTCGTGCATCTCAATGTCATCTGCCACATCACGCAACACCAGCGGCTTCAAAAAGTGAGGGCCTCTAGCGAAAAAATCACCCTGAAATTTTACGATGCTTACCATAACCTTATATATGGTTTTCTGTCGCTGTTCAATACTTTTAATCAGCCATTGAGCTGCGCGAATTTTCTCGGTCAGATAGTTTCGAGTCAAAGCGTTCGAGTCGCCGCGCTGACTGGCAATATCCTGATAGTAACTGTTCACCGAAAGCTTCGGCAGCCGGTCACTATTCAAGGTCACGACATAACGCCCTTCACTTTTATGAACAAAAACCTCCGGCACCACCACCTGGGTTGAATCAGGCTGGAAACGGGCTCCGGGTTTTGGGTCTAAGGCCAAGATCTCCCGAACTGCAGCCAGAACCTTCTCTTCATCGACCTGAAGGTGACGGGCTATCTTTCGGTAATTTTTAGTTTTCAGTTGACTTATATGTCCGGCAACTATCTTGCAGTTAAGTTCACTGTCAAGCCCCACATGAGCGAGCTGGCACAACAAACACTCTTCCAGTGAGCGAGCCGCCACACCAACTGGATCAAGCTGCTGAATCCGGGCCAAAACCTCTTCGACAAGTTCAACCGGACAATCTAGTCGGTCGCAAAGCTCAGTAAACTCAGTTTCAAGATAGCCATCTTCATCCAAGGAGTAGATGATTGCTTCACCAATCCAGAAATTATCCTCATCAAATTTGGGGGTGAGCTGCAGTTGCCAAAGAAGGTGATCAACCAAAGTTGCAGGCTTGGTCAGGTTATAATCCCATGAGGGCCGATCATCATCATCAAAGCCAGAACGTGCACTTCCGCTGATGCCACGTTGTTCAAAATATGGTTGCCAGTCAGCTTCCTTTAGGGCCTCACGGATTTCGGGCCGATTTTCAGAATCAAGCCCTTCCCGCAGATTACGTTCATCCCGCTCATTTGACTGCTGCTCGTCGTGCTCATGCTCCTCAAGCCCTTTATCTGCAGCCTCTTCCAGGACCGGGTTGGTCACCATCTCCTGGTTGACCATCTCGAGAAGTTCAACCTGGTTGAGCTGGAGAAGCTTGATTGCCTGTTGCAACTGGGGGGTTAGCGCCAGCTGCTGGGTCTGAATCAGACGAATGTTTTGACTTAAGGATATCGACATAGAGGGAGACGCGAAGACCGAATAAAAATAAAAATTAGGGGTTTAACGCAATTATCATACCTAAAGTTGAGTATAATGAAGAGAGATAGGAAATACAAGGGGAAAATAAAAACAGGGAAGAGAATTACATGGTGAAATCTTCCCCGAGATATATCTTGCGCGCTTTGGGGCTCGCAATAACCGCCTGCGGGTCACCCTCCTCTAGGATGGCGCCTTGAGCCATAATGTAGGCATAATCACAAATACCCAACGTCTCTCGCACATTATGATCGGAGATCAAAACCCCAATCCCATCAGCTCTAAGCTCAGTTATAATCTGCTGAATATCGCCGACTGCAAGCGGATCAATACCGGCGAACGGCTCATCAAGCAGAACAAATTTTGGCTCCAGAACCAGAGCCCGAGCAATTTCAATGCGGCGGCGTTCGCCTCCGGAAACCGTATAACCCTGACTGTTTCTGATCTTTTCCAGACCAAATCGCTGCAACATAGTTTCAAGTCGATGCTGTTCGGCATCACGATCAAGACCTAAAGTTTGGATAATGGCCAGCAGATTATCGGCAACCGAGAGTTTGCGAAAAACTGAAGCCTCCTGAGGCAGGTAACTGATCCCTTGACGAGCACGCTGCGGCAGGGTCATGCCGGTGAGATCATGGTCATTAAGAAGCAAGGTGCCAGACTCTGGCTTCACCAGGCCAACAACCATATAGAATGTTGTCGTTTTACCCGCTCCATTAGGTCCGAGCAAACCAACCACACTGCCGGAATCAACTGCTAGAGAGACCCCATCAACAACCCGGCGCCCCTGATAACTTTTAACGACTTCGTTAACAACCAGACGATAACTCATTGAGCTCCAAGACCACCACGTTTGCCAGGAAAAATCGTCGTCTTCACTCGACTCTTCTGACCGCTCTTAACCACACTCCGTTCTTCATCAATAAAAAATGCAATCTCCTCACCACTAATAATATTATTGCCGTCATCAAGAGAGGGACTGCCGGTCAAAATTATTTTGCGACCTGCGGCAAAATAATGCATCTTCTGACAAAGTGCTTTTTTACCCTGAAACTTAATGACCACCTCTTTACCTGTAGCAATAATTTCTTTAAGATCCTGTTCAGATCCTCGCGCAAAAATCACCTTTAAGACATCTGATTCCAACGAGGTTTCCGCTTGACGGGCAACCACGTTGCCGCTGAAAACCGCAAGATGATTTTTTTGGTCAAAATCAAGTTTGTCAGCGACAATATCTACGGGATCATCGCTCTTACCAAAAAAAGTCGACTTCTCCGCCGCCTGCACCAGCAGAACTGAACTCAACAGCAACACCAACAAAACCGAAAACACCCTAAAAACCGGGGACATAATACTCATGATATTGACTCCAAAAGTTTTAGACTAAAACCAAATAGTTACTGTTTATTGACCTTAATCTCTGGCTTCAATTTATGAGCCGTTTTTCTCTTTTTAGTTCTCTTGTTTTCATTCGCTGAGATTTTGTCAAAAAGAATACGGGCTTTAACCGAACCGACAAAATGAAGTTGTTGACGCTTAAGATCAATCGTCGCCTGATTCGCTTTTATGGTCAGCTTTTCACTCTTGACAAGTAGACTTTCTGGAGCTAAAATTTCCTCCACAGCCTCCCGATAATGGAGACGCTCGGTCACTATTTGAAACTGCTGATTAATAATCTCAACCGCCCCCTGCAACTCAATATCACCACTTTCAACCAGGTAGGAGCCGCTCTCAGCCTCTATCAGAATATCACTCTCGAGCTTACCGTCAGCAAAAATCCGGGCCTTTACCCCTTCCAGGAGAATATGATCCTGCCCCTTGATCCGCTTGGCTTTGCGGGTGCTAAGTTCCCACTTTTTCACCCCGGCACGGGTATGTCCGTAACGGACATCCTCAAGCTCAAATTCCAAATGTTTGGCAATCTCGGGCAAAGCATTCACCAACCGCGTGGGGTCACGTAGAAGCTGCTGAATCACATAGTAACCACCGACAATGAGAAGAGTGAGCAGTAGTATGCCTATTATAATTTTTTTTTTCAATTCAACCTAAACCCGCAGATACCTTGCCATCGCCTGATCCCAAGTCCCCTGAGTCTGCATAATTAATTGGCAAAGTTCACGCACAGCCCCACGGCCACCAGGTTTTGACGACTGCCAGTCAACATGGGGACCCAACTCGAGATCCGCATCGGCAACCGTCGCGGCAAAACCGACTTTTCGTAAAACTGGGATATCGATCACATCATCACCGACATAGGCAACTTCACAATCTTCAAGGCCAAGCTGGCGCATAATTTGGTTGTACGCTAAAAGTTTGTCATGGCAACGCTGAAAAACAATTTCAATCCCAAGCTCTGTGGCCCGATGGCTCACGACCGGTGATCGGCGACCAGTTAAAAGTGCCAGCTTAAAACCGCTGCGTTGCAGCATCTTCAAACCATGCCCATCACGAACATCAAACTGTTTACTCTCAACCCCATTACTATCAATAATCACCCGACCATCAGTCAGGACCCCATCGACATCCATAATCAGAGCTTTAAGTGGCAAAATTTTCTCAATAATCAGAGACATAATACCACCCCCTAAACCACACCAGCACGAAGCAAGTCGTGCAGGTGAATAATACCAATTGGTTTTTGTTTGGGACCAGGCTCAGCGACAACAAAAAGTGACGTAATCTTAGAATCTTCCATCATTTTCAGAGCACTCGCAGCAAGCTCATCACTGAAAATTGTTTTCGGATTTTCTCCCATCACCTCGGCTACTGGCATAGCCAACAGGTTCTCATTTTGCGCCAATAATCGCCGAAGATCTCCATCAGTTAAAATGCCAACCAAACAACCTGACTCATCACAAATACCGGTCACACCAAGACCTTTACCCGTCATCTCAAAAAGTGCATCTTTTACTAAGGCAGAACTTACAACCACAGGGATTTGGCCGCCGCTATGCATAGTATCCGCAACCCGTAGCAGCAGGCGCCGACCTAAAGCCCCGCCAGGATGACGCAGGGCAAAATCGTCGGCACTAAAACCTTTGAGGGCGAGCAGGGCCGCAGCCAGGGCATCACCTAAGGCTAAGGTGACGGTGGTACTTGTAGTTGGCGCCAAACCTAAAGGACAGGCCTCACGACTAACTGAAATATCGAGTGTCAAGTCGCTACTCTGAGCCAACTCTGAATCCATTTTCCCGGTCATTGCTAACAATTTCAAGCCTTGACGTTTTACGGTCGGAATAATTTTAGTCAACTCCTCGGTAGTACCACTATAGGAGATTGCGATAACTAAGTCCTGTTTTGATAAAACCCCGAGGTCACCATGTAAACCCTCGGTTGGATGCAGAAAAAGGGCCGGAGTTCCGGTACTGGCCAGAGTTGCGGCAATTTTCCGGCAGATTATCCCGGATTTGCCAACCCCAGTCACGACAACCTTGCCTTGACAGGCAAAAAGCATCTTGACCGCCTCAGCAAATTCATCACCAAGACGCCCGCCTAACTCGCTAAGCGACTCCGCTTCAACCGCAATTGTGCGTCGCCCTTCAGCAATAATTTCTTGATCATTTAACATAATTTTCTCTATCAAACTATTTTTCACCACAGAGAACACAGAGTTCACAGAGTAATTCTAGAGTTTAAAACGCTGAATACCATCAACAAGTTTCACAACATTAAAATTGAGTAAAAGTCCCGTATCAATCTGGGCCAATCTCATGTACGAGAGCAATTGCACAACCGATAATTTTTTCTGTAAATCGATCTTTTGCCATTATCTCTGTGCCCTCTGTGTCCTCTGTGGTAGAATAAGCCATTACACAAGAAAATCACCTAGCATCTAAATTTCACTCAACGCCACTAGGCGTTTGAGCAGGGGCTCGAGTTCGGTCAGAGGTAAAGAGTTGGCGCCATCACACAGTGCGTTATCGGGATCGGGGTGAACTTCCATAAAGAGGGCATCCGCTCCGGCAGCAACAGCAGCGGCAGCCAAGGTTGGGATCATGGAGCGATCACCACCAGATGAATCGCCTTGAGCTGTCGGAAGCTGAACTGAGTGGGTAGCATCAAAAATGACTGGAGCGCCACAGGCGCGCATTAACGGAAATGAGCGAAAATCAACCACCAAATTATTATAGCCAAAAGAGGTACCACGCTCGGTCAGGATAATATGCCGATTTCCCGTAGAGGAGACTTTATTAACCACCTGGCGCATATCTTTGGGGGCCATAAACTGGCCCTTTTTCACATTGACAACCACACCACTTTCACCAACAGCAACCAACAGATCGGTTTGCCGACATAAAAAAGCGGGAATCTGAATCATGTCAACTACAGAAGCTACGGCCTCAACCTGTTCAACTGTGTGAACATCGGTGGTAACCGGAAGACCAAACTCCTCCTTAACCGCAGCGAGAATCTCAAGCCCGACTTTCAATCCGGGACCACGATAGGAGTTGATACTGCTCCGATTAGCCTTGTCAAAAGAGCCCTTAAAAATATAGGGAACCTGTAATTTTTGGCAAACTTCGGCCGCTGCTTCAGCAACCTCAAAAGCTAATTCCCGACTCTCAAGCACGCAGGGACCGGCAATCAATACCAGAGGAAATTGCGGTCGGCCAATCGTAATCTCATGATTAATCTTTACCGAAATCATATAGCGCCGGTTTTTTTTGCCGCTTCAATAAAAGCCACAAATAGAGGATGAGGACGCATCGGCTTTGAAGTAAATTCAGGATGAAACTGACAACCTAAGTACCAAGGGTGATCCTTAATCTCGATAATCTCAACCAAATTGTGATGTAGATGAGTGCCGGTAACAATCAGCCCCTTATCCTCCAAACTCTTCCGAAAATCATTATTAAACTCATAACGGTGACGGTGACGCTCAGAAATCTCACTTTTTTCAGAATACGCCCGCCAAGCAAAAGAGTCTTTACGCAAGCAACAGGGGTTCGCCCCGAGCCGCATAGTACCACCTTTATTGCTGGTTTCATCTTGAGTAAAGGTTTGGGTGCCGTCAGCACTCTTCCACTCTTTCAAAAGGCCAAAGACCGGGGTTTTAGTCGCAGAATCAAACTCTGAACTATTGGCACCACTGAGTCCGGCCTGATTACGAGCAAACTCAACCACCATCAGCTGCATCCCGAGGCAAATCCCGAAAAGTGGGATTTTTTTCCGCCTTGCAAACCCGGCCGCCACGATCTTACCCTCAACCCCACGAGTTCCGAACCCGCCAGGAATCAGAAATCCATCGATATTGTGAAAACGCTGCTCCAAGGTCTCATCATCAAGACCATCAAGCTCTTCGGCATCGATATACTCTAAATTAACCTTAACATCGTTGGCAATACCACCATGGGTTAAGGCTTCATTCAAACTCTTGTAAGATTCGGTCAAAGCGATATATTTGCCGACCACACCAATCGTCACTTCACCTGCCGGTGCATTTATTTTTCGCGCAATTTCACGCCAGGGTTCAAGCCGTGGAGCTCCGGTCCAGATATTGAGCAGCGACACGACTTTATCATCAACCCCCTCTCCATGCAGGGCCATGGGACATTCGTAGATACTATCGACATCCCGCGCGGTAAAAACCGCATCGGTATCGATGTTACAAAAAAGTGAAATTTTATCTTTTATGTCCTGGGAAAGTTCGCGATCAGCCCGACAGAGGATAATATCGGGCTGAATACCGATCTGACGTAACTCCTTGACGCTGTGCTGAGTCGGCTTGGTTTTAAGTTCTCCGGCTGTTTTGATGTAAGGGACCAAGGTCAGGTGAATATAGATGACATTCTTGGGTCCAACATCATTACGAAACTGACGAATAGCCTCCAGGAAAGGTTGACTTTCAATATCACCAACCGTACCACCAATCTCGACAATCGCGACATCAATATCTCCAGCCCAATGACGAATCGAGCTTTTTATCTCATTGGTAATATGGGGAATCACCTGAACTGTTCCACCAAGATAGTCACCACGGCGCTCTTTAGAGATCACCTTATCGTAAATTTTACCCGAGGTGTAGTTGCTATGGCGGGTTAACTTAGTATTGGTGAAACGCTCATAATGACCTAAATCAAGATCAGTTTCAGCCCCATCATCGGTAACAAATACCTCACCATGTTGAAAAGGGCTCATAGTGCCAGGATCAACGTTAAGATAGGGATCAAGCTTCTGCAGGCCAACGTTTAGACCCCGAGCCTCTAACAAAGCACCCAAAGAGGCGGCCGCCAAACCTTTACCGAGCGAGGAGATGACCCCGCCGGTAACAAAAATATACTTAGGTTTCAAATGCTACTCCAAATCAGTAAAATGTTGCAGCAGACGCCAGCCCTCGGCAAAATGATTGCCAGCAGCTGTAGCGGTCTGCTCATTATAGCCGGTCGAAGATCCGACTTTAGCTTTGAGATTATCATAAATCATAAACGGCACCGGCTCGGCGGTGTGAGTTTTCAAACGAATCGGGGTGGGATGGTCGGGCATCACCAGGATTCGGTAGGCCGGAAAATTCTCCTCAAGCCCCTTGAGTAGGGGCCCAAGCAGACGGCTGTCGAGATCGCTTATCGACTGCAGTTTTTTCTCAAGACTACCCTCGTGTGAGGACTCATCTGGAGCCTCCACATGGAGATAGACATAATCACTTCTCTTTAAGGCGTCAACTGCGTAGGCGGCCTTATTTTCGTAATTGGTATCGATATAGCCAGTCGCCCCCGGCACATCAATACTCTCCATCCCCGCGAGAATACCAATCCCTTTAATCAAGTCCACGGCGGAGATAACCGCTCCATTAATTCCATAAAGTTCAGAGAATGGATCCAGTTTGGGCTGGGTGCCCTGTCCCCAAAGCCAGATTGAGTTCGCCGTCATTTCTCCCTGGTCGAGACGCTCGCGAAATTTCGGCATTTGGTGAATTATCATTTGCGATGACATGATAAGCTGCAACAGCGGCGAACCATAATCACTCGGCAGATGATCGACCACCTCTTGACCAATCATGTCGTGCGGTGGCATCAATGAAACTGAGGCTAAATCCTTGGGACAGTCCCGGATCACCATCAGGTGACGATAACTGATGCCAGGGAAAAACTCAATCTTATCAGTTTGCAACTCTTTGTTCAATGCGGCAATAATCTCATGTGCGTCGGCGGTGGTGATATGACCAGCACTGAAATCGTGCATAAAACCCCGTGCTTGATGGTGTAAGATATTGACTAAATTACAACGAAAAACGACATCATCAGGACCTAAATCAAGCCCCATACTTGCGGCCTCCAATGGGGCCCTGCCGGTATAGTATTTTTCCGGTGCGTAACCAAAAACTGAAAGGTTAGCAACGTCACTCCCGGCCGGAAAACCCTCCGGCACAGTCACAGCGGTCCCCAACTCAGATTTTTTGGCCAAGGCATCAAAATTTGGCGTAGCCGCCGCCATCAATGGAGTCTTCCCATCAAGTTCGGCCAGCGGCTCGTCAGCCATACCATCACCTAAAAGAACTATATATTTATAATTGCTACTCATACTTTAATGTCCTTAAAAAACTTACGCACCGTCACTTGGTTGCCGGACTCGTTATAGAAGAACTCGTCAAAAAAGTTACCCGCCATGATTATCCCACGACCATGTGGCTTAAAAAGATTTTCGGGATCGGTGGGATCTGGCAGCGAACGCCAATCAAAACCGAGACCCTGGTCCTGAATTGAACAGGTAAAGGCGGCCGCCGCAATGACAACCTCAATCGTCACCCGGCGCTCACAAAAGCGCTGATCTAAAGCGCGCAGTTTGAGAACATCAAGATAGTCATGGCGATGCTTCAGTGCCGAATCAAGCTCTAAGTTTCCATGCTCAATCGCATTAACAATCAATTCATGCAGGCCCATGCGCATTCCCGGTAATTGACTGCGGGGAATGCAACAGGAGAGCTTAACTTCGTCAGTCAGGCCACCAACCAGAGGTTGAACCATTGCAATCTCGTTCGCGATCTTAAAAAGCAACCGTTTTTCCACCAAGTTCCGATAGACCTGACTGGTCCTTTGCCCCTCATCTGCCAAGAGTCGCACTTTACGGATTGATGCGCTAATTTCCTTAACCCCGAAAGGCTTTTCAAAATAGTCGAGGGCACCCTGCTTTAAAGCCTGGATAATCTCTTTTTTGGTCCCGTGCCCCGAGGTTACAATAAAAGGCGTATCCGGAAAATCCTGACTCGCCTGACGCATAAACTCTAGCCCGTTCAAACGTGGCATCCTGATATCGGTAATCACCAGAACGACATCATCGTGGCTCTCCTGCAAAGCCTCAAGGGCCTCACGACCATCGGCATAGGTGTCAGCAAGCAAATTCTCGTGCTTAACAATTCGGGACAAAATATCACGAATTTCGACCTCATCATCGACTATCACTACCCGATTTCTAATCATAAGCGATCCGGTTTAATTTGACCCCATTTAAAGAACTTTAGTAAATATTCGACTTAATTAGCATAAAGCTAAAGCAAATGGCGCGAACACCGCTTCGCTTCCCATTACCGGGGACAGAATTGAATTCTGTCCCCACATCGAGACCGTTTGAAACCGTATCCGAACATTTACGGACTTTCTACCTAGCCATCGCCTTTAAATCATTAATCGTAAAAAGTGACTCCAGCTTAAGACCGTGCTCCTCAAGCAGCTCGGCACCACCCTCAAGCCGGTCGACTAAAGTTAAAGCCTGAACCACTTTCAGGTCATGCGCCTGGGCCCGCTCAACCGCCTTCAAAAGTGACCCACCACTGGTCACAACATCTTCAACAATTGCCACCGAATCTCCAGCTTTAAGATTTTTATCACCTTCAAGCCAGAGCTGCTTACCATGCCCTTTGGGCTCTTTACGAATCAGAAAGGCGTGCAAAGGGTCATCCTTGATGACACTGATAACACTGATTGCGGCAACGATCGGATCAGCCCCCATGGTCAAACCGCCAACCCCACTTATTGGCACTCCATTGGCCTTAATCCTTTCATAAAAAAGATGGCCGGTCAAAAAGGCACCCCGGGCATGGCAGGTAGTCTGTTTGCCATCAACGTAATAATTACTCTTTTTCCCCGAAGTTAAAGTTACTGCCCGCTCCTCATAAGAGAGACAATGCAATAATTTAAGCAACTCTTCCCTATATGTCACCATACCGTTAAAACCTCAAAACAAAACTGGTCAAAAATGTTAGCAACTTCCAAGTTACAAATGTAGCACTAAAAACCCAAGCGACTTTTGTACGAGTTTATCAGATTCTTGTCAAGCACTATGTCAGGCATTACTGCTGATAGCGGGTAGTTTGCTGTTTTGCTTCTCCCCCTTTGGAATAGGTTGTGGCCATCTCAACCCTCACCCTATTTTTCTTGACAAATCCAACCCTGCAACCATATAAAGAGACTCCATAAGTCAAGCTCTCATAGTCAACAGAAAAACAGGGAATCCCCATAACTTTTGACATTACAGAAACAGTTAATTCCCGAATACCAGCCGAAAACCACCACTATAAAATTAAAAGGATAATCAAAAATGGCCTTTGAAATAACCAAAAAAAATATCCAACACAAAAATCTGCAAATAGCAATCATCGGCCTCGGTTACGTTGGTCTGCCTCTAGCGGTAGAATTCGGTAAACACTTTCCAACTTTAGGTTTTGACATTAACCAAACCCGCCTCAAAGAACTCCAATCCGGTCATGACAGCACCAGAGAAGTCACTACCACAGAACTGAATCACGCTGTCAACCTGAAATTCACCAGCAACTACCAGGATCTCAGCAACACCCAGATATATGTAGTCACAGTCCCAACCCCAATAGATGAGCACAACCAACCAGATTTAACCCCCCTGTTCAAGGCAAGCCAAACAATTGCCAAGACCCTGAAACCAGGCAATATTGTCATCTATGAATCTACCGTCTTCCCTGGTGCCACCGAAGAGGAGTGCGTCCCGGTCTTAGAAAAAATTTCCGGGCTTTGCTTTAACCGAGATTTTTTCTGCGGCTACAGCCCCGAACGTATAAATCCGGGCGACAAACAACACCGGCTTACGACGATTAAAAAAGTAACCTCCGGTTCAACCCCTGATGTCGCTGATATTGTTGACGCCCTCTATAACACGATCATCACGGCCGGCACTCACAAGGCCAGCAGTATCAAGGTCGCCGAAGCCGCCAAGGTCATTGAAAATACCCAACGCGATCTCAATATCGCTCTCATAAACGAACTCGCCCTAATCTTCAATAGAATGGATATCGACACCGAAGCTGTCTTGGAAGCCGCGGGAACCAAATGGAATTTTCTCCCGTTTCGGCCGGGCCTTGTCGGGGGACACTGCATCGGCGTTGACCCCTACTACCTAACCCATAAAGCCCAGGCCATCGGCTACCATCCTGAGATTATCCTTGCCGGACGCCGCCTCAACGACGGCATGGGTGCTTACGTCGTCTCCCAACTTCTAAAAACCATGATGAAACGAGGCATCCATATTAAAGACGCAAAAGTCCTGGTCATGGGTCTGACCTTTAAAGAAAACTGTCCTGATCTCCGCAATACTCGGGTTGTTGACATTGTTGATGAACTCAAAGAGTACAGCGTAAACGTCGATGTCTACGACCCCTGGGTAGATATATCTGAAGCTCAAAATGCTTACGACATCACTCCAATCGAAAACCCGCAACAAAATACATATGATGGCATAATCATCGCAGTCGCCCATCAACAGTTTGTTGAGATGGGTGCCCAAGCACTCCGCGCCCTGGGAAAACCAGAACACGTGCTCTACGATCTAAAATATATCTTAAAACAAGAAGAGGCCGATTTGCGCCTTTAAAAAAGGGGGATAACTTGCAAAAAACTCTCACCCCTCAATTACAAGAAAAATTTATTGAACTAATTCTAGATGCCATCCCCGATTGCCTGGCGGTTCTCGTTTTAACTCCCCTAAACTCGGTCCGCCGCTGGAATCTGGAAGTGGTGCGCAATGTGGTTGAATCGCGACTTAGCGATTTTTGTGAATTTGCCACTGCGCTATTACAAACTAATCATAAAATAGCACTGTTCAGACTTTTTAACTCCTTCTGCAAAAAGCTAGAGGAAAAGTGATAATAAATGACAATCGAAATTGATCAGGACATTCGCTGGAAGCAACGCTTTTCTCATTTCCAGAAAGCCTTTACCTTGCTTGAACAGACATTAACAATTGAGTGCCCTTCAGATGCGGAGAGAGCCGGCCTTATACAATTCTTTGAGATATCATTCGA
>DAOWHJ010000011.1 GCA_030641485.1 Pseudomonadota bacterium
GTCGGATTTGGCAAAACCGAAGTTGCTATGCGAGCGGTTTTCCTAACCATCCTATCGGGCCGCCAAGCGGCTATTCTAGTACCAACCACGATTTTAGCTCAACAACATTTCATAACTTTCAGTGAACGCTTTAGCAACTACCCGGTCAGGGTTGCTGTCTTAAGCCGTTTCCGCACCCCAGCTCAACAAAAAGAGGTGGCTGAAGGCCTGCGCACCGGTACAATTGACGTAGTTATCGGTACCCATCGTCTCCTGCAAAAGGATATTTCATTCAAAAATTTAGGACTATTGGTTCTGGACGAAGAGCATAAATTCGGGGTGCGCCATAAAGAGAAACTAAAAAATTTCAAACGCATGCTCGATGTCCTCTCGATGAGCGCAACTCCGATCCCGCGCACCCTCCAGTTTTCACTCTCAGGTATGCGCTCTTTAAGTGCAATCACAACGGCCCCCAGAGACCGTCTGGCGATCCGCACATTTGTGGCCGCCTACGACGACCTGATCATCAAAGAAGCTGTCGAAAAAGAGATGGGCCGTGGCGGCCAGGTGTTTTTTGTCCACAACAGCATCGCCACCATCGAAGCCCGAGCCGCCCGGCTTAAAGCTCTGCTCCCTGAAATCAGAATCTGCATCGGCCATGGTCAGATGCGAGAAAGCGATTTAGAAAAGGTAATGCTCGGTTTTGATGAACATAAATATGATCTTTTACTCTGCACAACGATAATTGAATCAGGCCTTGACATCCCCAACGCCAACACAATGATCGTTGAAAATGCCCAAAATTTTGGCTTAGCCCAACTATATCAGTTGCGAGGCCGCATCGGCCGATCCCAACGTAAAGCTTACGCCTACCTTCTGGTCCCAGAACTCGAAAGATTGTCTCACGAGGCCCAAAAACGGCTTAACGCTCTGGCTGAAGCCAATACTTTGGGTGCCGGTTTTCGCATCGCTATGCAGGATTTAGAGATTCGCGGAGCCGGGAACATTCTCGGCAAAAAACAGTCCGGTCAAATATCGGCAGTTGGCTACGAACTCTACCAAGAGATGCTCAATGAGGCGATCAACGAAGCCCGCGGCAGTAACTTAAAGATTAAGACCGCGGAACCTGAAGTAAAGGTCAAACTCTCAGCTCACATTCCACCAGCCTACCTCCCCGACCTAACCCTGCGACTCCAGTTTTACAAAAAGATTGCCGCCGCTGAAAATGATCTCGAACTCGCCCGACTCGAAGATGAGTTAAGCGACCGCTGCGGGATACCCCCGGAGGAAGTCCTCAACCTATTGCGACTTAAAAATCTAAAAATATTGCTTAAGAGCTACCATATCCTAGCCCTGGATTTGAGCCGCAAAAAAGTTTGCCTCCACTTGAACCCCGAACATCCACCCGTAACCGAAACCATAATGACATTGTTACAACAAGAGCCGAACCGTTACCGGCTGACAAAAGAGCACTGGTTCAACATTGAAACCACCATAGAACCCAATGAACTCTATACCTGGTGTGAAAAGCTGTTGCAAAAAATCTATTGACCTGATAGGTGGAGCGGCTCTTTTAATCAACTACGGTAAATTCGTTAAATTGCTTCAGAAACAAAGCAATAACATAAAAAATACAACCTATTTCATAAACAAAGGAATCTATCAATGAAAAATTTCTGTGCCAGAATTTCGCTCTCTATCGCTCTTTTCACATTAGTTAGCACCTATGCCATCCTCCCGGTTGTTGCCGCGGATGACCCAATCGTCGCTGAAGTCGGAACAGAGAAGATCACTTTAAGTGAATTTCAGGCTGAAATCAAAAAATTACCGCCAAATTTAAAACAGATGGCCGGTGACAAAAGAATGCAAAAAGAATTTCTCGAACAGCTTGCAACCTCGCGACTCTTCTACCAAGAGGGGATTAAACAGGGAATTGACAAAGACCCGGCGGTCAAAAACCAGATCGATGATGCAACTCATAAAATCGTCATTACCGCCTTGATCCAACGTGAGATTGAGAGCCGGATAAAGACCCCCAGTGATAAGGATGTCGAGCAATACTATCAGACCCATGCCAATGATGAGTTCAAACAGGCAAAACAGGTTAGAGTCCGACATATCCTAGTGGCGGAAGAAGCTACAGCCAAAGAGATCTCCACAAAGTTGAAAGGCGGTGCTGATTTTGCGGCCCTAGCAAAAGAGAGCTCCAGCTGTCCAAGTTCAGCGAAAGGTGGAGATTTAGGTTTCTTCACCCATGAGCGCATGGTCAAAGAGTTCTCTGATGTTGCTTTCACACTTAAAAAAGGGGAAGTAAGTGACCCCGTAAAAACTCAGTTTGGCTACCATATCATCGAAGTTGTTGAGATTAAAGAATCCGGCAGTACCCCCTTAGCTGAAGTCAGGACAAACATTGAAAACAAACTCATCCAGAAGAAAAAGAGTCAGGTATTCCAAGAGTATATTGCGAGCCTGAAGAAAAAATCCAATGTGGTTCTGTACCCAGAAGTAATTGAGTAGCAAAACGGTTCAGCCTAATTAAATCCCTATTTCATCGCACTGTAATTTTTATCACCTTAATTGGACCGATCTTGCTTTGTGGCTGCACGCCACCGCAAAATATTGTTGCAACTATCGATGGTGAGAAAATCACGCGCAATCAAGTTCGAGCTCGGCTTGACGCTTATGAGGGGACGGGTGCCGCTGAGGACCCGGTTGCACCGGAGCAACAAACTCAGTTTGCCAATGCTAAAGCGGCGCTTGACCAACTTATCAATGAACGCCTCCTGCTTATTGAGGCTCAACACCGAGGTATTTTAACCGACACTGATCGGGTAGATCCTGGAAAATGCACCAAAGCGCTTCGAGTGGTATTAAGTGAACTCGGAAAAGAGGTCGCATTCCCTTCCTACAAAGAAGCATATGACTACTACGAACAACACCAAGAGGAGTTTTCAACCGAATCTCGCTACCAGCTCGAACATCTACTCCTAGATACCGAGCATTTAGCCTGGGAAATGAAAGAGAAGCTTGAAAAAGGACAGTTGACTATGGCTGAAGCCGCAAACAACCTACAGGCAACCGCAAACCGACCTGCAGGGCGCAACAGTGAGCGCCTGATCACGGTTGCAGAAATGCCTGTTGGGCTTGCGACAGTTCTGCCAAACTTGAAACTTGGTCAAACCAGCGCGCCTGTGGCAACCCCTTATGGTTACCATTTGGTCAGAATACGAAAAAAATCACCCGCAGGCAGTATCCCTTTCCCCGAGGTTGAGAACCGAATTAAGGACACTCTCTTTGCTGATCGTTTACAAAAAAACTTTCAACGCTGGCTTAAACAGAGCCAGGAACAACATTCCATCAAAATCTACCATCAACACTTGACTGCATTATAATAAAAGAGAAAGACATGAAAAAAAGTTTAACCTTGCTCCTCGCAGTTTTCAGCCTGAGTCTAGTTTCCAGACCCGCAAATGCCATAATCACAAACCGGGTCGCGGCAATCGTCGGTAATCAGGTTATAACCTCAATGAGTGTGCGCCAGGCAATTTCAGTTGAATATCGCCAGGATGACTTTAATGTGCTTGCTCAAAATAAACAGGATGAGATCAGAAATAAAACCCTTGAGGTGCTAATTGATGAATTATTAATATCTTTAAAAGCAACCTCAATGGGTATCAGCGTTTCTGAAGATAGTGTTGACGAAACCATTGACAGAGTCTTAAAGCAAAACCATATGGATCAGGAAATGCTCGAAAAAGCCTTAGTTAATCAAGGACTTACTTTCACATCCTATCACAACAAAATTGCCAGCGACCTACTAAAAGCAAAGTTTGTTTCAAAAGTGGTCAAAGCCAACATCATCATCACTAACCAGGAAGTTTTAACCTACGCAAAAAAACACAACCTCTTCAAATCAGAAGAGAGCGTCACCTTAGCCCAGATCTTTATCCCTAACAGCTCTACAAATGCCGCGGCCGGAGAGCAGAGTGAAGTTTGGAAAAATGTACGCAACAAGTTAAAGAATGAGGAGAATTTCTTTGCTCTGGCAAGTAAATATTCGGAAGGCCCGTCCGCAACTAAAGGTGGACGCTTGGGGACATTCGAGCGCGGACATTTACTTACAGAGATCGAAGATGTGGCTTACGAACTACCTTTAGGAAAAGCCAGTAATGTCATTAAAAGCTCACTCGGCTATCATATGATCATGGTCAGCAATCGCACTGGTGGTGAAGATGAACACTCTTTGACCCCGGACACGGAAGAGCAGATCAAAACCAAACTCTATGACGAGAAACTGGAGCAAGCCGCCCAAGAGTTAAGTAAGAATCTCCGCCGTGAATTCAACGTTAAAATAATACAGTAACTGTAACCTTCGATGCCATCGTAAAAAGTCATGTCTCGCTACCCTGCCTGCCGCCAGTGCCAGCACTACTATGTAACCTACGACCCCAAAAAACCACACGGTTGCAGAGCCTACTCATTTAAATCAAGAGAAAATCCAGCCCAAGTAGTTTTGAGCTCATCTGGAAAACCATGCCTGATGTTCAGCACTAAGACTAAGTCTGAGTCATAACCCAGCCAACCCACCTTGAAGGTTGTCCGAGAATAGTAAACTTAGGGCTCACGCCTTAGCCACCTTGGTCACTAGGATATCCTCAAGCATAAGATACTCAAGGTCACAGCCATAGAACATATTCAGGGCATCAGTCGGCGAACAAATCATGGGCTCACCCCGACGATTCAAAGAGGTATTTAAGACTACAGGGACCCCGCGTAGTTTTTCAAGTTCTTCAAGCAAAGCGTAATATATGGGATTAGTCTCACGATCAACAATCTGAGCCCGAGCCGTGCCATCTTCATGCACAACCTCAGGAATTCTCGCTTTCCACGCTTCAGCAACCGTAAAAGCGAAGGTCATATAGGGAGCCGGATGATCAGTCTGAAGAATCTCGGCTGCGACCGTATCGAGCATGCTCGGGCAAAATGGCCGCCAGCGTTCACGATACTTAATTTGTGAGTTAATCCGGTCAGCAACCCCACGATGGCTGGGGTCACCTAAAATACTGCGACAGCCTAAAGATCGGGGACCAAACTCCATTCGCCCCTGAAACCAAGCTAAAGGATGACCATCAGCAAGAATTTTAGCCCCGGTTTCGGGCACATTTGCCACCCTTTCCCAATAGGGTTTTTCCGAATGTCTTTGAATTGCATCAAGACATTTCTCGCTTGTATATGCAGGCCCTAAATAGACATGTCTAAGTTTTTTAACCTTATCACCCCGGTCTTGAGCAACAAATGAGGCTGCCCCGATCGCAGTTCCGGCATCACTGGCCGCAGGTTGGACAAAAATCTCTTTTACTGCCGGCAACTCCATAAGCCGCTGATTCAGTTTCACGTTCAAAGCAACCCCACCGGCAAAGCAGAGCCGGCCAGTTTCACGCAGAATATCGCCAAGGTAGGTTTCAACCAATTTCAACGAGGTCTCCTCAAGCAGTAGTTGAATCGCGGCGGCATAATCGATATAAGGGTCATCGATCTCATCACCTTCGCGCCTAGGTCCAAGCCAATCTACTAGTTTAGGACTAAAATAGTAACCTCGACGCTGATCTTTATAGCGCCTCAAACCAACAACATTGACAAGATCAGTGTTGACTTTCAAGTCGCGCCCATCGGACTCCAATAGCCGTGAAAAATCATATTTTTTCGGGTCACCGTAAGGTGCCATACCCATCACCTTAAACTCACCATCAAGCATCTCGAAACCCAGAAACTGGGTCATGGCACCGTAGACCCCACCTAAAGAATCAGGATCGTAAAACTCTTTGATTTTATGGATAACACCATTCTCACCATAACCAAAAAAAGTGGTGGCATACTCCCCTTTTCCATCAATCCCCAAAATGGCGCATTTTCCCTCAAAACCACTCAAATGATAAGCACTGGAAGCATGAGCTAAATGGTGCTCGACCGGAACAAAGGGCGACTTTTCAGCATCAATACCAAGGTCTGACATCAACTGCAAAATTCCCCGCCGGTTGCGTCGAAAATGGCGATTGCCGTTAAAAAGAGCATCAAGGGCCCGATCCGGTGCGTACCAGTAACGCTTGGCAAAATGCAGACGACCAGGGTGGGTAAACCCCATTTCTGCAAATGGAAAAGCGACATA
>DAOWHJ010000016.1 GCA_030641485.1 Pseudomonadota bacterium
AGCATTGCTGCCAGTAAAGTTGTGCCTGAACGTGGAAAACTGTTTTATCTTACTCTTTTTCATTGTTGAGCCATAGATTTGCCAGCCAAGAATGAGCTTTGCGAATCTCAAGGCCATCGGGAAAGGTTTTTTCACGAGTAAGCTCCTTTACAATTTGCACCTTGCGCGAGTTAGGGAAATAGGTGGCAAATCTGGAAAAATTACGACTCGGTTTATCATCACCCCATTTCACTTCAAGCAGTAGTTCCGAATGTTTTTCACCAGTTACCTGGAAATCAATTTCAAAGCCTTCCTTTGTCCGAATGTAGTACAAGTTGTATGATTCGCCGTAGAGATCATTCAAACGGTGGATCTCTTTGAGGAGCGCGCAAGCGGTAAGGTTTTCCAGTTTGAGAAGCGCGATCTCCTTTAGATCTAGAGGATGAAGGCGATACTGAAAAAAACGGCCGGCTAGAGAGTCGCCGACCTTGCGATAGGTGTCAAGTTTGGCGCTGCCGGTTACAAGAATGGATGGGGGGCTTTTTCGGTATCGTAAACCCCTTTAAGCCATGATTTCCATCGTGTCATTTTATGAAGTTCATCGAAAATGACAAGGGGCTTTGTTCTATCCCATGATTTTTCCTGTAGGGCAAGCCGATGCTCGGCACTGTCATAATTGAAGTAGTCGAACGATGGGGTAATCATTTTCGCCAGAGTCGTTTTACCACTTTGGCGGGGACCGGTTAAAAGCACGATCTTTTTATGCAAATCTGTTCTAATAAATTCGGAATGAAGGTCTATATGGTCGCTCTTTTTTGGGTGGGGGCTCTTCGTAATGTTCCTTAAATTGGCGGCGGCAGGATTAATCTTGATGGACTTATATTGGGTTGAATCGAGAGCCTGGAGCTATGCTGGTAGCAATTGCATTTTTTGATCTCATAGCTTCTCTAAAGCCATAGCTTGCTGAAGTCAAAATTAAAAGAACACTTATCCAATGCAAATGTAACTGTTTCCTCTCTTGCGTCACAAATCTTAATATATTTTCCTTCCTTCAGTTTATATACTTTCGCTATATCATCGTCGGGATTGACTATGATATAGTAGTCTACAGCTTCACTTTCATAGATGTTGAATTTAATAGTAGTGTCTTTTTTTGCTGTTGAAGGAGATAATATCTCAAATATTATTTTTGGAGATTTGCTAATAAAAGCGTCATTATGTGGTTTGTGACAGATTACCATATTGTCCGGTTGGACGACTGTAGAATCTCCAATTCGCCAATCGACGGGTAGAAGGGCGTGACATCTCTCACAACTTTTTAATTTATCCTGGAGTTGCCATGCAATATTATTACTGATTTTCTGATGTTTAATTGATGGTGCGGGGCTCATGGCATATGGTACACCATGAATCAATTCCCAGCTGCCTTCCCAAAGTTTGTACTCGTCATAGACGTAACAAGGAAGATCATCCCATCGTAAAGTATTCATAATAAAACTCTCCTGATCTTTTATTGAAAGCATTTCGGGGATTACACCGAGCAGGGTTTCGCTGGACCATAGAATTATAGCTGTCAGTGTACACAAATCCTGATCCATTTTTGGGAAATCAGGTCATGCCCTCTTAATGTTATAGTTGTATGTACTACTCAGAGCAGTTACATTTAAGCTTGCTATTGTCGGCTGCATTCAGGTATCTATTTTTATTAATGAGATGTTAATACAATGCATCTTTGTGGGAAAGAAGTCAATTGTTTTATAGATGATTTGAGGATCATTTTGAGGGTTTTGTGATGGCTTGGCCTGAGTTTGTTTTTATCTTTGTAATGCCGGGCGCTAATGAGTTGTCAGCCTTAGATCGGGGGCTTTTTGTCTCCTTGGTCGAAGATCGGCGCTGGGCTGAGGCGGTCAAGTTTTACGAGGATCTTCGGCAAAAAGACCCCGATTGTTTGCCGGTGACTAACGCTTTGGCTAAAGTGGCCTATGAGAATCGAGATTTTACGGCAGCTTTTGGGTTGCTGGGTTCTCTGGTTAAAAAAAATCCCGGGAGCCCGATTTGGTTGAATAATCTTGGTGTAGTTGCGGCTGGGCGTGGTGATTTGGTGGTTGCCCGTGGATTACTGCAACAGGCCGAAATGGTTTCCGGGAGCAAAAGTGAGATTCTCTATAATCTTGGGTGTCTAGCAGTAAATGAAAACAACAAGGAGTCCGCCCTAAAAATTTTCAGTCAGATAATTGTAGTTGAACCGGGTCATATCCGGGCTCTATTTGCATTGAGTCGTATCGCAAAAGAGTTGGGGCGAGTGGATGAGGCCATAACTTATTGCAGCAAATTAGTTGAACAGGCTCCAAATGAGGCCGAATTTCGTCAGAATCTGGGTATTGTGTTACTTAAGAAGGGTGATTGGGAAGAGGGATTTGAGTTATACGAGGCCCGTTGGCAGGCTAACCGTCTGGGGCAATTTGCCTCGGATTTTTTATGGCAGGGAGAAGACTTAAGCGGAAAGACTATTCTGGTCTGGTCAGAGCAGGGTTTGGGGGATACCATTAACTTTGTTCGTTATTTGCCGCAGTTGAATGAGTTGGCTGGATCGGTGGTTCTGGTAGTTCAGGAAGTGTTGGTTGAGTTGTTGCGCTCAAGTTTTCCCAAGATTAAGATAATGGGCCTATGTGAGCGGGACCGGGTGGTTCATGATGTTCAGGTGCCACTGCTTAATCTTCCGCGTTTCTTTCAGGCTCAGCCTGATGTTGTTGCGCCTGTCAATCCCTACCTTAGGGTGAGTGAAGAGTTTCAGAAAAAGTGGTGTTTGCGTTTAGTCACCGACAGAACACGTTCGAATAAGGTCACCTGCTTACAGGTTGGTGTGGTTTGGGCCGGGAATCCCCATCATGCCAATGATATTAATCGTTCAATCTCGTTAAAACTGTTCAGTCGTATTTTTGCCCTTAAAGGTGTCAGCTTTTACAGTTTACAGAAGGAGCAGGTTGCCGTCGATGTGCAGCTTATTGCAACGTTCACAGGTGCAGGGGAGAGTTGTCGGGAATTTATTGATTTGTCCGGCGAGCTTAATGATTTTCAGGATACGGCAGCAATATTGCAAAATCTTGATCTTCTGATCTCGTGCGATACCTCAGTCGCACATTTAGCAGGTGCTTTGTCTTGTCCGACTTGGTTGTTGCTCCCTTTTGATGCTGACTGGCGCTGGTTGCTAGATCGTGATGATTCACCCTGGTATCCGAGTATGAGGCTTTTCCGCCAGCCTGACCCGGGGTCCTGGGGGCCGGTTATCAATGAAGTCTGTTGTTGCTTGCAGGGTATGCTTGAAAGTCGTGTGAATTAAACTGCTTACGAATAGCTTGCTTGGAAGAATTGTAAGCTGAGTAGCATTACAATTATTTCAGTTTGAACTTTTGATGCACTCGTAGAAGTATCGGACTTTTTACGACGCCATCAACTTTTCTTTGTGGGCATAAACATAACCTTCAGGCCAAAGGGGCGAGCGATTTTGTTCAGGGTCTCAAGGGTCGGGTTTCCACGATCTTTTTCAATATCCATAAGGACGCGAGGATAAATTTTAAGTATCTTTTCGGCATAATCCTTTTGTGTCAAACCTACGATTTTACGCATCCATAAAGTTGCTTGACCAATTGTCAAACGGCCCTGAATAATCTCTTCATAGAGCTTCTCCTTCTCTTTCCGTACCTCTTCTGGTGGCAATTTCCTCATTCTATAAGCACCTTTTATCGACTTGCATCAAATAAATCTTCGCAAATTTCCTGAATCCGGCCAACAACCCTTTCTATCAAAAAGTCGTCGACTCCACATTGATGCATAGTTTCCGGCATTTTGGCCAGGCGAAGTGCACATTTTTTCAGGGCTACCATGATTTTTTCAGGTTCGGTGACGTAGGGAGAGAGAGCCTCGGCAATTTTCCCCCACGACGGCCGCCCGATCACAGTTTCCAGTGCACCATCCCATCTTGTGGCCCGGGCAATTCCTTCGGGATCAAGAAACATTGGAGCAAAATCATAAAGAGGGGATAGCTCAATTTTTCCGTTTGGGTATTTTACTAAAGCTGTATTACGACCATGATTATCAGTATTTCGCAGTGCTACATTTAGTATGTCCCGCATTAGATATTCTAAAATTTCTTCATCAGGAAGAGTACAATATTTGGCTATTGCCTGGCAAAATGAGAGGTGTGAACCGTATCTTCCAAATGAGCTCGAAGCCGTAGCTGAGGCCAAGGTTTCCAAGCCATATCTTGCAACTTGTCCCGTTTTGACAGAGCGGTCAAAACGAGAGATAAAAAGACTGTTGTCAATAAATTCTAGAGGTTCTCCGGTTCTTAGTCCAAAACTTCTGGCAACTTCATAGTAAGGAGCTTCGTTTTTTAGAATCAAGCGATCCGGGTTGGTTGTTCCTCTGGGGAATTTTATCAACCAGAACTTTTTTATCTTGCTATCTGGTAAGGCCCCATCAGCATGCCATTTCCCCTGGCAATCCTGATTTATGAGAAACTTTGGCGCTTCACCTTGAACATCAGTGGCTCCAGCAACAAGAGCACCATTTCTTTCGGCATATTCAATGAAATCTTCGTGCCGATTGACAACATCACTCTTTGCAAAGCCAGGATGATCAACTGGAGAGCGTTCACTCGCTTCTTGAATACGTAGATTTCCAGGCGGATTGCCAGCTCCCTTGAGTAAAAGATGCCAATCAGCACTCTCGTTATCAAGCAAGCCCAGGCGCTTAACCCAGACCCTGCGTCCGGCCCCAGAAGGAAGTAAGTCAAGTAGAAAGGCTGGCCATGTTGATTCTCTATAGAGCTCAAAATTTACCGGATACCTAGACCCGACCTGACAATAAGGTCGGTCAATATAGCTAACCGCATAATCAATGTCGTAATCAAAACGACCGCTACCAGCAACGCCTAAATTTAATTGACCCTCATCCGGCTCAAAAAAACCAGCTTTTTGCCAATCTCCATCAAGAAAAATTTCGATCGTACATTTCATTGGATCACATTATTTTTTGGCAACAACTGAGAAAGCATAAACTTCAGATTATAATATTGCTATTAAAGTAACATATATTTTATCATTAAACAACTTATTAGGCTATTATGATAGCATAGTTTCCCTTTAGAGGCCAAAAATGTGTGATTTTTGAATTGATAAATTATATTTATGGTTTTGAAATTTGACGACTGAGGTGTTGGGACAGTGGTAGGGGGGGCATGTAGAAAAAGAGTGGCCCGGAATGTTCTTCCGGGTCACTCTTTTTGGAATTACAGTAATAAATTCTTAAACTTTACGGATTCAACTGCTCACAGGCGATGATTGTCTGTTTACACAAAACCGCAGTCGTAACCGAACCGACACCAGCCGGGACCGGAGTAATCTTTCCAACAACCGGTTCACACTCGGCAAAATCAACGTCACCACAGTATTTTCCGGGGCGGTCGGGATCTTCATTGATGCCGACATCAATTACAATCTGGCCAGCTTTAACAAAGTCAGCTTTAACCATTTTAGCGCGGCCGACAGCAGCGATCAGGATGTCAGCTTCCTGGCAGACCTGGTTCAAGTTTTCGGTGCGGGAGTGGCAGAGGGTTACTGTGCCGTGCTCGCGTAAGAGTAGCATCGCCACCGGTTTGCCGACAACCAGTGAGCGGCCTAAAACCACGCAACGTTTGCCCTTAATTGGAATGTCGTAGAAGTGTAACATATCCATACACGCAGTTGGTGTGCATGGCGGAAAGCCGGAGAGATCGTCAGCGAAAACCTTAGCTGCACCACCTAAAGTCATGCAATCCACATCTTTTTCGACCGGGATCAGGGCCCGAATTTTACGATCATCGAGGTGTTTCGGTAGCGGCGCAAACATCAGGATGCCGTGAATAGAGTCGTTGGCGCCGACTTCTGTGACGGCTTTTTCAAAATCAGCCTGATTGATGTCTTCGGGGTATTCAAATACTTCATAAGTCATACCGACAACATCGCAGGTCTTTTTTGCTCCACCTTCGTAAAAAAGATCGTCGGGACGCGCGCCAACCCTGATAATTCCGAGTTTGGGCATGATATCACGAGCTTTCAAAGCCTCTACTTTTTTGGTCAACTCTGCTTTCATCGCGTCGGCAACCGGTTTGCCTTTCAAAATTTCAGCCATTATAAATTTCTCCATTTAGTGGTAAAGATTGTAAATCTTAACGTACTACAGTTTCAAACTGTCGGGGTTGGGGTTGTTTCTTGATGAAGGCGTCTCAGGATGCTTGTTCTTATTGAGATTTCTCAGCAGACTTTGTCAAGATGCGACCCCATTTATGAGGGCGAAGCAAAGTTCGCCGCTATCATAATGTGATTTTTTTATTTCAGTTTCCCAAGAACCAGTTCTAGGGTCTCATCAGCAATCTTGGAACCGTCAGCCAGGAGCTGGTCCATCTCAGTTTTGGCCGCTTTGTTGAACTCTTGATCCTTGATGCCGTTAATATTAATAATAACATTGAGGCTTCCGGAGATCAGTGCGGCTTTTAAGAATACAACCCCGCAGGCGACATCGGAGATTGCGATCATAGTCCCGATCACACCCATGCGTTGATGAATCTTGATGCCTTCATAGGCTTGACGCATAATGTCGAGAGGTACGGAGCAGGCGGTTTTACCACAGGCTTCCATGGTTGCAGCTTTAAGCTTTTTCTCTTCATCGGTCGCGCGCGGCATCCCGTAGGCTTTGGAGAGCGGCTCAAAAACCTCGGCGTCTTTATCAACCAGAGCTTCAAGGGCAGCAATGACCTTTTCGCCTTTGGCAACCAGCTCTTTGGCTTCATCTTCGACATCGGCGTATTTTTTCTTGCCGATGGTCAGGTTGCCGACCATATTGGAGAGGGCCATGCCGATAGCGCCACCCATGGCAGCGGCTCCACCACCACCGGGAACTGCGGCTTTTGAAGCTAAAACTGTGTTGAAGTCTTTACAGGTCTCGTTAAGCATTGACATGGGTTTTCCTCCTGGAGTTAAAGTTATTTTTGAGTTTCAATTATGCTCTGAAACTGTCGATTGTATTTTGCCGATCGTAAAAAACAGGCACCGCTTACAATGGATGCCTCTGTTTGTCAAGTGAAATTAGTTGCGAAGCTAGCTTTCACCTTGCAGGGGTGCCCTTTTTATCCCAACCGCGTAGTTTATAGTAATCCTGCAACATAAATTGAAGTTCATCAGTTGTAATTGTTTTTTGCGAATCCTCAAGGCTGCGGTGGAGCTGTGGCGGCAAACAATCACGGTCGGGACTCATTCCTTCACGCAGGTTAAAGCGGCGGACCAGGTTGGCAATTCGACTGGCGACATCTTGGAGCGAGGATTTGCTAATAGTTTCTCCGGTAACCATCTGTAAGAGTTCGGTCAGGGTCTCCCAGGGGTAGAGATCGCGGTAGAAGCGACAGAGAATCAGGGTGTCAAAGATAGTTAAGCGATCTTCAAAATCGATGAAAAGTTCGGCTTTATCTGTGGTTTGCTCAGGTTTAATCATGCCGCTCAACTCGGGTTTGTAAAAGGTTGAACGCAAATGACAGGCACCGCGATCAGAGGTGGCGTAAGCTAAACCCATGCCTTTTAAGACCCGCGGGTCGTAACCGGCGGGCTCCATCCCCTTGACATGTACGGCCAGATCTTCAAGGCCAAAGGTTTTGGCGGCAGGTTCGATCCCTTCAGCTAAGATTGCACCCAGACCTTGTTTCGTCGCAATCTCAGAGAGTAGAGTCGCAATTTTATCAACCTCGCCATAATCTAGTTGAAAATCAATTTTACCACGGCGTGAGGCCTCAATCGTAAAGGCACAAAGATTTCCCGCTGTGATTGTGTCCATTCCAAGTTGGTCGCAGATGTTGTTCAGGTAGGCAATCTCCTCGATTGAGTCAATCTCACAAAGCCCGCCGAAGGCGTAGATAGTTTCATACTCTGGCCCTTCAATCTTTAACCCCTTATGGCGTCCTTGGCTAATTGTGGTCAGGCGGCCACAGGCCATGAAACATTTAAGGCAGGAGTGCGGTGTAACGTCACAATCTTTGTGCAATGTTTCGGCGTCGATCTTGGGCCATTGGCTGTAGCTGCCTTTAGTCCAGTAACGGGTTGGGAAAGCTCCGGCTTCATTCATGATCTTAACCATCATCGGAGTGCCCAATTTCTTGTAGGCCAAAACCCCAGGGTTCTCACGGTTATTACGGGCAAAATCTTTAGACCAGTTACTAAGTTTTTCAGGTTCTGCTACAGGTCGTTGACGGTCTCCGTGAAAAAATATCCCTTTAAGTTTTTTTGATCCCATAACTGCACCCATACCGGTACGTCCGGCTGAGCGCCAGTAATCATTTTCGATCACTGCAAAACGAACAAGCTTTTCACCGGCCGGTCCGATAACTAAAGACCCGGATTTTCGATAGGAAGACGTGACAAAGCGTTGGTTTAGGGCATCTTCACTTTTGTAGGTGTCAAGTCCCCATAGATCATCGGCTGTGTGAAATTCGGCACCATCAGGAGAGATTTTTAAAACTAGAGGTGATCTACTGGCGCCACTGACCATTATAGCATCAAAGCCAGCAGCATCAATCGCTTCCGGCACTTTGCCACCGGAGTAGGATTCGGCATAGATACCGGTCTGCGGGGATTTGCTGAAAACTCCGTAGCGACTACCGCCCCAGATCCGGCTTTTTGTAAAGGGTCCGGTGGCAAAAATCAGACAGTTTTCCGGTTCCAGAGGGTCGACTCCAGGGGGATTGTTTTCATGAAGTAACCAGGAAGCCAAGCCTTTACCTCCCAGATATTTGCGATAAATATCCGGATCCGGCCGCTCAATTTGAAAACTCTGATTGCTTAAATTGACTTTGAGAATGCGTCCATAGTAACCATTCATATCGATTTTTCCTTAAATCCCTAACGCATGGCAAATAGGGCATAGAGGCTAAAAAAATAGACGCCAACGACTAAAAGGGAGTCGACGGGCCAGCGGCCGGCGAGTTTTCTTTGTGAACCGTAAATTCCTGAGAAGAGATAGAGGCCGCTCATTAAGAGACCAATAGCTGCGATCAGACTCTGGCTTTTCGAGGCCACGGCAAAAATTGATGAGCGGAAAAAAACTAAGTCGGCTAAGGCCAAAATTGCTACATTAAACAGGTTGCTACCGAAAATATTCCCGGCCGCCATCGCAAAACTGCCGATTTTGACGGCGCTGAAGGTGACGACAATCTCGGGTAGTGAGGTTGCAATTGCGAGCAGACTGTTACCGACAAAGGTAGTGCCCCAGTCGGTAATCTCGGCGATATGTTCAGCGCAGGTGGCCAAGGCTATGGATGCAGCGACAATCACCCCGGCGTTGATCAAGAGAGCCCGTTTCAGGGTTTGCGGGACAACTTGGTGGCTCGGGGATTTGCCTGAATTGGTGCTGCAATCGACTTCTTGAGTGGTTTGAAATTTGTGGAGTTTCTGGAGGCCGATTATGTAGGCTATAGCAATAAAAATCGAGAAAAGGTCAAGGTGAAAAATGTGCCAGAAACCCTGGCTCGCAAGCCCCATTACTGCGAGGCTGATGATTATCAGTGAGAGGTAGGCGGTGAGTTGGTTTTCGCTGTTGAGGCGGTGCCGCTCCTGTTGGGCTCGCCGGGTAATGACCAAGTCGAGCAGGGCCAGAATTGCCAGGTTCGCGGCGTTGCTGCCGAATATATTGCCTAAAGCTAAGTTCGGAGCATTAACGAAGAGGGTTGCGCTGAGGGTGCTGACCAGCTCCGGTAGTGAAGTGACAAAACCTAAAAGGATAACCCCAATAAACCCCCGACTCATCCCGGTTACCTCGGCCAATTCATCTCCGGCTTTGGTCAATTTATGTCCTGAGATAAGAACTGCAAGTGCCGCTAATAAGAAAATAATCCAGATCATAAGGGTTGTTTTAGCCTGTTCAGTGGGTGGTTGAAAATTGGGCGATTATATAATGCCCAGCCTTGAACCACCAGTTTGTAAGGTTAAAAAAAGCCCGGTAACTGCTTTGGGCAACTACCGGGCTTTTTAAGAAACAATTAAGCTTAGTTTTGAGGGTGCAACGTGGCGGCGGCGAAGTTATTCGCTGGCGCTCTCCTCTTCCTCACTAGCACTGTTCTCTTCACTGGCCACTGCTTCCGGGGCATCATCTTCCGGGGCATCATCGGCAACAGTTTCGGTGGCTGTGTCAGCAGCAACGCTTTCCTCAGCTTCCGTACTGTCTCCACTGTCATCTTTCTGACCGTCAGTCGCTTGTTGCAGTAGTTCACCAAAAGAGACCTTGCCCTTCTGGAAGCTATCGGTGATGTACTCACCGCTCTCCATCTTCTCTTTCTCTTCAGTAAAGGCTTTGATGCTTAAGCCAATCTTACGGTCGTCATTGTTGATATTTAAGACCTTGGCAGTTACCTGGTCGCCAACCTTGAGGATGTCTTCGGTTTTCTTATCTTTGTCAGAGGTGATCTCCGAGATATGGACCAAACCTTCAACACCATCTTCAAGTTCAACAAATGCGCCAAAGTCGGTGATGTTGGTTACGGTTCCGGTTACCTGGTCGTTAACCAGCAGTTTGCCGCTGATATTCTTCCAAGGGTCCTCGTTGAGTTGTTTGATGCCGAGAGAGAAACGTTGGTTAGCGGTATCAAGGTTCAAGACCACCGCTTGAATAGTTTCGCCCTTTTTGTAGATTTCGCCCGGATGTTTGAGGCGCTTACTCCAAGAGATGTCAGAGATATGGACCAAGCCATCAATATCATTTTCGATACCGACAAAGAGACCAAAATCGGTGATGTTTTTGATCTCACCCTCAATTTTGGTGCCAACCGGGTACTTGTCAATCAAGTTATCCCAAGGATTGGGCTCTACCTGTTTCATGCCGAGAGAGATGCGGCGTTTTTCCGGGTCGATACTTAAGACCACAGCATCAATGCTGTCGCCAACATTGACAATCTGGGTCGGATGTTTGATCTTCTTGGTCCAAGACATTTCAGAAACGTGAACCAGGCTCTCGATTCCCTCTTCAATTTCAACAAAGGCACCGTAATCTTTTATGCTGATGACTTTACCCGCGACCTTGGTACCTACCGGATAATTGGTATCGGCATTAGTCCAAGGATCCTCTTTCAGTTGTTTAATGCCCAGAGAAACCCTTTGGCGTTCAGCATCGTACTTGATGATTTTTACATCAATGGTTTCGCCAACATTAATGCGCTCGCTTGGGTGGTTGACTCGACCCCAAGAAATGTCAGTAATATGGAGAAGTCCGTCCAGTCCACCAAGGTCGATGAAGGCACCATAATCGGTGATATTTTTAACAACGCCCTCGATTGTTGCACCTTCCTGAAGCTTATCGAGAAGCTGATCTTTCATCTTCTCACGGACCTCTTCGAGAACTACTCGGCGCGAGATAACAACATTGTTGCGTTTCTGGTTATGTTTAAGAATCCGGAATTCATAGCGCTCGCCAATGAGTTTGTCGAGGTTGCGAACCGGTTTAAGGTCAATCTGGGAGCCCGGCAGAAATGCGGCAACTCCGATATCGACCGAGAGACCACCCTTAACCTTGCTTGTGACCACCCCTTCGATAGTTTCGTCTTCATCGGCAATCCTTTTAATCTCTTCCCAAACCTTCATTCTTTCGGCTTTGGTGCGAGAGAGCTGGATGTTGCCGTGATCATCCTCGTAGCGTT
Organism: Pseudomonadota bacterium; assembly: GCA_030641485.1. GTDB lineage: Bacteria > Desulfobacterota > Anaeroferrophillalia > Anaeroferrophillales > Tharpellaceae > Tharpella. The sequence goes on from DAOWHJ010000016.1 coordinate 11,690, forward strand.
CGAGGAATACATCAACTACATCACCTTCGGCAATAGTGCACTCGCCATTGGCATCACGGAACTGATTGAGTGGGATATGTCCTTCTGATTTATAGCCGATATCAACAACTACGTCGTTGTCACTAACTAAAACCACGGTTCCGCTAACCAGGCTACCGACCTTGATCTCTTTGCCTTGTACGCTCTCTTCGAACATGGCGGCAAAGTCATCATCGCCGAAATCCTCTTCATTTTCATCGAAACCATCTGCGTCAGAATCGTCGTTCATCCGCTCAATACCTTCGCCCATTAACGCCGCCATTGACGGGTCTTCCTGTTCTGTGTTGTTGTTGGTGATGTTGTCTTCTGTCATTGCTTTAAAATTTAACCCCCTGTTAAAGGTTGTCGGTCAAAATTGGCGCATATTTTCAAGTGCGCCTGACCATAACGATGAGTTGGGAGCCGGGGAATGCGGCATTTCCTCAACCCAAGTCTTTTGTGCATTATTGCACTATAACCTGCAAACTCTGCAAGTTCATATACGAGTCGCGCCATGTACCATAGGTCTTGGGTAATTGCAATTAAAATTCTTGTCGTTGACTTTTATTGACTAAAGTGCGTATAGAATACAGGTTAGCTAGCACGATTATATAATTTTGCGCGTTGATTTTGTGATAACCTTGATGAATTCTTGTGAAAATATCGAAATATTTCGATATACCCCACTATTAAAGAAACATTCATCCATCTTATATTAAATGAAAAGGAGAGGGTTCTATGCTTCGTCTGGCGAAACTATCTTTGGTTTTGGGCGCAATTGGATTGCTGTTGTCACTTTTTGCCTGTGGCGGCGGTCCGGAAGAGAAGCGGGATAAATTCTTCAAGAAGGGGACTGTTCTCTATGAGCAGGGGGATTATGTCAAAGCCGGCCTGGAGTTCAAAAATGCACTTCAGGTTGATCCGAAATTTGCTCAAGGCTACTACTATCTGGGAATGTGTTCATTTCAGCAGAAAGAGTTTAAAAAGGCTTATGGAGCCTTTAATAAGGCTTTAGAGCTTGATCCCACTTTAGTTTTAGCGCAGGTGATGCACGGGCGCTTGCTGATGATGGGTGGTGAGAGTGAAAAAGCCCTGGCGGAAGCCGATAAAATATTGGCTGTAGATGCTCTAAATCAGGGTGCGAGCTTGTTGCGGGGGGCCAGCTTGGCGGCTTTGGGTCAGGAAGAAGAAGCTGTTTTAGTGTTGGAAAAACTGCTTGTTGATGGAAATAAAGAGGCTGACCTTTTTATCCTGTTGGCGAACCTGCGTCTCAACTCTAAGGATATTTCTGGAGCCCAGGGCTATCTTGAGCAGTTACTTGAAAATGATAGTGAGCATAGGGCCGGACGCCTGCTCCTCGCAGCGGTTCTGGAACGGCAGAAAAAGCTTGATGAGGCCGAAGTTCAGCTTAACTTGTTAATTTCACAACAGGAGCCTGACAAGCAAGCTGAAGCCAAACTTCTACTGGTCAAGTTTTATATTCGCAATGAGCGTTTCGCCGCCGCCGAGAAGGAGCTTGTGGCGATGGCTCAGGCTCAACCCGAGGAAGAGCGTTTTCGGGTACTTCTGATTCGTTTTTATGCGGAACAGAAAAATGAGGAAAAATCACTTGCGGTTTTGGAGCAAGGGCTTAAAGATCTGCCTGAATCCTTGGTCCTGACCGAGATGATGGCCAAGTATCTTATGAGTAAGGAGAAGGTTGACGACGCTAAAGTGCTGCTTGCTGGCTACTCTGAGCGGTTGAAGACCGGACCTCAGTTTTTGCGGGCCCAGTTATTGTTAGCGCAGATTGCGGTGCAGCAGCAGCAGTATGATGAGGCTTTAGTGTTGGTTGATGTTGTTCTGGCTGAAAATAACAGTGATTTGAGTGCTCGGATCTTGAAAGGTGATCTCCTCTTGCAGCGGAGTGATTTTGATGGTGCGATTGCGGAGTATCGGGCCACACTTAAGGACGTGCCGCAAAATGTGCCGGTTATGTTTAGTCTGGCCAAGGCTCATCTCGGCAACCAGGAGTCAAGTCTTGGCCGAGAACTGCTCCAGAAAGCTTTCGATCTTGATGCGCGTATCGCCCCAATGGCGATCCTGCTTTCCCGGGTCTATCAGCAGGAGGGCCGGTTTGCTAACGCTTTGGAGACGGCTGAAAAAGGTCTGCAGCAGAACCCGAATAACCCCGAATTATTAGAGCTGACGACCAGATTAATGGTGCGCCGTGGTCGTTCTGCCGATGCCCTTGAACTTGTGCGGCAATACCTGGCTAAATCTCCTGATGATTCGCGCCTTAACGTGTTGTTAGCCCAAATTCAGGTTTCGATGCGGGATTTTCCTCCGGCTCGTGAACGTTTGTTGAAAGAGCTCGCTGTTGATGCTGATAATCGGGCCGCACTTTTTACTCTGGTACGTTTGGAACTTCTCAAAGGTTCACCCCAGGAGGCTCTGGCTCGGGGGCGCGAGCTTCGCGACAAAGATCCTGAAAATCTGATTTATGCCCTGCTGTTGGCTAATCTCTACGAACAGACCGGTGGTTTTGCTGAGGCGGCTAAAATTTACGAGGAGGTCTTGGGCAAAAAGCCAAATTCATTGGTCGCGGCCAACAATTTGGCTTACTACTATGCAGAACATCAACCAACGGCTGAGAATATCACCCGGGCTCAGGAACTTTTAGAGCCCTACCTTGAGAAGTTTAAGGATGAGCCGGTTTTAATGGATACCGCAGCTTGGGTCTACTATCGGGCCGGTGAAAATGAGAAGGCCCTAAGTCTGTTGAGTGGGGTGGCTGAGAAGATCAAAGAGGTTCCAGAGGCACTTTATCATCTGGGGATGATTAACAAAGCGGCCGGTAATCTGGATGCGGCAATTGGTTATCTTCAAGCATCCCTTGATGGCAATGAGTTTGCCGCCAAAAAGGCAGCTGTGGCTGCTCTTAAGGAGTTACAGTCTCAGTAGCTTTTTACTTAGTCATCTCGTGACTCTTTACGAAGGCATCAAATATTTCATCAAGCCACAGAGCCCGTCTGATTTGTGTACTATCGGTAGGCTCTGTGGCTTTTTATGTTCATCTCTTTCCTTTTTGTCCTCACCTGTCCACTGAAACTACTTACGTTTTCACTCTGATTGCAGACTCCGGCCTATTATTTCTCCAAGGTCTTTCGAGATTTTTGAGTTTTTGCTTAACCTTTGCAGCTCTTTTCGCATCTCTAAGTTGTAAGGTGATGCGAAGCGTTGCCAGCGGCTTAGATGGTTGGCCAAACGGGCGGCAAGTTGGGGGTTGGTTTGATCCAGAGTGGTAATTTCACGGCCGAGAAGCCGATAGCCGGAGCCATCGCTCTGGTGAAAAGCTGATTGGTTGGCCAGGGCAAAAGTTGTCAGTAGAGCTCGAACTCGGTTGGGGTTGGTGCGCATGAAAGTTGGGTGTTGAAGCAGCTTTTCGACTCGACTACAGGTGTCAGGGTGTTGGACCAGCGCCTGTAAAGCAAACCAGCGGTCCAGCAGCAGCGGGGTTGTTGCACTCTTGCGGTAGAAGTCGTTAAGCTCTGGCAGTTCTTCTAAAGGAGTCATCTCGAGCAGGCCGGAGAGCGCCGCGAGACGATTAGTTAGATTGTCGGTGGCTTTATATTGCTGTTGGCAAAGGCTAATGGCGGGGCCATCCGGGCCTAAGGCGGTCAGGTAATCCAAAGCGATATTTTGCAGTCGTCGCTGGGCCATGTCTTCGGGTCGCGGTCGATAAGGGCCTGAAATTTGCGATTTTAGGTAGAGATTTTCGAGCTCATTTCGCCACTCTTGTGCCAGAGCTGCTTTTAAGTTTTTTCGTGCTCTAAATATCTTTTGGGGGTCAATCTCTGCGAGTTGTTCGCCAATATAAATTTCCCCCGGCAGGGTCAGAAGCTCAGCCACACCATCGGCGGCATCTGCTGGCCACGTTTTAGAGATGATAACGCCGAAGGTTTTGGAGAAGAGGGATTGTACTTTAGTTGGCGAGGCTTCGGGTTTGTCGATGAGGTCGATAATTTCAATTAAGGCTAGTTTTTGGCCCGCTTCCCAGCGGCTGAAAGCGTCGTCATCGCCGACCGCGAGAGCAGCGAGATCATCTTTTTGGTAGTTACACTTTAATTTGACAGGTGCTGAGAACCCGCGCAGCAGGGAGAGGGTTGGTTGCTCGGTTATCCCCTGAAAACGAAAAATTTCAGTCCTTTTTTTGATCTCAAGAACGCGACTACCATCTAGAGTGGGGCCAGTTTTAGCGGTATTCTTCAGTTTTAAATCGAGTTTCCTGCCCTTTTTATCGAGTAGGGCAATTGTCAAGGGCAGGTGCAGGGGGAGTTTTTGTTGCTTATCTGAAGTTGTTGGGTAACCTTGGCTGATGTTTAAGATAAACTCATTGGTTGCCGACTGCCATTTCTGCTCAGCGACCAATTCAGGGGTGCCTGATTGATCGTACCAGCGCTTAAACTGTTCAAGGTCAAAATTATTGGCATCGCTCATTGCAGCAAGTAGGTCTTCAATGGTTACCGCTTCCCCGTCATGGCGGGTAAAATAGAGCTCCATCCCCTCTTTGAAACCTTTGCTCCCGAGCAAAACCCACAACATACGAATGATTTCAGCACCCTTCTCGTAGATTGTAGTCGTGTAGAAGTTGTTGATTTCAACATATTCTTTAGGTTGGACCGGATGGGAGAGTGGCCCCGCATCTTCAGGGAATTGAAAATTTCGCAGGCGTCGGACATTGCGAATTCGGCCACCGCCTCCGGGATAGGCGTAGGCTCCATACTGCTGATCGCGAAAAACGGTTAAGCCCTCTTTCAGGCTTAATTGAAACCAGTCGCGACAGGTTATCCGGTTACCGGTCCAGTTGTGTAAATATTCGTGGGCGATGACCCCCTCGATCGCTTCGTAGTCACTGTCACTGGCACTGTCGGGTTGAGCGAGAACATATTTTGAGTTGAAGATATTAAGTCCCTTGTTCTCCATCGCCCCGAAATTAAAGTCATCAACAGCAACTATCTGGTAGAGGTTGAGATCATATTCACGGCCATACTCGACTTCGTCCCAACGCATCGCTTTTTTCAGGGCATTGATGGCGTGGCCACACTTTTTTTGGTTCTGCTCTTCAATGTGAAAATGGATCGCAATTTCGCGGCCGGAGGCGGTGGTGAAGCTATCTTTCAAGGTTACCAACTGGCCCGCAACCAAGGCAAAGAGGTAAGCCGGTTTTTTGAATGGGTCTTCCCAAACCGCAAAGTGACGGTTGTTAGAGAGCGAGCCCTGTTCAACCAGATTACCATTGCTTAATAGGGTCGGGAATCTGCTCTGATCAGCTTCAATCCGGGTTCTAAAGCTGGTCAGCACATCTGGTCGATCAAGAAAATAGGTGATGCAACTGAAGCCGTGGGGTTCGCACTGGCTGCAAAATATTGCCCCTGAGGCATAAAGACCTTCGAGGCTGGTGTTTTTGCTCGGATCAATTCCGGTGACAATTTCCAAAACAAATTCTTGAGGCAGTCCATTGATGGTCAAAGACCCGGTCTTAACCTCATATTGGTCGGGGCTGAGAATCTTGTCGTCTAGGGTAACTTTAATGAGTTTCAATTGTCGCCCATCAAGCCGCAACGGCGGTACTGAGGTTGCTTTTAGGGCGCGCCGTACTCGCATTTTATTGGTAACAATTGTTTGTTCCTTTTGGAGGTCAAAATTAAGTTCGACCGACTCAATTGAAAATAGCGGAGCTCGATAGTCTTTAAGATATATGGTTTTTGCAGCTGAATTGGTTGTCATATTTTATGCTAGTCCATTAAAATTGATGTTTACGGAAAACAGGGCAAGCCTGCTCTCTACTCTACCCGATTTACCGATTTACGTGCTAACGGGCAGGTGTTTCCCTGTAAAAGATCCAGTAAAGTGCAATTAATGTATCGAGTTCGTTGTCGGTTTTGAGTTGTTTTTGTAATGTTATATCGTCAAGTCTTAAAAACTGATTAGTCGCCAGTTCAATCGCTAAAAGGGAGGGAACTAACGTGGAACTTTGTGCTTGTGCCACTTTGGCCTGGTGGAAGCGTTCATTTAGCATGGTATTGCTAGGGTCAGCTTGGAAGGCGTGTTCCAGATTCTCAACTGTGTACTCATGGCCGCAATAGATTTGTGTTGTTTTCGGCAGGGTTTTAAGACGTTGCAGGTTTTTCAGCATCTCAGTTGCGGTACCCTCAAAAAATTTGCCGCAACCGGCATTAAAGAGGGTGTCGCCGGTGAAAAGGGACTCTTCAATCTGAAAGGCAACATGGCCCCGTGTATGGCAGGGGAGATGCAGGACCTTGATTGAGGCTGTGCCAAAATCTATAAGATCACCTTCGCTGAGCTTAAGGTCGCAAGCATCCTTAAGGCGACCGGCATCGGCTTGATGGATAGCAACTTTAGCCTGCGGATAGAGTTGCTTGAGCTCTTTTACGCCGCCGCTATGGTCATAGTGGTGATGGGTTAAGAGGATATGGGAGAGGGGCATATTTTTGGATTTAAGAGCATCGATTACGGGTCCGGCACTGCCGGGATCGATGATTGCAGCTTGATTATTTGAGTTGTCAATCAGTAGGAAGGTGTAATTATCTTGAAGGATCCTGAGGGGTTGGATTTCGATAGTCATAATGTACTTAACTCCTGTTGCTGGTATTTAAAAAAATGATTGGGGGTCGATGTCCAGACGCCATTTCAGGGTGTTGGCAGTTGGTAGCATCGGGCGCCATTGACGGATGAAATTATGGAGTTCCGAGCGGTTTTGCGACTTTAGAAGCAGGCTCCAGCGGTAGTTGTTTTGAATCTTGACGATGGCCGAGGGGACCGGTCCTAAAAGGGCGATTGCAGGCAGGCTGAAATCGGGCTCATCAAGGTCCTGATTACTTAGATCGTCGAGGTTGCTTAACGTTGGGGCTGGTTGTTGGCCTAAAATCTGTTGACCGAGTGTTTTTGCCTGGTTCAAAAAATTGCGCACCAGCTCTTGGTTGGGACCGCTGGCACGGAGATTGGCCAGGTAAGAGAAGGGCGGGAACCTAAGTTCCTGTCGGTTTTGAATCTCCTCTTCATAAAAGGCTTCGTAGTCGTGGGCGGTGGCGGTCAAAACACTGTAGTGGTCAGGTTGCAGGGTTTGGACAATGACCTCTCCCGATGAACCCCCACGACCGCGCCCGGCCCGGCCCGCAACCTGGGCCAAGAGTTGAAAGGTTCTTTCAGGGGCGGTAAATTCCGGCATCTCCAAAGAGAGGTCGGCAAAAATTACGCCGACCAGATCGACCCCGGGGAAGTTATGGCCTTTAGCCAGCATCTGGGTGCCGAGCAGAACCTGGGCTTTGCCGGCGCGAAATTCTTCAATAATTCGACCAAGTTCACCTTTGCGCCGGGTTGCATCGCGATCGAGGCGCAGCACTTTGACTTCGGGGAAGTGTTTGCTTAAGCCCTCTTCAAGCTTTTGAATGCCGATGCCTAGAGGGAACAGGCGTTTGCCGCTGCATTTGGGACAAGTAGAAATTATGGGCTGCTGGCCGCCGCAATAGTGACAAACCAGCAGAGCTAAATTTTTATGGAAGGTCAAGTGGACCGAGCAGAGTTTACAGTCGGGCATATAGCCGCAATTTAAGCAGTAGAGAGTGCGGGAAAAACCGCGCTTATTAAGGAAGAGGATTACCTGGCGGTTGTTTGTAAAAACTGCCGCCATTCGTTCCAGGAGTCGCGGGCTGAAACCATCCCAGGCAAACATGTTTTTTTGGGTTTTGGCAAGGTCGACAATCTCAACTTGCGGCATCGGTTTCTGATCAAGGCGCTCGGGTAGATGCAGAAGTTTGTAGCGTCCGTTTTGGGCACCATTGTAGCTGATCAGAGAGGGGGTCGCTGAGCCTAAGACGACACTACAGTTAGTCATCTGGCCTCGGAGCAGGGCCAGGTCACGGCCATTGTAGGCAAAGCCGGACTCCTGTTTGTAGGAGGGTTCATGCTCTTCGTCAACAATAATAATTCCTGGGTTTTTAAGTGGTGCAAATACTGCTGAACGGGCGCCAACGACAATTTTGGCTTTGCCAGAGGCAATCTGTCGCCACTGATCGTAGCGTTCACCACCGCTTAAACCACTGTGCAAAACCGCAACTAAAGAGCCGAATTCATGGACCAGGCGATCAACTAGCTCAATCGTTAAAGCGATCTCCGGAACCAGGTATATGGCCCCAGCACCCCGGTTGATAACTTCAGAAATGAGCTTGATGTAGATCTCGGTCTTGCCACTGCCGGTGACCCCGTGGAGGAGATAGGGCGAAAACTTATTCTGATCCAGATCCGGTTGAATCTGAGCAAAGATCTTATCTTGGCCCGGGGTTAAAACTACCTTCTCTTTCACGGTTGCCAGTGGAGCCTTATCATCATCGGTTAACGAGCGTAATTTGGGGATTTTAGCGACTTTAAGCCAGCCATTTTCTTGCCAGCGTTTGATTAAGGCGGCGCCACCAGTGAAGGTGCCAGTAAAACGGCGCCGACTGAAAAAACCGCCGGCTTTGATAAACTCAATCAGCAGTTCTCGTTTATCCTTGGCAATTCGTGAGTTGTCGACCGCAGTAATGATTGCATCCTTATTTACGATTTCACAGATCAATTCAGTCTGCTCTTTAACCTGGGGTAAGAGCAGGCGTTCTTCACTTTTGATCGAGCCCGCTTTTTCCCAACGGGCTAGTCGGGATTTGAGGCGACTTAGAGGAATTGATTCGGCTATTTTAGTCGCGATTTCCGCTAGGGCTAGTGAACCCTCATTCGCTGTCAGCAGGTCAAGAAGTTCTGCCAAGAGAGGTGATTTGCTGCGAGTTACCGGGGGTGAGGCGTTTTCATTAAGACTGATAACTCTAAGTTGACGATACTGAAGACCACTCGGCAGCAGGGAAAAGAGGGCTTCACCCAACGGGACCTGATAGTAGTGGGCTGAACGCTGATAAAATTTAAGTTGTTCGGGGTTGAAGAGGGGGGCAGTATCAACCACGGCCTTTAGCTTTTGTAAAATTACTCCATTTTTAAGATTCGGGGCCTCTTGGGTGATGGCTACGAGGTATCCGCTGGTCAATCGATTGCGAAAAGGTGCGAGAACCCTTTTTCCGATTGCAAGCTCACTGCTCAAGGCCGAGTCGTCAACCAGATAAGTGAAAATCGTATCCAGGGGTAGATTAAAAACTACTTGAGCATAGAGAGGGGGTGAAAATGCAGGAGATGAAGACATGATTAACGCTTAATCAATTCGACAATGGTGATTGCCGCCCTGCCAGCGGTATTGTCGGGGTGGGAAAAGCTGCTGACGTAGGGGAGTTCTTTTAAGGCCTCATGCAGGCCCTGGCGCAGGCGGCCGGTACCGTGACCGTGGATTAATTCGATGCGCTCCTGGCCGCCGACCACGGCTTGGTCGATAAATGGAATTAGCAGATTGATGGCTTCTTCAACTCGCTTGCCGACCAGATTAAGGACTAGGGTCGCACCTGAAAATGTCGGCCTACTCTTTGTGCCGGAGTGTTGGTTCTGCGCGAAGCGTTCCTGGTTGGCTTCATTAAGCCCAATAACGTTTCTGATCTTGACGGTGGCGTTGCCGGAATTTACGGCCTGCTCTTTACGGGTTTGTGGCAGGTGGCGATTGATCTTGTTCCGGTCGAGTTTGACCCGCAAATTGCCGTCAAGTAAAACCGTAAAACGCTTGCCGGTTTTCTCGATTGTGATAACGGTTGCCGTTTTGGTTTGGCCGGCCACCATCAGCCGGTCACCTTCTCTGATCTTGGCAAAATCAATCTTTGCCAGTTCAGATTGGCGTGCTGGTATAAGTTTTGAAACTTCAGCGTAGGCTTCGTTGAAGCTGCCACGTAATTTGCCAACCTTGATTTCTGGCAACTCTTCAGTTAATGCATTCTCGACAATTTGCTGCCGGACACCATCCAGCATAACTTTGCTGGTTTCAAGTTCATCAAGGCGGATTTTGAATTTCTGTCGCGCCTTTTTAACCAGTTTGCCAATCTCCTCTCGGGCGCTCTCTTTGACCTTCTCTTTTTCAGTTTCAAGCTCTAGAGTCAGGCGGGAGGCGCGCTCTTTTTCGATTCGGGCCTGTTGTTTTAGCTTAAGTAACTCAGTTTCATGGTTGGCGCTATTTGCTAAACGTCTCTCAAGCTGAGTTGCAAGGTTGGTAGTTCGGACCTCACTCTCATCCAGAAGTGAGCGGGCCTGTTCGATAAGCTCTTCGGTAAAACCGAGATTGTGGGCAATCATCAGGGCGTTACTGAGGCCGGGAACCCCATATTGCAGGTGGTAGAGAGGGCTGAAGGTTTTGGGGTCAAAAGCCACAGCGACACTGCAGACACCTTCGGTTTCGTAGGCGTATGATTTGACATCGTTATAGTGGGTTGTGACCATGAAAGTTATTTGTCGTCTTTTCAACTCCATCAAGACGGCCTGAGCCAGAGCCGCACCCTCTTTGGGGTCGGTGCCGACCCCCAACTCGTCCAAGAGAACCAGCGAACGCGAATCTGCAATCTCAAGTATTGCTTTAACCGCCAGCAGGTGGCCGGAAAACGTACTTAAAGATGCGGCCAGATTTTGTTCATCGCCGATGGTGGCTAAGACCTTACCGAAAAGTGGTACTCGGCTCTCTTTGGCAACTGGCAGTAACAAGCCACATCGCGCCATCAAGGCGATCAGGCCGGAAGTCTTTAGACTCACAGTTTTACCGCCGGTGTTGGCGCCAGAGATTATCAGGCCGTAGCGGGTCGCCGGAAACTCAATGTCGATTGCTATAACTTCAGATGGTTTAGCGGATGCCGCCAGCAACGGGTGGCGGGCTTTTTTTAGGGAAAATCCGTTTTCCTCCCAAGACTCAAGTAAAATTGGGGCACAGGCATTGATTTGCTGGGCAAATCGGGCTTTAGCCTGCAATTTATCAAGGGCGAAAACTTTAATCAAGGTCGAGTTGATTGAGGCTGTCGCCTCCCGCAGGCGATCAGCAATCATCTTCAGAATTGCAATCTCCTCTTGTTTCTCTTCCTGGAGGAGCAAGGCTAAACCATTGTTGAGGGAGACACTGTTTAGAGGCTCGACAAAGAAGGTCTGTTTGGAACGGGAATGGTCATGAATAATGCCATCGATAGCCCCGCGAAAGTTGGTTCTTAAGGGGAGAACATAGCGTTGGTTGCGGATGGTGATCAAATTCTCCTGAATATAGGGTTCAAACTCAGGGCTGCTTAAAACGGCATTCAGATTGGTGTGAATCTGGCGTCGGGATGAGCCGATGCGACGACGAATATCTTTAAGCTCAAGGCTGGCGTTGTCACGAATATCCTCTTCATTGTTGATACAGCTTTCAATGAGTTTTAAGAGTGGTGTGAATGATTCGATTTCAGAAAAGGTTGGGGCGAGTGGTCGATATAGGGTTTCAGATTCTTCCGCGACCCGGTTGCGGTAGTCGCGAAGATTGCCTAAGGCGGCAAAGGTTCCGGCTATAAACAGCAGCTCACGCGGAGCCAGCCAGCTTTCAGGAAAGTGAACCTCTTCTAAAAAAGGTTCCAGGTCTTCAATGCCAGACAGCGGAACCGTGCCGGTTTCGGCAATTAAATCCTTGAAAGCTGCGGTCAAATTTAACTCTACACTCAACTGGGCCCAGGTTTTACTGGTTTCGACAGTGGTCGGTTTAAGGGCTAAAAGCTGGGCCTTTGCCGGGGCGGTGGCGGCCTGGTTAGCGACCAGGGCCAGAACTTTGTCAAGCTCGAGAATTCGGGCCGCGAGCTCCTCCGGGGTTAAAAGTGCAGGTTTTTCGTTCATCGATAGAATTATCCCAAAAGCCTAGCAACCATCTGATTGACGGCCTTGCCATCGGCGCGACCAGCAACCTTTGGCATTACGACCTTCATCACTTTTCCCATATCTTTTTTGCTTTCAGCTTGAGCTTCTGTGATCGCCTCTTTGACCAGCTGCTCGAGTTCAGCCTCGGGCAGAGCTGCGGGCAGGTACCCCTCAAGAACTGCGATCTCCTCACGCTCTTTGGCGGCAAGCTCGGGACGGTCACCTTTAGTGAATTGTTCGGCCGAATCGTTGCGTTGTTTCACCATGCGCGTAATGACCTGGAGAATATCTTCATCTTTAAGCTCACATTGATTTTCGATGCGGCGATTCTTGATTTCGGCGGTCAGCATGCGTAAAACCCCCAAGCGAAGTTTTTCCTTTTTGCGCATAGCATCTTTGACGGCGGTCGTAATCTCTTCTTGTAAACTCATAAGTTTATAGCTCCTTACAAATTGAGGGCACTTTTGATATTTTAATTGAGTAACTTACATACACAACAACAATCGAAAAGACAAGCCCGCTTGTCGGGGGATCGGCAAATTACACATTGGGCTTGACTCTGTTGACGGCATCTAGTAGGCTGATTTTTCCGTTTTCAAATAACATTTTCCAACCCTAAAGAGACTAAAATAGATGGCTGAAAAAGAGCATACCCTGGCAGTTTTTATTGATTTTGAGAACTTGGCCTTAGGGTTTAAAGGGCGCAAGAATAATGAGAGGTTTGAGATCTCAACCATATTGGCACGACTAGTTGAAAAGGGTAAGGTGATTGCCAAAAAAGCTTATGCTGACTGGTCGAGTTACGCCAAGTTTAAGGAGGAGTTGCATGGGGAAGCGATCGAGTTGATTGAGATCCCTCGGCGTCGGATGACTGGTAAAAATTCGGCCGATATTCGTCTCTGCGTTGACGCGATGGATATGTCTTATGCCAAGGATCATATCGATACCTTTGTTATTGTCTCCGGTGATAGCGACTTTTCACCTCTGGTTTCAAAATTGAAGGAGAACGGCAAGCAGGTGATTGGTATCGGTATGCGCGATAGCACCTCAGATCTCTTGAGTAATAACTGTGATGAGTTTCTCTTTTATGAAGATCTTGAACAGGCAGCCCAGACGACCCCGCCGGAGCTTGGCGGTGATATCTCAGAAGAGAAACGTGAAGCCTTCAAGCTGCTTTTCGATTCGATTACGGCTTTGATGCGTGAGAATAAAGAGGTACTCTGGTCGTCAATGATAAAACAGACGATGCAGCGTAAACGGCCCTCATTTAATGAGTCAACTGCCGGCTACCGCTCTTTTAGCGAGATGCTGCTGGACGGTGCCAAACGTAATTATCTGCAGGTCAGTAAAGACAAAAAAAGCGGCACCCTGGTGGTTGATGGTTTCGGTAGTAAGTAGAGAGGTTGGTCTCCATGCTTTTGATGATCGATAACTACGACTCATTTACCTACAATATTGTTCAGTATTTCGGAATTCTGGGTGAAGAGGTGGTGGTTAAACGCAACGATGAGATTGATCTTTCCGGGATTGAAGCGCTCAAACCGGAACGGCTGGTTATCTCCCCGGGCCCCTGTACCCCGACTGAGGCCGGAATTTCAGTCGCCGCGATTAAGGCTTTTGCCGGAAAACTGCCGATCTTAGGAGTCTGTCTTGGGCATCAGAGTATTGGCGCGGCATTTGGGGCGACCATTGTTCGGGCCGAGCGGATCATGCACGGTAAAACCTCAGAGGTTGAACACGACGAGCGCGATCTTTTTAAAGATATTGCCAATCCCTTCACTGCGACCCGCTACCACTCCCTGGTAATTGATCCCGCAACCATGCCGGCTGAACTTGAAGTTACCGCCCGGGCTTGTGATGATCAGGAGATTATGGGGGTTCGTCATAAAGAGTATCCGATCTGGGGTATTCAATTTCATCCTGAATCTATCCTCACCGAAGCCGGCATGCCAATTCTGAAAAACTTTCTGAGTTTATAAGTTAGGGTATCTTACTATCCATGTAGGGTTAGTTTCCCCTGGGGATATATCCGGGTATCCTTCACATTTTGGCAGTTTGAAACTAAAGCCGAGCACTCCCATGGGCAACATAATTACGACAATTATCCCAATTTTTATGCTGATTATGTTGGGGGCCGGAGCACGAAAATTCGGTTTTATGAAGACCGATTTTATCGCCGCTGCCAACCGCCTGGTTTTTTTTCTGGCGATCCCCGCCCTGGTCTTTCGGGCCCTGACTAAAGCTTCATTACGTTCCGAATTCGATCTCTGGTCGGTAATTATGATGAATATTGCCGTCCTGCTGGTGGTGATGCTTGCGGTTTTTTGCAACCGCTGGCAGAAAACACCGAATACCCCTCTGCAAGGAACCTTTGCCCAATCGACTATTCATGGTAACCTGGGCTATATCGGGTTGGCGGTGGCCTTTTACTACCTTGATGAGAGTGGTTTTGCACGGGCCAGTATGCTGGTGGGTTTCTTGATGATTCTCCAGAATCTTTTGGGGGTGGTGCTCCTGCACTACTACTGCTGTGAGAATAACGTATCTCGTCGGGCGCGCGACTTTCTCCTGCCGGTCTTATTTAATCCAGTTATTCTCGCGGCTCTGTCCGGGATTATTTTTAATCTCAGCGGTCTGCCGATGCCCCAGATTTTTGATCGCTTTTTGTTGATTTTAAGCGGTCTGGCCTTGCCGATGGGTCTCTTGCTGATCGGTGCCTCAATCTCTTTTGCCCTGCTTAAGCAGTGGCTGCCGCAGGCAGCCTTGGTCGCTTTTTTTAAGTTACTTTTGTTGCCAGCACTGGGTTGGTTACTTTTTCGTTTGGTCGGAGTTGAGTCGCAAACCTTTACCCCGGCTCTAATCCTGCTCGCCGCGCCAACCGCCACCCTGACCTATGTTATGGCCAGAGAGATGGGCGGTCATGTCGACCTGGCGGTGGCGTCGATCTCCTTAACTACAATTCTTTCAGCATTTAGTTACGCCTTTTGGCTGGGTCTGTTAAATTGACAAAATTCAGGGTTGCATGAACTGTAAAGAGTGGGAAGCAGAGGGCCATGAAAAATATGTTAACTATACCGGGATCATACTGATCAGAGCCGGGAGCCAGCCGAGTCAGCAGGCCCGTACAGTACATTAGTAGCAAACTCCATCCAGCCCAATAGATTCAGACAGTAATAGTCGGGTAACATTCAGCTTGCCAAGCTGGAGGGGCAACTGAAAGTACAGGAGGACTGAGTTATGCGAGCCGGTGATATGGTTATCAGCGCGACCGAGGGCGAGATTAAAGAGATTTTCACCAAGACCCAAACGATTGCCATTGTCGGGCTCTCTCCTAAGCCTGAAAAAGATAGCAACAAAGTTGCAGAATACTTGCAGATGGCTGGCTATAGAATTATCCCGATCTATCCGCAGGCCGAGGTAATCTTGGGCGAGAAGGTCTATCGCAACCTTGATGAGATTGACGAAGTAATAGATCTGGTTAATATCTTTCGTAAAACAGAATTTATTGCAACGATTGTTGATAAGGTTCTCGCTCGCGATGATGTTAAATGTGTTTGGACCCAACTTAATCTGGTCGACAACCTGGCGGCGAAAAAAGTTTTATCTTCCGGGCGCTGTGTGGTTCAGGATCTTTGTACCAAAATTGAACATCAGAGACTATTCCCTGCCAGCTGAATTGTTACAAAGTACGATTAATTAATGAGATTCTCAAGCTCTATAACCTATAATGAAGTGAGGAAAGTAGATATGGATTATCAGGAAATTTTATTTACCACTAAAGGCCCGGTTGGTTACCTTACCCTCAATAATGCGGGTAAAATCAATGCTCTTTCGGTGCAGATGATTAAAGAGATCATTGATTTGTTGAATGGAGTCAGCAATGATGACTCACTCAAGGTGATCGTTATAAAGGCTGCCGGTAAGCATTTTTGTGCTGGTCACTATCTGGCTGAAATGGTTGATGCCGGGGTTAAAGAGTATAAACATATTTTTGATCAGTGCACCAAAATGATGATGTTGATTCATGAAATCCCCCAGATTGTTATCGCTCAGGTTCAGGGGATTGCGACCGCCGCAGGCTGTCAGCTGGCGGCTTGGTGTGATTTGGTCGTGGCTGAAGAGGGGGCTCGATTCTCAACCCCTGGGGTCAAAATAGGCCTTTTTTGCACAACCCCGATGGTTGCGATTACTCGGGCCATTGGTCGCAAGGCAGCAATGGAAATGTTGATTACCGGCCGTGAATTTTTTGCTGCAGAGGCGAAAGAGTTAGGTCTAATCAACCAGGTTGTTGCTCTTGAAAAACTCGATCAAACAACGACAGAAATTGCCGAACAGATTGCTCAAGCCAGTGGTTTTGCTCTGGCTGTGGGTAAGCAAGGGTTCTACGCGCAGGCTGATATGAGCGATGCCCAGGCTTTTCACTATGCCAAACACACAATTGTTATGAATAATCTCTCAGAGGATGCTCAGAATGGGATTAAGGCTTTCTTGGGGAAGCAGAAGCCGGAGTGGAAAAACCGCTAGAAGGCTGCCCCAGATACAGTCTGACTTGACAGAAGAAGGGCGAAAAAATTAAAGATTTTCAGAGAACGTGGTTAAAGGCAGCTCGATAAGTGCTATGGTTTGTGGTTAAGAATGATGTTACGTATATTTACGATGAAGTTTAAGTTCGATGTCTGGTAAAAGAGGATTACGAAGGCATCTGGATGTATATTATGATGGGTGACTTAGAAACAGCTTCATGCTCCTGAGTCTGAAGCTGAACAGGTTACAAAGACAATAAAACCTCTTTTAGAAGTGGACTTAACCGCAAACTATGTGCTAATACGGTATCTTAGATATAGCGCCATATAATATAAAGCAAAATAACCTTAGATGTAAATAAGATCCAAGGAGCCATGATATGAGTGAAAAGATAGAGACTGCGGAAAATATTGAAACAGTTGAAAGTGTGGAGAATCCTGACATCACGGGAAAAGCCGGCAAAACAGTCCGGAATTATATGTGGTTCTCTATGGGCGCAGGGTTGATTCCGATCCCTTTTTTGGATCTTGCAGCCATCAGCGGACTCCAGCTAAAGATGATAGCGGATCTGTGCAAACAATACGAGACGCCATTTAAAGAGCAAAACGGTAAAGCAGTTATTGCGGCATTGCTCGGTTTTATTGTGCCGGAGTCCCTCTCCCGAGGGATTATGGGTTCCCTCTTAAAGGCGATACCAATTATCGGACCAATAACCGGCGGCCTCTCTATGTCACTATTTACCGGCGCGAGCACTTATGCCATTGGTAACCTCTTCATTCGCCATTTTGAGACGGGCGGCACCCTGCTTAATATGGATCCCCAAAAAATGCGCGAGCATTTTAAAGAAGATTTTGAAAGTGGCAAAAAAGTTGCCGAAGAGATTGGCGCTAAGTTAAAATCATAGTAACTACTCAGCCAATCCGTAAATTCAGGGGACACAATCCCGATTTCCTCCGGAGAATCAGGTTATGTCCCCAGAATTTACTGAATTCATTAATAACTGGTGTTTTTCTGCCTACGCTGCTTAGCAGTCCCAGACTGCTAAGCAGCCGCATATCTAGAAGTAACTTTTAATAATTAGCCACAGATCCACACAGACTCACACTGACAGAGGACTTTTGTCTGAAGTTGTCTGTGTGAGTTTGTGGCTTAAAAAATTGTTACTTAGAAGTTACCAAGTTTTAACCATTTGCTGTTGCGTGGGGTATATTCGTGGAACTGTTTCTTCTCTACCTGATTTTGGCTATTCTTAATGGATATATCGGCAGAAACCGTCTTATCGGTTTCTGGGGATTTTTTTTCATCTCAATGTTGCTAACCCCAATATTAACTTTGCTGTTCTTGATATTTTCTACCCCGCGTAATCCGGAGAAGGTAGCTTGAACGATTTTCTGACACGCATTCCTCTAGTTGCATTTGTGCAACACTATTGCAAATTCCTTAATCGAAAATTTTTCCTGCTCAACCTGCTTTCAGGTCTGTCAAGCACCGCAATAGTTGCTCTGGTCAACAATACTGCGGCCAAAAAGAATGTCTCATCATTCGACCTCTCCACTTTTCTAATCTTTGCCATTACCCTTGTCTGCTACATAGTGGCGACTAAAACCCTGATGAATATCACATTTGAGGTGACTGAAGACGCGGTTGACTCGGTACGTAAATCACTTTTTAGAAAATTACGCCTCTGTGACCTCGAATTTTTCGAGCAGAGAAATCGTGACACTATCTACGATCAGATAATGAAGTCAACGGCAACAATTGCTCAGACCGGTGCCTTCATTCTCGCTACCGGCCCGGAGCTGATCTTGATTGTCATGTTCTATATTTACATCTTTTTTCTCTCCATAACCGCTTTCTTGATCGCCATCACCATGTTGATGGCGGCCTCCTTTTTCTTTATAAAAAAGACCAATGAGGTCGAAAAGTGTTTTCTCGAAGCGGCCAACCATGACCAGCAGGTCAGCGGTTTTTTAAGTGGCCTCCTTTTCGGTTTTAAAGAGTGCCTGCTAAACAGCCGCCGAGATACGGATCTGGCCTCGGAGTTTTCCGCAAGTTCAACCGACCTTGCCGACAGCCGTATCTTGGCCGGGAAAAACTTCTCAAATATATACGCCTTTGTGCAAATGTTTTTCTATGTTTTGCTGGCGATTATTGTTTTTTTGATGCCGGTTTTAGGTTGGCATAATACGAATGACCAGATGATGACATTCAAACTGGTCTCAGCTATCTTCTTTGTCTTCATCCCAACCGCAAATGTGGTCAGGATGATCAACTATAATACTCAGGTGAGTGTTGCGATTAAAGGAGTTAGAGAACTCGGAAATCTTATCGATGAGCGACTGCAGAAAAATAGCATTCAAGTTGATAGCACCAAAGATGAAATTTATAGCCCACCAGATTTTGCTTCGCTTGAACTTAAGGATATAGAGTACTCATACTATGATGCCGATCGCATGGCGACCTTCTCGGTCGGCCCGGTATCTTTTAAGCTGGACCAGGGTGATGTGGTCTTCATCTGCGGTCGTAACGGGAGCGGGAAAACTACCTTTCTGAAACTTCTGACCGGTTTGTACAAACCCCAAAAAGGGGAGATCAAGCAAAACCAAAGAACGGTTCCTTTCAATCACAATCAAATCTACCGAGAAAGTTTCGCCGCAGTTTTTTCAGATTTTCATCTCTTTCAAAAACTGCATGGTCTGCATGAAACCGACCCCGACAAAACCGCTGAACTCTTGACTCTCTTCCAATTAGATTACAAAACCAAACGCACTGGAGATAGGTTCAGCAACCTTGATCTCTCCACCGGACAGAGAAAACGTCTGGCCCTGATTATCGCCTTGATGGAAGATAAGCCAATCTACATCTTTGACGAATGGGCCGCAGATCAAGATCCCCATTTTCGTGAATATTTCTATCTGGAACTGCTGCCACGCCTAAAACGAGAAGGCAAAACGGTTGTCGCAGTAACCCATGATGACCGATTTTTCGATAGTTGTGACCGCATACTCTGGTTTCAGGATGATGGCATAGTTGAAACCGAACCTAATATTGAGCCGTAAAAAACAGTAGGTCAATAAATTATGACGGATAAAGATAAACCGAAAAAACGGACCCGGCGCCGTACTGTAGACGACAACATCGTTTACAAGGTACTGGGTTGTTTACTTATAGCAATGCTCCTGGTCGTAACTGTAAAGTACTCGATTATTACCATCCCCGCCGGACAATCAGGCGTATTATGGCAACGCTTTTTCAAAGGTACCCGCCTCGACAGATTCTATGACGAAGGGCTCCATCTCATCTTTCCCTGGGATAAAATGCACATCTACAACTGCCGCCTCCAGACCGTGAAAGAGAAAATCACGGCCTTAACAACCAAGGGACTGGCCATCGACATAGAGATCGCGATCTATTTCAGACTAGACAAAGATTATCTGCCCCAACTTCATAAAAATATCGGCCCTAACTATACAGAGATAATCGTCAGACCGATGACAACCGCCATTATTCGCAGTATCACCGGTCAGTTAACGGCCGAGGAGGTCTTCTCTTCGCAGAAGGAGTTTACCAACCGGCTTAATTTAGTTGCCAACATCGATTTTGCAGAAAATTTTATGACTCTTGAAAATGTTTACCTGGTGCAAATTTCACTGCCTCCGGCCATTACTGAGGCTATCGAAAATAAACTTGTGGAAAAAGAGCGCATTGCCCGCATGACTTTTGCCGTGGAATCTGAAAAACAAGAGAAGATACGCAAAGAGGTCGAATCAACAGGGATTGCCATCTACAACCAGACGGTTGTAAAATCGCTATCGCCAGACATTCTAACCTGGCACGGAATTGAAGCAACCCGGAAAATGGCCTTGTCGGAAAACACAAAAACCATAATTGTTGGCAGCGGCAAAGAAGGGTTACCTATAATTTTGAACGAGTAGATGAAAACCGCCAATTTCCTCGATTGCGGCGTTAGGCTCAAATTTTAATCCTCAGAATACTTAAGTGTATGCTTGCGGTTAAAACCATCTCCTGCCTTGCACTCAAGAAAATTGTCAGGTTTTCGGTCAGGTACTGGATGAGTTCGTGAAAAAATTTCTTCTAAAAATCGTCATTTTAGTCGTAGTTGCTATATTGGCAGCTTTTTTTCACTACCGCCACTATGCTCTGGACGGAATGAAAAAGAGACGGCACAATTACCTGCTCAAGCCACAAAACAGCTCCGAGGTTCATGTCGGCGTAATATGGCCACTAAAGCAGGAGTACCCAGGCTACCTTAAGGGTCTCAAGATGGCTTTGGCAGAGTTGCAAGAGAGCCAGGCCTTGCCCCATTTCAAAGTCCACTTTGCCCATGAAGACGGTTCAAAGTCTGCAGCTTGGTCTTTTGCC
>DAOWHJ010000042.1 GCA_030641485.1 Pseudomonadota bacterium
CACTAAACGCAATCTGGCAGGTCGATAAAAGCCGCAGTCTGGGACGCAAGTTCATGAATTATATGGCTCTCATAATCGTCTGCCCCTTAACTATTAATGTAGGTATCGGCGCGACCACGATGCTCAATACTCCGGCTATAGCCAAGCATCTCGATAAATTATTCCCGATAATCTGGGTTCAGGGAATCCTTTTCAAAATTTTACCAATCGCTCTTTTAACCATAACTTTTGTGCTCTTTTATTACTTTCTTCCCAACCTGAAAATCAGAGCAAAGGCCGCGTGGTTTGGCGGCCTATCCGGGGCTTTAGGCTTAATAACCCTACAGAAAATCTTTATCCTGCTTCAGGTTGGAGTCGCAAACTACAATGCTATCTACGGCTCATTTGCGACGGTTCCCCTTTTTCTTCTCTGGATCCACTCAGCCTGGTTGGTTTTTCTTCTCGGGGCCGAGGTTGCATTCACAACCGAGCACTTCCAGAATTACCACAGCAAAGGCCGCCATCTCCCTCCGGGACCGGAGCTCGCCTTGACCTTTAACCTTGTAAAGGAGATCTACCAGCATTTCAATCAACGCCGGGAGGCCTCCCTTAACAATCTCGCCGCCGCAACCCAAGAGTCAACAATTGCAATCGACAAACTTCTCAAACGACTTGTCAGAGCCAATTTGATCCGCGTAACTGACAGCCACCCTCCAACATATCTACCAACCACGCCAGCGCCAAAATTTCAAGCTGATGAAATAACCTCGCTGCTTTGGAAATCTGAAAAATCACCCCCAGGCAGCCTTGGACACAAACTTGCCGCTACTTTTCTTGAGGCTGGGAATCAGGCTTTCCCAGATTCTCCCTGGAACGATCATTGTCAAACGAGAACTGAGACCTGCGGCCGGCCGATCCCCGGTGGAGAATAGACTTTAACGGGCAATTCATAAAGGTCGGTCAGAATCTTTTCGGTTATCACTTCACGGGTCTCCCCCTGATAACGAATCGTACCATCCTTGACCAAAAAAAGGTAGTCGGCAAAAAGGCAGGCCAGGTTTAAGTCATGAAAAACGGCCAAGGCCGCCAGTTTCTCCTGTGCGACTCCAGCACTAACCAAGCTCAAAATCTTAACCGCATGACTGATATCAAGATTTGAAGTCGGCTCATCCAAGAGTAATAATTTGGGTTCCTGAGCTAAAGCCCGGGCCAGAAGGACCAACTGACGCTCACCACCACTTAAATGGGTAATATCGCGCTCACTTAAATGCGCAATTCCCGTCGCTGCCAAAGCCCGGTTAACCTTTTCATTTTTAAGATCATAACCGGCCCCAAAAAAACTGGTCAGATGAGGGTTGCGCCCCATGGCCACAACCTCACGGACCTTGAAAGGAAAAGCGATATGGGTCTCCTGCGGGACTACAGCAATATTGGTCGCCAACTCCTGGCGTGAGAGCATCGACAACTCCCTACCCGCAAACTTCATACTTCCTGAAAGAGGCTCATTAACTCGACAAATGGTATTAATCAAGGTCGACTTACCACAGCCGTTTGGCCCCAAAACCCCACAGAAAAAACCCGGCCAAAGCTTAAAATTGAGCTTATTCAGAACCACTTGGGTGCCATACCCACAACTCAGATTATTGGCCTCAAACAGAACATCCCAATTTTCATGACTTGACGCCATCATTGATGCACTCGTAAAAAGTCTCGGGATGGCTAAGTAAAAATTTCGATATACGCCCCCCTTGGGGTGCAAGATGAAGTGGTTTTTCAGGTGCGAGACTATCATGCAGCATGAAAAACCACTTCATCGCAGAAGATCGGACTTTTTACTTAGCCATCATTGATGAAATTTCTTTTTAAATATCACACAGAAAAAAGGCGCTCCGAGAAGAGCCGTAACCACGCCCACCGGAATTTCAGTGGCACCAGCTACAGTTCGGGCCAGGGTGTCAGCGGCAACCAGAACCAAACCACCAAGCAGACCCGAGGCTGGCAGTAGACGCCGATGATCAGGCCCTAACAAAATTCGGTTAATATGGGGCACAACTAAACCGACAAAACCGATAACCCCACTCACAGAGACCGCAACAGCAGTCATCAGAGCTGCAACCAGCAACAGACGCCGACGAATTTTATGAACTTCAACTCCAAGCTGAAGGGCGGTGGTGTCGCCCATCGCCATAATATTTAAGTCCCCGGCATGAGCCTGCAAAATGAGCATACAGATTACGCAATAAGGCAAAAGCAACAAAACTTGCGACCATAATGCACCGGAAAAACCACCCATAATCCAAAAGACCACTGAGACCAGTTTTTCACCAGCAATAGTTTTACAGAAACTGATTAAAGCCGAGAGAAATGAAGCGACAATAACCCCGGCTAAAATCATACTCTCGGGCATTACCCGACCTCGATTATTGGCGATAAAATAGACCAGAGCCAAGGACAACAATGCCCCCACAAATGCAAACCAGGGGACAATAGCAACCCCTGACAAAAAAACCGGCAAGACTAAAAAAGTTGGCAATAAAATTGCGATCGTTGCCCCAAAAGCGGCACCGGCTGAGACCCCAATCGTAAAAGGGTCAGCTAAGGGATTAAGCAGCAATCCCTGAAAAACCGCTCCGGCCACCCCAAGTGCGGCCCCAACCAAAAGGGCTGTAAAAATCCGGGGCAAACGAACCTCAAGTACGATCATACGGGCGGCGGCACCAACACTATCAAGGGTTTCGACAGCATCAGTTGAGCCCCAAAAGAGATCAACAATAACCTGCCAGACCGAGGCCAAAGGTAGACGAGCCGCTCCAACTGTAGCGGCCCCGACAACCGTCATGAAAAGTAGGAGCATAAGCATCAAACAGTAAAAAAGGGCTGGAATCCGACGCTGCTGGCTAAGATCCTTCAACCTTGCACACCGGTTAACTGGTCAATAAACTTCATATCAAGTGAGTTTGACAACAGTTCAGCCAAGGCGTTAAAACCATCTTCTTTACGTTGCCTATATGAAACTCCAGGAACCCCGAAGACTTTGCCACTTGATCCCTCATCAGCAAATGAATACTTTCTCAACCACCCAAGGTAAGCTTTACGGAAACTGTCATCATCGAAAATACCATGTAGATAACTACCCCAGATACGACCATTTTCAACAACGAAACCATCCATACACTCACTACCGTCTTCTCGGGTCACTTTGAGTAAGGGTTCCACCATCTCACCTTGAACAAAGGTCCGACCCTGATGAATCTCATAACCTGAAACATTAAGTGAGCTACCAAAATATTTGCTCTCAAGCTGGGCCCGACACTGAATTGTGATCTTTTCTGAAACCATTTCAGTCACCATCGGCAAGAGCCCAAAACCCTTGACTTCTTTACAACCAGATTCAACATTATCCGGATCAAGCAAGTTTATACCCAACATTTGAAAACCGCCGCAGATCCCGATCACCGCCCCACCGGCATCAACAAATGCCGCCAACCTCTTCGCAAACCCGACTTCCCGAAGCTGGGTAAGGTCAGAGAGCGTATTCTTGCTGCCTGGCAGAATTATAAGGTTGTAGCCAGCCAACAAAGACCCTGGTACAATGTAATCAAGCTCAACCTCAGGTTCATGTTGCAGTGGGTCAAAATCGGTAAAATTTGAGATATGGGACAACCTGATAACACCAACCCTAAGTTTTTTCCCAACCGTTTTCACATCACTATCCGGCTCCGGCAGGCGATCACTATCGTCAAGGGCAACACCATCCTCTTCCGGAATGTATATTTCCCGACCAAACCAGGGCACAACCCCAACGAAGGGAACCTTGGTACGCTTATGAATTGTTACAAGGCCGGGCTCAAGTAAGGAGACATCACCACGAAATTTATTAACAATAAAGCCCTTAATCAACTCTCGTTCATCATTTGCAACAAGTTCCAAAGTACCGACCAGCGAAGCAAAAACCCCGCCCTTATCAATATCGCCAATCAACAATACGGGAGCATTAACCCGAATTGCAAGCCCCATATTGACAATATCCTTATCTCTTAAATTGATTTCAGCCGGACTCCCGGCCCCTTCGATAATCACTAACTCATACTGCTCCCGGAGCCGTTGCAAACTGCTTGAGACCGCCGCCCAAGCGGTCCCTTTATAACCATGATAAGCCGCAGCCGACATATTGGCCACCGGTTTGCCATGAATTATCACCTGAGCCCCAGTATCGCTATTCGGTTTAATCAACACCGGATTCATATCAACATGTGGCTGCAGTCCACAGGCCTCAGCCTGAGTCGCCTGAGCCCGACCAATTTCATCCCCCTCTGGGGTAATAAAAGAATTTAAGGCCATATTCTGGGCTTTAAACGGAGCTACTTTAATCCCACGTTGATGATAAAGCCGACAGAGCCCGGCCACCAACGCACTTTTACCAACACTTGAGCCCGTACCCTGCAACATCAAAAGTTCTGCCGTCATATAAAATCCAAATTACTCGTTTTTACCAATCATGTAAATTTGACAATCAAACCGATATTTACATTTTTCATGAAGATGTTGACATTCCAGAGTATCTCGCACGGCAAAAATGTCACCATACTTCTCACAAGTAAGATATTTGCAAGTGCTTATCCCCAACTCTTCATTATTTTTTCTCTCATCAATCATAACTCTACCTGGTTTTAGCCCCGGGAAAAGCCTGGGGATGGATAAATTCGGCCAGCTTAGCAAGGCCATCAACAATGCGCGGCGAGGGTCGATCGACCATATCGGAATCGATAACGTAAATTTGCCCCTGCCGGACGGCGGGGATTGTGCGCCAGCGCTGCCAACTCAAGCGAAAACGTTTGTAGTTAGTATTAGGTGACATCGAAGAGATAATTATAACCTCTGGGGCATCGACAATCACCCTCTCAATAGGATAGGTGGGATAACGCACCGGGTTATCCGCTGTCACTAAAATCCCCCCAGCCCGGCGAATAAGATCAGCCGCGAAGGTCTGTTTATTGGCTGAAACAATCGGATCAACCCCAACTTGATAAAAAACTTTTCGCGGCGGCAATCCAGCGACCCGACGTTCGACCATGGCAACCCGCTTTTTCATCCGCAGAATAACCTGTTGCGCCTGTTGCAAAGCACCTGTAATCTCACCCAAATTACTGATTGAACGATAGATACTATTTAAGTCAACCGGTTTAACCCGGTAAACCGGAATTGAAAATTTCTTTAAGGCAGTAGTGATCTTACCATCCTGACGTTCACTACCGACGACCACAAGATCAGGTGCTAAAGCTAAAATTTTTTCCAGACTCGGATTAAAAAAAGTGCCAACTTTGGGCTTGGTTCGGGCCGCTTGCGGGTAAGTTGCAAATTCGGTCACCCCAACGATTCGATCGTCAAGTCCCAACGCAAAAAGGATCTCGGCTAGACTTGGTGTCAGAGGCAAAATTCGTTGTGCATGATCCGGAATTTCAAGCAAAACACCAGTCTCATCTTTAACGGTCTGCGCAAAAACTAAAGCTGGCAAAAAAAAGATTAAAATTGTGCAAAACAATTTTAATCTTAAGATGGGAAATTTAGATATAGGGGTTGTCATGATACCTTTATGATGAGAGCAGGTGAAGTACTGAAAGACCGGTACAATATTGACCCGGAAAAACCGCGTGCAAACGCCCCAGGAGTGAACGTACTTGCAAAGGTCCCTCATGGCCTGGAGTACCGCTCTCTTTAATCCGGGCACAGGTGTAATCCAATTCCAAAAATTCACGTTCACTTTTGCAGAGTGTAACCAGATGAATAATACCTAAACGACTTTGGGCCCGGGGCACAACCCGGTCAACCATCGTCGCCAAATCTGCGGCATGAAAAAATTCAGCTTTAAGTTCGATCAGTAAGTTTTCAAGCGCTTGTCGCTCTAGGGTCGGTGTGAATCGTTTTTGTAGAGTCCGATACTCACTCTTGCCGATAACCAAGGCTCCGACCCCGGCAGCGGGCAGGTCGCCGCAACCAGAGTTGGAAAACAGCAGAAAAAAAGTAATCTGATTCCAAAGCTTTGAGTTGTCCACCGGAAACAGTTTAAACTCACGACTTGAAGTTGGCCGCAACAACACTTCAACCACAATTTTTTGACCAAAAAAAGCTAGGGCATAACCTTCAAGTTTGATTTTGGCGGCATCAACATAACGGCTGGCAACTGCACCCTCAGGCATCGTAATCTGCAAAAGGTTTTCATGACTACGTCCAGCACCAAGCAGATAATCCAGAGACTTACTTAAAAAAGGGTCACGATAGTTGACATAACCCAAGAAACCGGCTACCGTCGCCATCAGAATTCAATCCCGCGCTGAGCCTTAATCCCTTTTTGATAGGGGTGTTTGATCTCACGCA
This sequence comes from Pseudomonadota bacterium, assembly GCA_030641485.1. Taxonomy (GTDB): domain Bacteria; phylum Desulfobacterota; class Anaeroferrophillalia; order Anaeroferrophillales; family Tharpellaceae; genus Tharpella. The sequence goes on from DAOWHJ010000042.1 coordinate 6,355, forward strand.
TTTCAGTAACCAGATCTGCCGCCGCAATCACCTTCTCATGCGCGTCACGACCAGTTAAAATGACGTGCACCCTATGCGGTTTTCGGGACAAGGTATCAAGCACCATCTCAACCGGCAAAAGGCCGTAACTTAAGGCATAATTGACCTCATCACAAACCACAAGATCATACTCATCACTTAAAATCTTTTCTGCACATTGAGCCCAGGTTTTCTCAGCTAAGGCACAATCTTCAGGCGCAGGATCTCCGTCACCAAGCTTGATGAAGCCATGTCCCATCGGTTCCAGTAAAAAATTATCAAATTTTTCAGCCGCATTCAACTCGCCATAACGCCAACCACCCTTGATAAACTGAATCATCGCGACCTTAAAACCCTGGCCTAAAGCCCGAAAGACTGTCCCTAAAGCAGCGGTGGTCTTCCCTTTACCATTGCCAGTATTGACTATAATCAAACCGTGCCGTTTGGCACTACCCTCTTCAGACATAGTAATCTCCTAACCCGGCAGAGCCGGAACCATAAATAGAGCCCATATTAGTAAAAGTGAGCCCTAACTAAACCAGCTCTTTTGTCATGTCAAGCAAATGATTACAGCCAGGAGGGTTATTTTGCGATTCAAGACCGTGACAGTCTCCTCTAGTAAGATGTGCTTTCGTGGAGATATTTAATCCACTGTGAAAAAAATTCGGTGCGATGGCCACGCCAACGGTTAACCGGCTGTTCTATATCAAAGTTTTGCGGCGGACCGACATCAGGACGAGCCAGTTTCTGATCACGCAAACTCTCCTCAACCAAGCGCC
>DAOWHJ010000072.1 GCA_030641485.1 Pseudomonadota bacterium
CAATGATTGCAGCCATTTCAGTTTGGGTTATTGCTTCATATGGATCCAGGTGTAAATCGCAGATTGAGTCCAGATGCAGTACCGGTTTATAGATACGATCCAGTCGAACAACGTTGGGCCAGGATATGGCAAAATTCTGATTTTCTTTAAGCGGCTCAATAATTGTTGTATTTGGTGTAGGCCCGTCACCGCCACCGCCATCATCTTCATGGGGTAAAAAAGTAAAGGGGACGCCAAAAATATTGACATACTCAGCTTTGAAAAAACCATTATCGTCAGCTTCGTAGCTGGTGCGACGTAGCCCCCGGCCGACTACCTGCTCGCACAGCAATTGGCTTGAGAAGGCACGAAGACCCATGATGTGGGTTACCGTTTTGGCGTCCCAGCCCTCTGACAACATGCCAACGGAGATAACATTTTGGATCTGTTCCCCGGGTTTACCGAGTTGCCCGACCGTATCAACTTTTTGACGTAATAATTCAGCCTTTTTTTGTTTTGTAAGTTTTTGACCCTCGATTTCAATGTCGATTTCAGGTTCATTTTTTTCTACTACACTTTCGGCCTGGCTCAAGATTTTACTGTCGATCTGCAGAATTTTGTCGGGGACACACAACTCTGGGATTAATATTTGTTGGTGGGTGAAACTGTAAGTGATGCGGGATGATGTTTCGGTGCGATTGGCAACCGTTATCATCACTGGTGGAATTTTCTGTCCGGCTTTCTCCCACTGTTTTTTTGTTTCCAGCCAGTCTTGACCGAGCAGGTAGTAGGCGTTATTTATCAAGTCTGGTAGAGGTTCAGATTCTTGAGCCCGACGGTTGAGGTCATCTTTGACGGTTTCATCCGTATAGAGATGGTAGAGGCGGGACTGGAATTTTGCGTTTCGTTTACTGTCATCCCGGATAACTATTCGTGGAGTTTTGACCAGGCCTGATTCTATCGCATCATTCAAACCAAAGTCACTGACAATCCAGCCGAACAAGGCCTCTTCAGCAGCTTTTTTCCCCGATGGTGAAAAAGGTGTAGCGGAGAGGTCAAAACAGCGTAAAATTTTTCGACTTCGATGGATTCTATCAAGTCCGCCAACCCAGACAGTTGCTTCTTCGGCGCTGTCTTTCATATCCCTTTGCCGCAGATATTTACCTTTAGCCTCTTCGTTTATGCGCCAGGCGTGGTGGGCCTCGTCGTTGATTACCAGCAGGTTGCGACTGTTGGCCATATCTCCCAGGACGTTACGGACATAGGCCTCGTCACTCAAGCTTCCTCGCTTATCAACCTTTTTCTTTTTAGCAATTTTAGCATCGTCTTCCCAGGCCAGCTTATGCCAGTTGATGACTTTCACTTTGCCTTGTCGCAGACGATCCATAAGCCCTTGAGGGACAATGTTGAACTCTTCATAATAGTTGTTTTCAGCAGCAGGATAGAGAACTGACAGACGGCTTTTTACGGTCAGCCCGGGGGCTACAACCAGGACGTTTTTTGCAAACCGGGTATCTTGGCGGTAGGTGATTTTGTTCAAGAATTGCCAGGCAATGATGATGGCCATAAAGATTGTCTTACCGGCGCCTGTAGCCATTTTACTGCACCAGCGCGAAAAATCACCGCCATCATTGGGTATGTCTATGCCGATTTTATCGGTATCCGGGGCTTCGGTTAGCCATATCAGGGTTTCTATGGCCTCCAGTTGGCAAAAGAAAAATCGCCGGACTTCTCTCTCCTCCGGATCCTGCCAGTGAGTCAGCAATCTTTTGGTGATGCCGGTAACTCCGGGATAGCCTTTTTCTCTCCACGCTTTTACTCGGGGTCGGATTTTTTCGACGAGCTCAATTTTTATAAAAACACCGGCATCATCAAAACCCTTACCGCCTGATGAGGCGACTACATAACCGGCCGGTCGCCGTTTATCTCTTTTTTCAAAGAGACGGTGTTCCCGCTCATAAAACCAGTGACAGGTTGGTTCCTGATAGGGTGAATTAATAATAAGCTTGTCGATTTTTGTGACTTTTTTAGACATAAAAATACCCGCCGTGGTGCGCATCGTTGAGAGGCGTGGCGGGTGTGTTGTTTCCAGTAAACATCGTACCGCCTTTTTTGTCAATAAATTTAGCTGATTTTTCGTTCGGCCCGAATTATGTTTTTTATAGAGATATAACTCTTAAGCTTTCAATGCCTCTGTCATCAATGATTTTGATCGCTATTTTACGGTTGTCACCCTGGCTGAAAGGGAGTGAAACGGTACCGCGAAAAGCCTCGATTTTTTCTGTATCAATTTCAGCCTTAAGGTTCTTTGCCAACCTGCTCCAGCCATCTTTAGACCCGGCCAAAGGAAAGAAAACTTGGGTCGGGAAGAGGCTACGTTCGTCGTAATCGGTGTCAAGAAGCCACATGGCAATGTTCTTTTTGCCACCTGATTCAACGTTTCCTGTTTTGGGGTTATAATAGTCGAAACCCATGACTTCAACCTGAAATTTCCCCTGATTTTCGCCAGTCTCAATTTTTTTGACTTTGACATCCGGCTGGCCGATGAGCCAGAAACTTTCGTTACTGGCCCGTTTCTTTTTCAGGTCTTCGGTAAAAAGGTCGGCATTCATCTGGGCTTTTAATAGCTGCATTCCGGCAACTTCAGGCTTTAATTCATCAATATCTTTGGCGGCTTCTTCATCAAACTGGAAGGCGCAGAAAAGTAACATATCAGGTTCGAAGGCCCGGGCTTCCTGCCAGGCATTCTCTACAGTTCTCTGCTCTAATGGTGCATGCTCAGGGCCGAAAACAACAAGCACCTTTTTCGGTTCAGCTTCCCGGGTTTCCGCTTCCGCCTGAATCCAACGGGTACCACCCAGCGGCTCGACCCGGGTAAACTCGATCATCTGACCGCCTTTAGTGCGGATGCCGGTGCGCAATAATTCGTTACGCCATTCGGCCTGACGCTGGGTCTCGCCACTGCGGACGATACTTTCATCGGCACCCTGGTTTTCCTGTTCAATATCTTCCAGGGATAGGGCTCGCGGCGCGGGTACCGCTTCGACCGTAAAGGGGCCGGTTACCCGCGCTTTTTTATTGTCTTTTAAGGGTTGATCATAGAGGGTTTCAGTCTGTGGCGGCTCATTGTTGGCAATCGATTTCATGGTGATGTGAGGTACGGTTTTATAATTGAAACCACTGCTGACGCCCTCATCCGGATAGGCCAATTTATAGTAATCAAAAACCGCTGTCATCAATCTTTGTTTAGCCAGCGTTATCGCAACCCGAGAAGTATCACAAGTAATCCAGCGACGGCCCCACTGTTCGGCGACGTAGGCGGTGGTTCCGGAACCACAGGTGATATCAAGAACGAGATCACCGGGGTCAGTGGTCATGAGGAGACAACGAAAAATGGCTAATTCCGTTGTTTGAACAACATAAATAGGGTTGGCTGCACCTTTCATTTTTGACCAAAAGTTATTTAGAGGAATTAACGGATTATCATTCCAAAACCTAACCCCGTATAAACGACCTTCAGTTGCTCTTATTCTTCCTTTCCGGGCTAATTCATCTAGGCCATCAGGATACGTGACGCTCCAGTGCCGGTTTGATGGTGGGTTATATATTTTGCCTTTGAATCTATATGGTTGCGGTTTAGAAGCAGGATCCTGACTTATTAGAGGATAATCTTCCCTAAAAAGCCTCCATCTATTTTTTAAAAGTTTCGCGATTTCTGAAGGGTCAAGTTCTTTTGATGATTTAACCTCTCCGTTGGGTGAAATAATTCGATTGTATTTCCCGGTATCACCGTCAAATTCGTTTCTCGTAAATAAGTGACGACATTTTGTTGTATTTTTATCTTTTGCATACCATAAAATGAAATCATTGACCGGGGCTATTAGCGAAGCGTCTTGATATGCTTTTTTTTGAAAAGTTATTGACACTACAAAATTTTCAACCCCAAACACCTCATCCATCAAACACCTGACCAAATGCACATTTTCATCACTTATCTGGACAAAAATACTGCCGCTATCAGTCAATAACTCCCGGGCCAGCAAGAGCCGATCCCGCAGATAACTGAGGTATGAATGAATCCCCAACTCCCAGGTATCGCGAAAGGCTTTGATCATCTCCGGTTCTGCGCTGAGATCTTCATCTTTACCGTCTTTGACATCACGTTTATTGGTGAAAGGCTGGAAGTTTGAGCCGTATTTGATGCCGTAAGGCGGGTCGAAATAGATCATCTGAACCTTGCCGGCCATGGCCTCTTTTTCCAGTAAAGAGTTCATGACCAAGAGTGAGTCGCCAGCCACCAGGCGGTTGCTCCAGCCCTGTTTGTGATGATAAAATTCAACCGCTTCCCGTAAGGGCTTCTTCTCGGTCTCAAAGAGAGAGAAAAGAGGCAGATCTTCCCGCTTTTTCTGCACTGATTTGATAATCGTCCTCGGGTCGATGCGCTCATGGACATGGAGGCTGACCGTGGGCACCTCAAAAGATGTATGTTCGGTTTTCCCGGCCCATTGCAGTTGCGGATCAAGATGCGGGTCGTAGTGATATTTTTTTCGGGATAACTGAGAGCTATCGGTATTCTCTGAAACCAGACCTACCGGTGGGTTGTTCAAGCGCTCTTTTTCTGGATGGGAATATTGTGTGATATCAATCTTTTTGTCTCTGCTGGCTCTCGGCATATTGCACCCCGAAAATTATTTCATGTTTACTAATAGGGAAATTTACTGATACTTAATCCGATCCATGGATTACGGCAACCTTTTTTTGAGAAAATTTAGTTTGCAGAACTTAAGGCAAACGTTCTATTTGTACGAAGTCTAATATCAAATTTATATGCCAATTTGATTCAGCCTTCGTTTTACTTTGGTACGGTTCGCGATTCGACCCGGTTGGCGGCTTCGTAAATGGTATACATACTGACCTTTTGCAAAACTGTATCATTGATAAGAGTATTCAGGTATTCGCGGGAACGGGTGGTGATGCCATTGCGTTGGCAGACCAGCCAGGCGACAGCTTCGGCTTCAAGTTCGCGTGCTTCTTTGGAGAGCTTGTTGCGGCGATTCGGCCAGCGACCTTTACTGTCTCTTCCTAGATGACCGCAGTAGATGTGGCCGAGCTCATGGGTCAGGGTGGCAAACCGGCTTGCTAAATCGTGATTGGCATTCAGCTTGACCCTGAAAGCTCTTTCCTGGTTCCCGCTTATTTTTTCGGGACAGACATTAAAACCAGCAGCGGTACCTGCCAGATCGGTACCGTAATCTTTGGTTTCGGCAATCTCTATCGCGTATTTCTCGGCCGCATTTTTAATCCTTACGTAGACTTTTTCAGGCAACTCACCCTTGGCAAATAAAGGATTATCTTCACGGCCTGGTAGTTCCTTACCCTTCGTGTCGGCGAGTTCAAAAACAAACCGCACCGGTCCGAAGGGCCAGAGAATGATAATGGGAACCGCATCCGGCAGAACCTGTCGTTCGATCTCCAGCCATTGATCACGAGTTCCGACCATAGTAGCTCCCGGCCTCTGGATCCGAACCAGCATACTGTTGTAAACTGAAAGGTTGTCGAAGGTTCTGGCAAACTCCAGGAACTTGCTGAACGCATCCGGCTCTTTTTTGGTAAGTGCCGATTGGAAAAGTTGATCGATGGCCCCGGCACAATCTTCATAATAGAGTAGGCGGTTTTCTACCCGGGTGTTTTTCTTTTTTTCTTGAGTCATGGTAAGCCTCCATCAAGTATAAAGCTTGCGCTTTTCACCGAGTCTGAAGATCAGGATAACCACTGTTTCCAATCATTTTGCAAAATAACCGGAATACTATTTCCCCGGCATACCCGGATGGTGTGCCCGGTGCCGCCTTTCATCGGATCGGCGATGTCAGCAAAGAAGATTCCGGCGGTGGCTCCGGGAATTTCCCCGTTGATCCCCACAACTTTCATTGTGTCACGCAGTAAATAATTTATCTTTGCCTTCAGTTTTGGGATGTTCTTACCTTTGGACAATAAGTCCCTGTAGGCAGGAGAAGCAATCAGGGTGTTTTTGAACAGGTTTTCCATTCTTTCACCACCGCTAACACTGTCCGATACGGTATTTAAAGCATGGCAAATTGCTTGCGGAAAAATCATCTTTTTGCGGTGCCCTGAATAGGGCAGAATATATTCAAGGCGACCCGGGTGAACTTTTGCGACACCCTCTGCAAAGGCTTCGTCAGAACCCGTCGCATTGCCGGTTCTGAACTTTGTATCGGGAAGATTTTTCGCAAGCATTTCTCCCAAGGAGACAAGTTCCTTGTACTTTGCTGCGGGCAAAGCCCTGATTCCCTCAAGCAAAATAACGGGGGAGCTATGTTGGCCTATAAATTTATAAAATTCGGCTATTCTCATAGTGTTAAAACTCCTCAGCAAAACCCGATCCCCAGTCATCTTCACTGATTTCTGTCAAAAGGTCACTGAACAGTTCAACCAGACGTTTGGTCTTGTCTGCGGGTAAGCTTTTTTCGGCTTTTCTGATGGCTTTTAAAGTTTTACGACTGAAGATCCGGCTTGCGGCTGACTGACTCAATGCCAATAAGAAGGCCAGAACAATCACATTTTCGCTTGGGCATGAATCAAGTTCGTTGCTAATCTCTTCGATTGCATCCAAAACCCTGTCGGGTAGATTGCAACCAAGTAAATCATCAAATGTTTTAATCTCCAGGTTTTGGCGGAAGCGCTTGGTGTGAAGTTGACTGCAATTTTGTATGAATCCAGCCGGGGTGGTTTGTTGTCGTAATTTGTGGGCTTGTTCCGGGGTTTGTCTACGGCTAAAAAGAACTACCTCATCGGGTTCTGATTCAAGTTCCGATTGCCGAGAGCGTCTACTAAAGCAGGGAATCTCGTAATGTTCCGGCGTACTCTCTAAAACTACAGAACCCGCCCCACTCCAGCCTGCCGCCAGCATTTGCGGGACTTTTCGAAGAAGTGGCAGTTCTCCATCTTTTTCCTCGTTGGTTCGTTCAGCCACGACTAAAAAATTGGTATATGGGCTCATAAGTTGATACTGGACGGCTAATCTGGTAGCCTCATTTTCTTTCATTTCAGCCAAGCTGCGGGAGATGGCCATGCGGGCGATTGGGCCGGGAGTTAGGCCATCAGATACTGGGTTTATTGGGCTGTTAATGGCGGCACTTTGGGAAAAAGTCTGGCCGTTTGCCAGGGTCATCTCAAGGGTTACGGAGCCTTTCGGCATTTCATCAAAGAAGGCGAAGGCATGCAAGGTGTCACCGTCGTAGATTGATCTGATGTTTTTAGGGATAATTTTTTTCGGCGCGGTTGGCCAGTTGATTTTCACCTCCTGTGTTTGAGGTAGGAATATCCTTTCAAAGTGGCGGACTATTTTGCTGGCCATCTGTTCACGGGGGGGAACCAATTCGCAAGCGCCGCTGGTCTCGTCTGCCAGCTGCTGGACAAAACTCTCCGAGACCGAACTGCCTACCCCTACGGTAAAGAACCTGTGGCCTGATTTGCGGGCGGTGTTGATTATCTCGTCACTTTCCCATATTTCACCATCGGTAATCAGGAGGATATCCTGTGGGATTGACGGCCCTGTTATTTGAATTGTTGTCTCCAGAGCTTGTTGAATGTCGGTGCCGCCCATATCGGCTTCAATACTGCGAAGTATGCGCCGGGCCACTGTGAGATTGGCTTTATTTGCTTGAACCTGCTGTTTGAAAAGGGTTTTGCTGGTGTTGCCAAAAGTTATGAGATTGAAAAAATCTTCCGGTCGAAGTTGCTTCAGAATATCGCTGAGTGCCTGGCGGGCCTGAGTGATAGAGTCACCGTTCATTGAACCTGAACAGTCAACTACGATTTTGATGCTTTTTGGAGAGACCTGTTCTGGTGCTGGCAGTCGCGGGGAAAAAGAGGCTAACGCAACATATCCGCCATCAGAATCATGCTCAATAAGAATGCTGTTTTTCCTTTCTTGAGACTGGCAGATGTTCAAAATAAAATCACGATCCATGCAGGCCTCGCCGCAGGCCAGGAGTACAATTGTTTCTTTGTCTGATTTAGAGATTGAGATATTGTGCGACGGGCTTTTTAGTTCAGCTTGAGCCAGTGTCCCCTCGATGGTTATCTCAAGTTGAAACCGATTTTCCGACATTATATCGTGTTCCGGAACCTGGTGCGCTTCCAATCCGGCTTTTTCGAGATTTCCGTAGCGCGGGGCGATGGTGGTTGGCAGAATGTAGCGAAGTGAATCCCCCTGCCAGGTGCAGAGTTCAGCGTAAATAATTGATATAGAAACCTCTTCGTAGGCAAGAATATTGCCGACATTCATGGTGTACATACCTGGCTGGAGTTGTTCAAGCCTGATTGCGCTATTTCCTTCGCTGATGGCTTCTTCATACTGCTCTTCAGCCGATTTTTTTTCAACAATGAGGCCCTCTAATTTTCTTTCATCAATAGTGACTTCCAAGCCGAGGAGAACAGCTCTCGAAGAGAGGGGGAAGGTGTACACTGCTTCGATAGGTTTTGGCTCGGAATTTAGATAGGTCTGAGTTATGGCTGTTTTGCAAAAGAGATTACTGAAAGTAGTTTTAACGTTAACAAATTGTAGGGGGATATTTGTGTTTGTGTTGGTGCGCAAACCAATCCGGCTTTCATGTTCTGTCATATACATATTCAGTTATCTCCTGCTTAGTTGTTTTCTGCTTTAATTTTTTCAAATTGCTCTAATACAGTTCGACACAAGGTGCGGGTCTGTTCTGGAGTTAGACCAGAACGGTTGGGCTCGATATGCAGTTCTATGCCATCGCTGATCAGCAGGTGGCTCCAGACTTCGATTGAACCAGGTTGTTTGGGGCGAGGAGGTGGGACAGGAGTGCCGGAATCAGTTTCTCGATTTTCACTTTCAAGCAGATCCTGGATTCGTTCGAGAGTTAAACCGGCCTCTTTCCATTTTCGGATAGTCAGAAGCTGTTCAAGATTTCGATGCGTGTAGTAAGCCCCCTTTCCGGTTCCTTTTGGACTGTCAACTAAACCTTTTTGAATATAGAAGCGAATTTTTCGCTTACTCATATTCACCAGGGAGCATAGCTCTTCCAGAGAGAATGTTTTGTCGTTGTTTTTCATGACATCTATTATTAACACTTTTAATGTCATTGTCAAGGAAAAAGTTTTGACGGCTACATAGATGGGCTGGGAAAACAGATATGAATTATAGGTTTGCTTGTAATTTTGGGGGCTTTTTTAGGGGCTTGTAGATATATTGACTTAGCTATACAAATGTAATATCAAAGGGTTAGACATATGATTCGATTCCGGCTCCGGCACCACTTAAACAAAAAAATACCACACGAAAAATTAAAGGGCTGCCGGCTAAAAGCCGACAACCCTTTTTTATTAACTAAGCCCAACCTTTAATAGGTTAATTTTTTCCGGCAATCCCCATTTATTTTGTCAAGGGTTC
>DAOWHJ010000117.1 GCA_030641485.1 Pseudomonadota bacterium
AAAATTTTATATTGAAAATCAAGATTTCCATGCAGGAGATAAGTTGTGGTAAAATAACTGCTATTGGGCTTTTCAGCATGGGGATTATAAACTGTAATTGATGGAACAATAAACATTGTTCTCCGCCTGTCAAGAGGAACCCAGGTTCTGATGTTGATGCCGGGATTTCCTGTATCTCCCTTGTTAAAACGTATTAATTCAGAAAATGACAGACCGACACCAATACGGTCTGGCTGAGCAAATGATGGTTGCCTCCATGTTACCCTCTTCTTCGGCCTTTTTAGCAAAAGAGGGGTACATTTCGGTGGTTTCATGGTGCTCACCGTTAATGGCTTCCTGCAGGTTGGCAACTGTATCGCCAAGACCATTTAGCATCTTGAAATGGTCTTTAGCATGGCGCTCTTCATTGGCGGCACTCTCCTCAAAGATCTTGGCAATGTAGTGATAACCTTCCTTGCGGGCCGCTTTGGCAAAAAAAATGTACATATTCCGGGCCTGTGACTCTCCGGCAAAGGCCGCCTTCAGGTTCTCTATAGTTTTGCTCATGACTCCTCCTAGTTAGAACTTGCGGTTGTGGGCTTGATACCCTTTAACCTTAAACCTGTTTACTTCGATAGCAGTCGATCTGGGTAGGTGGCCTCGTAGCATGTAACCGGACAGTACTGAGCAATATCAGTTTAATTTGTTAATGGCAACCTTAGTTTGGCTCATGCTGTCATAGCCGGTCTGCATCTGGAAAAGAATTTTTCATCTGGAAAATTCTTTTCCAGATGCAGATCTCTTTTCGCTGGTCTAAATAGAACAATTTTATGCTTGATGATATATAGTTAAGGTTTTTCAATTATTATTTTATATCTCTTACCCTCTGTGTCTATTGGAAATGTAGCCAGGTGTTAGGGTTTTTCTTGGCAAAGCTCGGTAGAATATCATTTTATGGTATGTTGTTTGCACTGTGTGAGTTGGAATTGTATGAAGGCTGGATAACTTTATAGTCGATGTTGGAGGTGTTAAGATGAGAGTTGGGAGAAGTTTTATTTGGTTATTAGTTGCATTGTTGGTTGTTTGTACAGCCGGTATTGCCGGTGCTAGCGCGACCGGAAAACCGATTGTCTTGGGAGCTCCGTTGTCAACGGCTTTTCTTTATGGCTGGGATGCGGAAAGAGGCATCAAGCTGGCGGTTGAAGAGATTAATCAGGCTGGCGGAGTTACTTTTAATGGAGCCAGTCATCCTTTTAAGGTTGAGGTGATTGATACCCGGTCGCTTGAACCCGGGGTTCCAGTGAGTGAGGCCCTGCTTGGGGTTGAAAAACTTATTCTTGAGAAAAAAGCTGATTTTATTGTCGGTGGGCCGGTCCGTTCAGAAGCCGCAATGGCAGTTATGGATCTTCTAAGTAAGTATAAAAAGGTCTCAATTGTTACAACTGGTGTTTTAAGTCCGGGTTACCACAAGCGGATTGCCGCCAATTACGATAAATTTAAGTACTGTTTTCGCAACTCTTCTGAGATTATCACGATCGGTAAAGATATGATCAAGGTTTTTAATCAATTAAACAGCGAGCACGGTCTTAAAAAAGCTTTTATTATGGTTCAAGACGTCGCCCATGCCCGTAAAGCTGGTGGGTTTATCGCCAAACTGCTCAAGGGGACTGGCAAATGGGAAGTTCTGGGTCAGGAGATCTATCCGACCGGCTCTACCGATTTTTCCATGGGTCTTTTGAAAGCCCGCCGAATGAAAGCTGAAGTTCTGTTTATCTGGATGGATATGCCGGAGTCAGCAATTCTGCTTAAACAGTGGAAGAATATGAAGATGAAATGTGTGCCGATGGGTTTTATGTCAGCAGCGGAACAACCTAATTTCTGGGATGCAACCAAGGGTAATTGTGAATATACGATCGTTGATGCCGTTAACGGTGGTAATGTGCCCTCAACAATGACCCCATGGACCATGAAGTTTGTCGACAATTACAAGAAGAAATGGGGTTTGGAGCCTGAAGGTTATGGTACATCATCCAGTTATATGGCTGTTTACCAACTTAAAGAGGCCATTGAAGCCGCTGGCAGTCTTGACGCTGATGCGGTGATTAAGGCTCTTGAAGCGCAGGATTTGATGGGGGTTTACGGGCGCATGAAATTTGCCAAAAACCATCAGATTATTCCTTCTGACGACCCCGAAAAAGGTGCCACCGGTTGTATGTTTCAGTGGCAGGATGGCAAACGCGTGCAATTCTTTCCTAAAGCCGGGGCCACTGGGAGTATTATCCTGCCGCCCTGGATGAAATAGATGGGAAAAATGTTCGGCTTTTCGTCGTAAAGCTATGACAAATAGCGCCGAACGTCGCTTCCCCGTGCGCGGCAGTTTGAAACTAAAGTCGAATGTTTACATAGATGGAGTTAAAGGTTATGGAATTTGCTGATCTGTTTTCCCTGCTTGAGGCACGTAAAAGTTGTCGTTCGTTTCAGTCGGAAGTGCCTCTTAAGTCGGAAGAGATTAAAATGATAATTAAGGCTGGCCAGCAGGCACCTAATCCGCTTAACCAGCAGCCCTGGTCATTTGTCGTTATTACTGCCGATGAGACCAAGAAAAAGTTGCGTCAGGCTGGTGAAAAGGCCAAACAGACGGTGCTTGACAAAGGCGGCCCCGGCTGGGTCGGGGGGTTCAGTGTTGACTTTATGGAGGAAGCTCCGCTGGTTATCGCGGTTCTGGTTGATCCTCGTAAAGGAGGTCTCGGGGATTATTTTAACCAGCCGGTCGGCAGTATTCAGGCCGGGTCGGCCTGTCTCCAGAATATGATGTTGGCGGCCACGACCTTGGGTTTTGGTACTCTCTGGTTCACTTTTTTTGATCCGGCTGAGGTGCGGCCGATTTTGGCGGTGCCCGATAATTTAGAAGTTGCCGGTTTGCTCTATGTTGGCAAAGCGGCCGGTGAAGTGCCGTCTAGTCGCCGCCGCGAGTCGATAATTTACGCTGATAGTTTCGGCGTTGATTTTTATTGATTTTGTTCACTCTATCTCGATCGGGGTCATTGCTGGTACAAGGTGCGTCAGCACCCCAGCTTTGACCCCATTCATGGGAGCAAAGCAAAGTTCGTCGTTATTAGCTATAACTTTATGGTGGGTACTAGTGGAAATTTTAATTTACGGAACCGTCAATAGCTTTAAACTGATCCTCATCGCTTTTGGCTTTACACTGGTTTACGGCGTCAGTCGCTTACCCAATTTTGCCCATGGCGCCATATTTGTCTTTACCGGGTTTGTCGCCTGGATCATGATGCATAAACTCAATTTGCCTTTTATCCCGGCGGCGTTGCTCTCTTTAGTTAGTGCCGCCTTGGTCGGGGTTCTCATCTACCAGGTCATTTTGAAGCGTATTCGGGGCATGAACATGAACGAGATTATTGCCACCTATGCTATCGGTGTGGCGATGATCGAAACCTTTCGTTGGCTTGGTTTTAAAGGAACCACTTTTACCTTGCCGGTGCTTTTTGAAGGGATGGTTTTTATCGGTGATGTACCGGTCGATTACCAGCGTTTGATGGTGGTGGCGGTCGGTCTGGTAATGTTGGTGGCGGTTTGGGTTTTTACCAAATTCACGAAAACCGGTCTCGCCTTGCGCGGGATTGCCCAGGATGAGCGGGCGGCGATGATGCTCGGCATTGATTCTGATATGACCGCGACTTTGGCAATGGCCTTAGGTTCGGCTATGTCTGGGCTCGCAGCCTTGATGCTTTTCCCGCTCGGGAGTATTGTCGTCGAGGCGGGCTACAATACCCTGATTTTTGCCCTAGCGGTCTGTATGGTCGGTGGTATCGGGAGTTGGGGGGGGACTGTTCTCGCCGCTTTTGTTTTAGGTTTTCTCCAGGTCATTACGGTTTCTTATCTGGCCACCCATTTTCAGATGGTGGTTACCTTAGGCGCCATCATTGCGACCTTGATTATAAAACCGTCGGGTTTTTTCGGTAAACATAAAGAGCTAGAAGAGAGAGTCTAAGAAATGAAAACAGGAATGCGTAAAGAGAGGATTGATCGTGGGATTAAGGTTCGTTCCGACGGCATTTATGCTTTGTCATCATGGCGAGAGATGTCATACCTTATGGCTCCGCGGGCGTTGCTGGTCGGGGGTCTGCTTCTAGCCCCTTTAATCCTCCATTTTTTCCCCTATTGGCAAAAGGTGCTTTTGATTGTCTGTATCTATGCTCTTTTATCAATGGCCTTTGATTTTCTTGCCAACTATGTCGGTTTGGTTTGTCTCGGGGGCTCGTTCTTTGTTGGTGTTGGTGGTTATGGGGCCGCCCTGTTGAATAAATATCTGCACTTTTCCCCATTTCTTTCGATCCCGGTGGCGGCGTTGGGTGGGGCCGCTTTCTGTACCTTTCTGTTGCTCCCTTGTCTGCCTCTGCGTGGGGTCTATTTTGCCATCATTACCTTGATGTACCCGTTAATGATGACCCGGATTATCGAGGCTTTTGAACTTTTTGGCGGTACCAACGGGATGATGGATATTGCCGGTTTTGCCAATCCCTGGGCCGAACAGTATTTCCTGATTATCTCAACGTTAGTTTTTCTCTTTGCTTTGCGTCGTTTGGCAGTTGAAGATATCGGCCTGGTGATCCGAGGCATCAAGGATAACGACCAATCGGTCAGGGCTTCAGGCATCAATATAACGGTTGTCAAAGCTCAGGCCCTGTTTTGTGCTGCTTTCTTAGGCTGTTTTGCCGGAGCTTATCTGGCGCATATGTATATGTGGGCCGGACTCTCCATGTTTGCGCTCGATTTTTCGATTATCCCGATTGCCGCGACCGTGGTCGGCGGCGGCGGATGCTTGCTTGGAGCTGTGGTCGGGGCGATTCTTCTGGTGCCGCTCTCCGAAGCCTTGCGTGCTTTCGGGCCTTTGCGGATAGTCTCTTATTCATTGATATTGACAGTTGTGATTGTCATCAAGGGCGAGGGATTACTCAATTATTTGTCCCGTAAGTATGATCAGTTTGAGCGCTGGGTAGAGATATAATGGCAATGTTAACGGTTAAGCAACTGAGTAAAAATTTTGGTGGGGTTACGGCCTTAAATGATATCAACTTTTCGATTAACAAAGGGGAGATATTAGGGGTTATCGGGCCTAATGGCTCAGGTAAAACCACGCTCATAAATTGTATCACCGGGTTTATCAAAGCTTCAGCCGGTGAGATTATTTTCAATGGTCGTAATATTAAGGGTATGCAACCGTATAAGATTGTTAACTTGGGGATCTGTCGCACGTTTCAGATCATGCGCCCCTACAGTAGTATGCCCGCCTATAAAAATCTTATTATTCCCCTATATGGACCTCGGGCGCGTAAGACTGGAGGTTGGCGGGGCGGTGGTCGCCATGGTGATCGCAATATTATTGCTCTTGATCTTTTGGAGGAGGTCGGTTTCGAACGTGAATCAAAGGTTCCTTACAAGCTTGCTGGAACCTTGCCGACCGGCTATTTGAAACGTCTGGAGTTGGCTCGTTGCTTGGCTCTTAACCCAGATCTATTGATCTGTGATGAGGTTTTTTCAGGCTTAAGTATGAGTGAGATTGCTTCGATGGTGCCTCTGATTGAAAAGCTCAATAAGTCTGGAGTGACGATTATTATGATTGAACATCGATTGAAAGAGCTCTTCAAGGTTGCCAAACGGATTATGGCGATCAGTTATGGCGATAAAATTATCGAAGGTTCACCGACTGAGGTTATGGCTAATGAGAAGGTAAAAGAAGCCTATCTTGGTTCAGAAGGGGGAGTTTAAGATGCTGGTCGCCGAAGGTTTGATGGTTTTCTATGAAAACATGTTGGCCTTAAACAATATTTCTATAAAGTGTGGAGAAAATCAGATTATCGGGGTTTTCGGGGCCAATAGTGCCGGGAAATCTACCTTGATGTATACTCTCTCGGGGATTATTCTTGATCAGATGAAGAAGGAGAAGATGCGGGGTGGTGAGCAGATAACTGTAATGGGTGAGATCTCTTTGTTCGATCAGGACATAAGTTCACTTAAACCCCACCTGCGGGCGCGCAGGGGGATAGTGCTCTGTCCTGAAAGGCGCAGACTGTTCCCTGAAAGCAGTGTTCTCGAAAATCTTAAGATTGGGGCCTATATGGCGACTAAAAAAGAAGCCAAAGAGACTTTGGATTATGTTTTGGAGATCTTTTCTCCCTTAAAAAAACTTCTCCATCGTTCGGCCGGTTTTTTGAGTGGCGGAGAGCAACAGATGGCCGCCATCGGTCGGGCCTTGATGGCTCAACCGAAACTGCTTTTACTCGATGAACCGCTGCTGGGTTTAAGCCCGGCCTACCAACAAGTGGTCATGGAATCGGTCAAACGGATTCGGGAGATGAAAAAAATTTCCATTATAATAACCGAGCAGTTTGCGCGGCCGGTTATTCCGATTGTTGACTACGCCTATATTATGGAGAACGGGTCCCGGGTTATGTCGGGCTCGGGTCAGGAATTGCTCGATAATCCTGATGTTAAAGCGGCTTATTTCGGGGTGTGAGCAATGAACAAAAGTAATACTTATACTTTTTCAGCTTTTGAAGAAGCCTGTTCAAAATATCCAGAGCGCAATGCCCTGATCTATCTTGGGCGGAAGTTTTCCTATCGCTTTCTCAAGCAGATGATCGACCAGTTTGCGACAGCCCTGCATCGCTTAGGGGTCGGGCATCAGGATAAGGTTATGATCTATATGGGCAATTCGCCGCAATGGGTCATTGCCAACTTTGCCATCCAGAAAATCGGCGCCGTCGTGGTACCAGTGTCACCGATCTACACCTCACATGAACTGCTCTATATGGTTAAGGATGCCGAGGTCGAAACGGTGCTCTGTATGGACACCAATTTTGGTTATGTTAAGGAGGTCGATCGCCAGCATCCCTTAAAGCGAATCATTATTACCAATTTGACCGATATGCTCTACACCTGGCAGAAGATCTTCGGCACTTTGGTCGATAAAATTCCTAAAGGCAGTACCGTTCGCGGAGAAAATATATATCGTTTTAATGAGCTTTTGCGCAAGGCCCCGCCGCAGCCTCCAGTCGTCGATATCGATGCCGATAAGGATCTCGCCTATATTATGTATACCGGTGGGACCACCGGATTTCCCAAGGGGGTGCCCGGTAGTCATGTCAGTGAGGTCTCCTACGTTAGTGATGTTATGGACCTTTTTCATGGTTATATTGAGGAAGGTAATGACACCATGATTATGGTGAACCCGCTTTTCCATATTATGGCCAAAGGCTTTTTGTTAGCGGCAGGTCTCAATTTAGGAGTCACCACGGTGTTGATGCCGGTGCCTGAGGTTGACGCTGCCCTTGCTGAAATTGAACGTTTCAAAGTTCGTTGGATGCTGGGCGTGCCGGCTCTCTATCGTATGATCCTCGAAAATGATCGTTTGTCAGATTACGATATTTCATCACTTAAATACTGTTACTGTGGTGGGGATGTGTTGCCGGGTGAAATCTTCAGGCGCTGGTGGGAGCTAACCGGTGATCCTCTCTATCAGGTTTACGGCTCGACTGAAGTTGGTCATTTGACCTACGGCCGGCTCGATCAGGATCCCGATCCCAAGACCGTTGGTAGTATCCTGCCCTCACGCCGCTGTTTGGTGGTTGACCCTGAAACCCTGGAGGAGGTCGAGGTTGGGGTCACCGGGGAACTGCTTGTGACTTCAGTTTATACGAACAAAAACTATTGGAACAAACCCGAGGAGACCAAACTTTCCTATGTCAAGATAGGTGATGAGATCTTCTATAGAATGGGTGATTATGTCTGCATAACGGAGAGTGGTGAAATTCAGTTTATCGAGAGAACCGCAGATACCATCAAATATAAGGCCTACAGAATTTCAGCATCTGAAATCGAAGCGGTTTTACAGGATCACCCGACGGTCATGGGAGCCTGTGCGGTTGGCATCCCGGACCCCAGTTGTGGTGAGCGTATCAAAGCTATAGTTGTTCTTAAAGAAGATGCCAAGGGGGTTGACGGTGAGACCTTGACGGGATGGTGCCGTAAGCGCTTGGCTCCCTACAAGATTCCCCACTATATCGAATTTCGAGATATGTTGCCGAAATCAAAAGTTGGTAAACTTCTACGCCGTGAAATCAGGGATGAGGAGAAACGTAAAGAGACTCAATAAATCCATGAATTCCTGTATGTTTACTTAACTTCGATAGATTTTGGTGACAAAATTGTTGCCATAATCAATTATATTTGTGTTTTGAAAAGAGTTGAAAAGCTGTTAAAAGGGTCATTTATTGACCCTTTTTTACGTTTTAAAGAACTCTTAAATGGGAGCTCTTTTATTTTACTGTTTGATATGTTAAAAACTCAACTTGCTGAGGTTATTTTTTTGCTTGATATTTAACTATTTAAGTCCTCTCGCAAAGTACGCAAAGGCGCCAAGAAAATCAAGCAGCAGCAATAGCCTTAAAATCCTTTGCATCTTTGCGGGTAATATAAAGAATGGAGAAAATACGATGACTAAAACGGTTATATTTGCTTTTCGCGGCGACCCTCTCTGTTTCGTTCATGTTCTTTTGAACAGCCTTGACCTGGCGGCCAAAGGTATGGAAGGGAAAATTGTTATTGAAGGTGATGCTGTTAAACTGGTGCCCGAAATGGCGCTACCGGGTCATTTTCTTAACCAACTCTATGTTAAGGCCAAAGATCTGGGTTTGATTATAGGAGCCTGCAGAGCCTGCTCGAGAAAACTTGGAGTTGTGTCAGCCGTTGAGGCTGCAAATATTGCCTTGATTGGTGAGATGTCAGGCCATCCATCGATGTCAGCATATATTGAAAAAGGCTATAGCGTTATTACATTCTAACCTGGGTTCGGCCCATAAATAAGTAAGTGAAGAAATATTTTTGATAACTCTAAGGATTTCGGGAATGAATAAAACGCTGAAAATAGCTTCGTGGAATGTTAATGGATTGCGGGCGGTTTATAAAAAAGGGGAACTCAAGAATTTCCTGGAAAAGCATGACCCCGACATTTTGCTGCTTCAGGAGACCAAGGCTAAAGTGGCCCAGCTGCCAGCAGAACTCACTGATAGCGATTGCTACCTGCAGTACTACCATTCAGCGGTTAAAGCCGGTTATGCTGGTACTGCCATTTGGGTCAAAAAAGGTGCTCTTGAAGATATCGAGTTTCTTACCGGTATGCCGGGATATAATGATGATGAAGGTCGCATTGCTCAGCTTAAGTTGCCCGGTGTTAGAATTTTCGGTATCTATTTTCCTAATGGTGGTAAATCGGAGGCGGCCTGGCAAGGCAAGCTCGCTTTTTATGAGATTTTTCTCGCTTACGTGAATGAATTGCGCCAATCAGGGGAAACCGTAATTTTTGCCGGTGATGTCAACTGCTGCCATCAAGAGATTGATATTGCCAGGCCCAAGGAGAATGACGGTAAAATTGGCTTCCATCCCGAGGAGCGCCGCCGTCTCTCTGATTGGGTAGAAAATGGCTGGGTCGATATTTGGCGGCAGACCTTTCCCGGTAAAGCCGACACCTATTCCTGGTGGAGTTTTCGGGCCGGGGCTCGCCAACGCAATGTTGGTTGGCGTCTCGACTACTTCTTTGTCGACCAGGATTTTTTCTCCGAGGTCTTAAGCATAGATTATATCAGGGATCAGATGGGTAGTGACCACTGCCCGATTATTATGGAAACTGATTTGAAAAAAGGGATCAGGAGTTTGAATCTTAATGGATAGTATTAGCAAGTTTTTTGAAAATGATCGCTTTGCCGCTCACAACGACATCACCCTGCTTGAAGTTTCTCCCGGTTATGCTAAAACTCAACTTGTAGTTGCTGAGCAGCATCTTAATGGGGTCAATATCACTCATGGTGGGGCGATCTTTACGTTGGCCGATTTTGCTTTTGCGGTCGCCTCAAATTCGCATGGTACGGTAGCAGTTGGGGTCAGCGCGACCATCGCTTACCTTAAGGCAACAACCAGTCAAGGAACTCTTACTGCCGAAGCCAAAGAGGTTGCCATTAATCCCAAGCTGGCGACCTATCAGGTTGAAGTGTGCAATGAAAACAACGAAATGGTTGCCGTTTTTCAGGGTACGGTTTACCGGAAAAAAGCGAGCTTAAGTTGAGATTGGTCCTGATTTCAACCACTACTTACAGAAAAAACTTCTCAAAGAGTGGTGAAGCCCTATAGGTCGCCATTAATTCCAAACTGGCGACCTATCGGGTTTGCAGTGCGTGAATGAGATGACTGCTGTTTTTACAGGGTACGGTTTACCTTGAAAACTGCAGCCTAAGTGATAGTGAGTTACTCTGGGATCGCATTGATCATAATCAATGCTTCAAATGCTGAAGATCTTCTATTTGAAAATTTACCAAACCATTTATCGTAAACAGTTAAAATATCTTTCGACCGATAAAGCCTAGAGATCACACTGTCGGCAATGTGACGAAAGTCAGAATCATTTTTTCGTACTGCTAGGGCAAAAGGTTCATATGAGAACAGGTCTTGCAGGATTGTAAAATTACCGGGGTTTTCTGAGGCTCCTGTTTATGATTTGGGTTAATCTTTCATAATGCACTATTGACATTGTTTTTATCTAAATACAAGTTAAACGTAAATATCTTCGACCATGAGATTGAGAATTGGCCATCCCGTGATTTTTCACAAAAGCATCAAACTTAGACAATCGACTGGATTAAGCGCTCAGATAGTCATCTTTACTGCGGTCCGACTTACTCGGATAATACTTTTTTTATGAGTTCGAGCAGGTCCTCAATGATATAGGGTTTATTGATGAAACCGCAGAAACCATACTTTTTGTATTCGGCAACGACCGGGTCATTAGCGTAACCACTTGAGACTATCGCTTTTACCTGAGGGTCAAATTCTTTGAGCAATTCGATTGTCTTCCGCCCGCCTAAACCGCCGGGAATTGTCAGGTCCATGATCACCAAGTCAAATTTCTGCTCCCGATATTTTTCCAGAGCCTGCTGGCCATCACTGGCAACCTCAACCTCGTAATTAAAGGTGGTTAGAAGCTCAGTTATGATTTCCCGCACGACCACTTCATCGTCCATCACCAGGATCCGACTTGCCGAAGTCGATGTTGCCCTTGAGGGGCTCACTTTTTTCTGGGTTTTTAGAGCTGTCCCCAGGGCTGGGAGAAAGATACTGAACTCGGTGAAACAACCTAGATCTGATTGAACACCAACGTAGCCGCCATGTTTCTTGACAATTGAATGGGTGACTGATAAGCCTAAGCCGCTACCCTCTTTCTTGGTTGTAAAGAAGGGGTCAAAAATCTTTTCCCGTAACTCATCGGCAATGCCACAGCCTTGATCACGGACCGATATTTTAACATAGGCCCCGGGTTTGAGGGGTAAGGTTGCAGTTTTTGTCGAGCCTGAATCAATGTTTTCAGCCCGGATAGAGATAGTTCCCCCCTCGGGCATGGAGTGAACGGCATTAATTACCAGATTCTGGATTACCTGGCTAATCTGGCCCGAATCAACCTCAGCCACCCAAAGATCGTCAGGAATTTCAAAGTAGAGGGCGATTTTTGATCCGAGCAGAGAGAACTCGGCTGAATCCCGGATAATTTCATTCAGCTTTGCCGCCTCTTTAATCGGCTCGCCACCTTTGGCAAATGTCAGTAGCTTTTGAGTTAGGTCCGCAGCTCGTCTTGAGGCCTTCATGGCCTTATCAAGGTTTGTTCGGGCCTTTTCTGGATGCGACTCAAATCGCATCGCAGCAACCTCAACGTTGCCCATAATGCCGGTCAATAAGTTGTTGAAATCGTGAGCAATCCCCCCGGCCAGGCGGCCAACACTCTCAAGTTTTCTTAGTTTCAGAACCTCTTCCTGCATACGCTCGCGATCAGTGATATCACGAAATACCAGAACCCCACCGATAATTTTACTGTTTTTATCGCGAATCGGGGAAGCACTGTCAGCGATGTTGAACTCCTGACCATCGCGAGAGCGTAGTACCGTGTTGTCTTCGAGTTCTAAAATTACCCCTTGACTGATTGCCCGGTCAAGGGGGTTTTGGGCCGGTTCCCTGCTCTTGCCCTTGATAATGTCGAGAACTTCATCAATTTTGTGACCGATAGCATCGGCATATTGCCAACCGGTTAAGTGCTCGGCGACCCGGTTCATCAAGACTACATGTCCGTTGAGGTCAGTGGTGATGACTGCGTCACCAATACTGCGCAGGGTCACCAGAAGCTGTTCTCGTTCATCCCGCAAAAGTTGTTCAAGTTCTTTGAATTTTGAGATGTCCCGCCAGATTGTGAAAATAATATCTCGATTTTCCAAAGGGACTACCGTTAAGGAGACGTCAGCCCAGAATTCGTGTCCCTGAAGATCGCAATGGAGCCATTCGAAACGATGAAAACCATCACTGTAGGCCTGTTTTATCATGGCCACAGCTTTATCCTCTGACGAACTGCCATCGGGTTGTCGAAGCGGCGACAGATGGGCTGGATGCGCAATAACCTCATCCTTGTTTTTGGCTTTCAAAAGTTTCAGAGCGGCCTGGTTACAATCAAAAAAACCCTTTTTATCAAGCAGCAGCATGGGGTCAGAAGAGCGCTCGAACAGGGCGCGAAATTTTTCTTCACTCTCTTTCAACGCCATCTCCGATTCGACCCTGTCGGTTATGTCGACGGCACTGCCCAAAACTGTTATTTCCCCGTCATCACTGGCCAACGGCACCCCAGATAACTCCCACCAACGGCAAGTGCCATCTTTTTTCACACCTATATAATCGTATGAAACCCCATGAGTTTCAGCCGAGCGTCGGGATACGGCCCGTTTAACGCTCATATCTTTATAGTCATCATGGAGCAGCTTGGTGAAATTCATTCCCAGAAGTTCGTCCCGGGTGTAGCCTGTCAGTACTTGGCACATCTTGTTTATGTAGGTGAATTTTCCCTTACTGTCATAGGTGTAGATCATTACTTGGGCATTTTCAGTAAAGGCTTTGAACCTCTCTTCACTGCGGCGCAGGTCATCTTCAACCTTTTTCCTGGAAGTAATGTCAATAGCAGTGCCCAGCAGGATAGTTTGGCCCTGAAACTCAAGTTTTTCCGCATAGAGTTCGGCCCATTTTATCCGGCCATTCTTGACTTTGAACTTAACATCATAATTTGCCGGAGGACTCTCTCCCCGAAGTCGGGCCTGGGTTCTCTCTACTGTCATCTCAAGGTGATCAGGATGAACCAGGGAAAAAATTGGTATCTTCAATAATTCTTCTTGTGTATATCCCGATAATGTCTGTAGGAAAGGGTTTGCATAAGTGATCATACCTTTTTGGTCGATCATGTAGACTGCGGCTTGAACATTGTCAGCGAAGATGCGAAACCGGTCCTCACTTTTCAGCAATCTGCCGAGTAGGGATTCATTCTCCTGTCGCAATGAAGTGATTTGCTGAATAAGTTCATCTTTACTCATCTGCTGCAACCGATTAATTGATTCATTACTCATGGAAAATCTACCTTGTTAAATTGAAGGAGTTCATACTTGTGACCGAAACATGAGCAGATTAATTTAACAAACCAGGCATGTCAAGCACTATCATTACGTGTTAAGCCCTATTTTAGTTATCTCTGAGATGAATGCTTATTGACTTCGTAAACAGTGTTTGTTAATTCTTGGGCTTGAATTTATTGATTGTTAGTATCGTTGTGGAGATAACCATGAACTCGTCATTTTTGACACCGAAAAAGGCAAATTACTTCACAAGATGCGTCTGCATAAGCCCAAAATGGAGAATCTTAACCTAAGTGTTCTTGATCTGCAATTTTCCCCTGATGGGAGTCAGTTGCTGGTTACTACAGATGAGGCGATGGGGTTTATCTATGACCCGGTTAGTGGCAAACAACTGCGGTATTTTCAGGCCCGGGTTGGCGGTCACTCAGGTGCTGCGGCGGCGTGGTTGCCGGAAACCTTCGGAATACCAGTTTCGCAGGGGATTTTGACCTGGCAGAGGCCGCAGCTGCTGACTGCTTCACCCAGACTTTTTTCTACATAAGGTGAGGTTACTTCTTTAATGTAAGCTGCACAACGTTTTTTGTCATGCCCTGAATCGCTGATGGCCTCGGCCGGACAGCGGTTGATACATTTGCCGCAGGTGCCCTGGCTGTAAAAGAGACAGTAGGCATTGTATTTGGTATAGGGACGTTTTGCCGGAGCGGTCGGCATGCGGGCGACAACCGAGCCGCAGCGCATGGCTTTGCCCACGGGTGTAATCAGCCCGTCACTAAGACCAAAAGTGCCAAGCCCCGCAACGTAGGCTGCATGACGTTCCGACCAGTTTGAGGCATAGCCGTAACGTTGTGACTCTTGCCACTCCCATTGGGGCATATTGAGAGGAGCCACCGCCGCAATCTCAGCCTCATGTAACCACTCAACCACTTGCGAGCGTAGAAGTTCATTAAAGTTCTCACCATGCAGTCGAGAGCGACTCCAGTTCTCTGATGGGTGCGAGGTTTCGCGGCGATGAGCTTTTCTTGTTGTGAGGGTTTGCGGCAGAATCCAGGAGATAACAGCAAGCTCATTTGTAGAAACTTTTCGTTCAGGGTAAGCTAGATTGAAAAGTTCTGCCGGGGTCCAGTAAAATGGACCAATATCATTTTTCAATTCGTCAAACAGGGAATCATCCCCCCGGGAAAAACCTACTAGAGGCGAATCCCAAGCGGGTTCCTTTGCATCATTTTTGAGCGAATTCTCCGGCGAATTTTCAACAAAATCAATAATTTTTGTTTCAATCCATGCAGTAATGTCAGTCGCATTATTCTCAGCCATTGTTAATACATCCCATTTACTGACCCCATTTAAAACTAAAAGTTACGTTTTTCCTTGTCAATCCTTGTCAATCCTTTTCACTAGCATAATACTCGGATTATTGTAAAGGCTTACCCTACGGCTCGTTCAGCGGCGCTGAGAGCACCTTCGAGGTAGCCTCCGTGTTGGCTGGCAGTTTCGGTGCCGGCAAAATGGATAATATTGTTCCAGAATGAAGTCTGGTTGGCCGGAGGGTGATATAGAGGGTGTTCATACATTGGCGGTTGGTCA
>DAOWHJ010000034.1 GCA_030641485.1 Pseudomonadota bacterium
TCCAAGCTGAAATTCACCCCAGGTGCCACGGGTTTTAACGTTGGTAAGCATCCGTTTGAGATCACCAACCCCGGTCGCCAGATTCTGCATATCGCCAAGCCCGCGCTGGACTGCCTCTAACCTCTCACTTACAAGTTTAAATGACTCGCCCAACCGCTTTTCCAAAGTGTTTTGCAATTTCTCGTCGACGGTTTGGCGCATCTGGTCAAGCCGCTTCTCGTTACTCTCCTGCATGACTGATAATTTTTTATCAACACTTTCAAGAAGTTTCTCGAGCCGTTTATCATTGACTTCAGTTAAATGTACTACACGCTCTTCAAGTGTAACAAAACCTGATTGTTGTGATTTACCAATCTCACTCACAGTCCGCACCAGGGTCTCACTTACTGTTTTTTGGGACCGGGCCACCTCTTCACGCAGACGTTGTGAATCCTCTGCAAACTCACGTCGATTCAATCTGAAATGATCGTCTAGACTCTCTTTCAGACACCGATTTGAATGTGACACCATGCGCCAAACAAAGAGCAGGACAACCACACTGATGCCCAAAAAAATCATCGCTATCCACTGCGCAACAATTGTCATAAACTGATACCCTCTGCATCAAGTCAAAGTAAAACTACTCCACACCTTACGACGATTCGATCGACATTGATCAGGATTCTTGCAAAATTTGGAGCAGGCGGTAGTCTTGCTCCATTTCGAGTGCATCTCTTCATCCATACAGAGCGCAGGATCGATGTGGATTTGTCCCGGTTCAGGGGTGCTATGCATTTTTTTAAACAAGGCACTAATGCGCCTTGGCTCTTTTATGGTCGGTTGTTCACAGAGTAGTTTCCAATTACCGCAAGAGATAAAAAACTCTTTCAGGTGTGCCGGGGTCAAATGGTCTAATGGGTAAGTATAAACCCAAGCCTCTAACTCTTCGAACTCATGTTTTTCTGCATCAACCTCAACAATTACCGGAAGTTTTCTGCGTATATAAAGACTCTTTTTGTGATCATCAGGATGGTAGCCCTCAAGATGATCTAAAGCCCGCATGATTTTAACCGGATTTTTAAAACTCATCAACTCACCCACGACCAGATCCTGACAATCCTCAAGGGTAATAAGACCAGGAAAACCGATGGGCAGATGGTAAAGAAAACCCTGACAATAAGCCGGGTGAACACTCTGGACTTTGCGTTGCAGAAAACGGTTGAAATTTTTATAACGCTCCATCAAGCTGCCATAGACAAAAAACCAGGCAGTTTCAGCAACCGCTGCACGACGCAGCTCAAGTAGCTTTCCCCAACGACCATTAGTAACTATGTTAACACCTCAACATTTTTGCGAGCAACATCCATAATGGTCTCCGCAGCCCGGTCAGCGAGACTGAACAGATCGGTCTTTGCGACATAATTACAAGCATTTTTGCTCCATAGTTCTCTTTTTGATGATGAATCAAGCATCGTCAAAAGGAGCTCGTCAAGTTCACTTTGTATGAAAGGCTCAGAGACCAGTTTGCCGGCACCAGCCCGGTCAACATGAACACTGTAGCCGCAGACAGCCGTCACCAGAACCGGCAGAGAGGCCGCCAAAGCCTCAATCAAAACCCCACCGGTATTCTCCTGATAGGCCGGATGTAAAAAAAGATCTGCCGCTGCTAAAAAACGGGGAACATCGGTGCGACCGCCAGTAAATATTACCCGTTCCGCGACCTTAAAACGCTGGGCCATTTTACGATAATAATCTAAATTATCATCACCAACCACCAACAGCCGACTCTTTTGTAAAAGTCTATCAGGCAGTGCTTTGAAAGCATTTAAGGCCCGATCAACACCTTTACGCTTAAAACCACTGCCAACCATCAGTACAACCAGCTCTTCAGGGCCAATTTTAAGTTCGCGACGCAAAGAATCACCTAGATCTTGACTATCTGCTGGCAACAGGCGATCAGCTGGAACCCCAGGAGGAAGGTTATGAAAACGCTCCGCCGAGGTTTTATAAATAGATTGAAAAAGGGCTCTTTGAACCTCCGAAATCGAGAGAATTACCGTCCCTTCTTCAGGTCCAAAAACCGCCTTTTCAAAGGCCGCCAAAGTACGGTAGCGGGAGGTTAGACGATAAAAAAAACTTTTCCCCTTCACGGTTTCGGCATAACAGGGGTCAGCGGCAAAATAGAGATCAAGCCCTGGCATTCGATTAAAACCTACAACCGCTTGATAACCGTTTTCTTTAACCTTATCCCGAACCCGTTCAGCAAAAGAGAGGTACTGCCGATGATGACTAACCCCCTTACCTGGTAGATGATAAAAATTTATACCAACCGGGGTCTGCGGCGGCTCACCTTGCAGGCGCGCAGCATAGATATCAATCTCAGCTCCGGCCTTAAGGCAAAGCTCGGCGATGCGCAAACAATCGCGCTGGAGGCCACCATAGGGAAAATATTTAAATAATGTAAAAGCAAGTTTCATAATTATTAAAAGTCCAGCGTAAACGCCAGTAACCGTTTTTGAAAAATCTCACTGGCAAAATTTTTGCGCAGCCGTTCATAACCATCATCGCCAACTTTTTGCCGGGCCGTCTGATTGAGTTGCAGAGCCTCTATGAGATATCTCGATATACCATCGATATCCCCAGCTTGACAAAGTTGAGCCTCGCTTCCCAACACCTCACGAATACCACCACTGTCGGTCGCTACAATCGGAATTTTACACAGTAGTGCTTCCAGCAGAACCCTTGGGAAACCTTCGGCAACAGAGGTTAAAGCAAAGATATCAAAAGCTGGCATCAAACACACAGCATCACTTCTTGCTCCAGCAAAAATCACTTTATCATCAGCAATTTGCAACGATTTCAGCAAAGCTTTCAGATCAGCCTCAAGCCGACCCGCTCCGATAATTACGAGACGGACTGCAGGTAAAGATTTTTGTATAAGAGCAAAAGCCGAAATCAAGGTTTTCTGATCTTTGGCCCCAACCAGACGCCCAACGTGACCGATTACCGGAACATCCAGGGGCAATCCAAGTGATTGGCGCGCCTTTTCGGGCAAAAAAAGAGTCGCTCTGGTTTTGTCAATATCGATCGCATTCGGCAGGGCCAGAACATCTTCCGAGGCTAAACCAAACCCGGCATCCAAGATATCATCGCGAACAGCTTCTGAAACCCCGATAAACCGGCACTGTTGTTTAAGAAAAAACCGCCCAACCAGACGCCGGGAGTGACTATGCAACTGGTTAAGGGCATGAACCACCGAAAAAACCCTGATATTATTTGCCGACAACGCTTTAAGTGCTGCCACAGCAATTGTTGTCGCCTTCCAACGATGGGCCAAGATGAGGGTAGGGTTAACCCGGGCTATAATCTGAGAGAGTTGACTTCGGGCGTAACGGCGCAAACCCTTAAGCTGGGCTCGATCTAAATCTAAAAAAACAACCTCATTGGCCGCTACAGTTCTCCTGACATCAGCTTTTTCAGGTCCAGTCAGAAAAACCACAACCCTATAGAAATCAACCGGATAAGCATTGAGATACTGATTACAGGTAGTCCTCAGGGCATCATCTCGATAGCGAATTTGCAAAACCCCACCAACCACTTGGTTATGCTTTGACTCAACCATCAATCCCGGCCCTTAAAATTGGCACGATCTGGACGAAATTCAATTGCAATACCGTAGCAAGGAAAGAGATAGCAAAGATTCTCTTCATAGAACTCCTGCATCCAAGGTGACAGATTGAAGAGTTTTTCATGCAGACGTTTCCACCATTTTCGCCCCTTGAATGGTGATCTAAACCTCAATTTCAAAGAGGTAATCTCAAGCCTTGACTCGGTATAGAAGGTCGGAACCTTGCGCTTAAGCTGCAGTTTTTCCTGACTGTAGTAATAGAAATTATAGAGCCCAAAAAAACGTACATGGGTAGGGTCAGAGTAGTGGTAGGGATTGGAAAAATGGGGTACCATCAAACGACAGACCCCATCACTTTTCAGAACTCGAATAATCTCGGTGAGCAGGTTATCAAAGTTATTTATGTGCTCAAAAAGACTGCGGGCATAGACTATGTCAACACTGGCATTGGGCAAAAAGGCGAGCCCGGCCTCCAGATTTGCAACGACATCAACATTCGGCAGATCAACCAGATCAATCCCAATTCGACCATCAGCAGAAAATGGTTTGGCCTTATTGCCACAGCCCAGTTCAACCACCACCGGACCGGGACCGGTAAGTGCAGCCTCAAGATCTATTTTTATATTTGGCATAGGTTTTATTCACTAGAATTAAATCAACTCAGAAACTTGGGCAAAAATTTCGGCATAACGTAAAGCCACGGTCTTACTGTCGTAGCTCCCAATAATTGATGCCCGGGCCTTATCTCCCATCTCCAACAACTCATGTCGATGGTCAAGGAACCAGGCAATTTTTTCAACCATCTCGGCAGGAGTTGCAACTAAAAGGCCATTTTCTGCAGGTCTAATAATTTTTTCCGTTACTGCGGTGGTGCTGGCGA
>DAOWHJ010000075.1 GCA_030641485.1 Pseudomonadota bacterium
CATGTCGCCGAATATCAAGGAATTATTTTAGAGCACTGAAAACTAAAAAAGCCGGCTCAATTGAGCCGGCTTTTTTAGTTTTCAGTGCTCTAAAATAATTCCTTGATATTCGGCGACATGTTCATAAAATTCAAGAAAAATTTCCTGCTCTTCGCTAACCGGCTTCTGTGATGTGAGGAGATAGTTGATCTCATCATCAAATCTGATGTTAATGAGATCCATCAGGTGAAAACGGTTGACCTTGAAATTTAGGCTTTTGGCAACTTGTTCCATATGATCAAAGCGGATATTATATTCATCATGATCTTTGAGTTGAATCTGGCGCGGGTTACGATCAGCAAGAGGCTGGATGGCGGGAAAGATGGAGAAAGGGTAGGGTAGAGTCGTATCGCAGCCGTGTTCGGTAATAAAGGTCCGGGCAACTTTTGTCTTGGCCAGGCGTTCGATAAAGATCAGAGCGCCGTAGTTTAAATTGAAGGTTTCTGGTAGGTCATTGAGATCTAGATCATAGGTTTCGACCAAACGGGCAGCTTCTGCAAGCAGATCTTTTTCATTAAGAGAGGCTGGCGACAAGTTTGGAAGAGGCGCATATTGAGATTGTCTGAGGGAGCGGGTCAGTGCCTTTTTTGAGAGTTTGGTAATGGTCGGAAAATCACCAATAATTTCATTCAGGATGAGCAGATCAACTGGTTGTTGTTTAAGGCTTGGCAGCCAGTTGAAAATATCCTGACAGTGAAATGATATGGGAAATTGTTTTAGGTGCTTTTGCTGCTCTTTTAGGAGTGCTGGCGAAATGTCAACCATATTGACCTGCTGCGGCTGTAAAACCGTAAGCAGAGCGGCCATTAAGGTTCCGTAACCGCCACCAATTTCAACGATCTTTTCACAATCAGTTGCCAAAGAGGTCGACTCGAGTAAAAATTTGCCAACCAGATTTCCGTAAGCCAAAGGCTTTTGCAACGCTTTTGCAAAAGTGCCGTTACCATCCCCCAAACTTTGGCAAATCGTCATCTCCCAAAGCAGGCTCGGATATTCACCGGTATAATAATCGCTGGTAAGGTTAAGTTCAGGCACTTTGGGTAATAAGTTATATTAGATGTTGTAGTAGAAACTTGCCGTTAGGCGCGGAGTTGGCGGCCGCCAATTAGGTGATAGTGAACATGAAAAACGACCTGGCCGCCCTCTTTGTTGGTATTGGCAAGAACCCGGTAACCACTCTCGGCGACCCCGAACTCAAGCGCCAGCTTTTTTATAGCGACATGTATATCGGCAATAATTCCCATCTCATTGTCGGGAATATCATTAAGGGTCGGGTAATGCTTTTTCGGGACAATTAAAAGGTGAACCGGAGCCTTGGGGTGGATATCTTTGAACGCGTATAAGGTATCATCTTCATAGACTTTATCTGAAGGGATTTCCCCTTTAATGATTTTGCAAAAAAGACAGTCAGAATTCATTGTTTTCTCCATTTCAATTATTCCATTACCGCACCTTTGGCGGCCGAGCCGACTTGACGGGCGTAGCGAGCAAGATAGCCTTTTTTTATTTTTGCTTCAGGCTTGCGCCAGTCAAGTTTTCGTTTTGTAAGTTCACTCTCAGCAACCAGGAGCTCAAGTGTGCGGCCCGGAATATCAATTTTTATCTGATCACCCTCTTCAACTAATCCGAGCAGGCCGCCAGCGTAAGCTTCAGGTGAAATATGGCCGATAGCTGCCCCCCGGGTGCCACCAGAGAAACGACCATCAGTCAAAAGCGCAACTTCTTTGTCGAGGCCAATCCCGGCAAGGGCTGCGGTTGGTGAAAGCATCTCGCGCATTCCCGGGCCCCCTTGGGGGCCCTCATAGCGGATGACAATAACATCACCAGGATTGATTTGCTGATTGATGATGGCTGAAAATGCGGTCTCTTCGGAATTGAAAACTCGCGCAGGACCCTGGTGTTCCAGCATCTCATCAGCCACTGCCGACTGTTTAACTACGGCACCATCTAAAGCGAGGTTGCCAGATAGGATCGCAAGTCCACCGGTAGCATGATAAGGGTTGTCAAAGGGGCGAATGGTTTCGTGATTTTTAACCGTCACTGAGGGGTCAGAAATAATCTCGCCGATCGGTTTACCGCTAACACTTAAAGCATCTTCATTGAGTAAGCCTTGCTGGGCTAGGGTTTTCATGATTGCGGGAACCCCGCCGGCCTGATGCAAGTCTTCCATATGATCGGGGCCCCCAGGAGACATATTGCAGATATGGGGGGTTTTACTGCTGACCCGATTAAACTCTGCTAGAGGAAGTTCAATTCCTGCTTCGAAGGCGATAGCCGGGAGATGAAGAGAGGTGTTGGTGGAGCCGCCAAAAGCCATATCAACGGCGAGAGCGTTATGGAAGGCCTCTTTGGTTAAAATCTGGCGCATTGTAATGTTTTTTTCAACCAGATTCATCAAGGCTTCACCACTCGCTTTGGCTAGACGAATCCGGGCCGCATCGACTGCCAGAGTGGTTCCGTTGCCGGGTAGAGCAATGCCCAGAGCCTCAGTCAAACAGTTCATTGAGTTGGCGGTAAACATTCCGCTACAGGACCCGGCTCCGGGGCAGGCGGCATTTTCAAGTTCGAGGAGTTCAGCTTCACTTAGCTCACCAACCCTGACTTTACCCATTCCCTCAAAAACTGTAATCAGGTCGATCTCCTGGCCATTACAGACACCCGTGCGCATCGGTCCACCACTGATCACGATAGTCGGGAGATCAAGTCGGGCACCGGCCATAATCATACCGGGAACAATTTTGTCACAATTAGGTAATAGAACCAGACCATCAAAGGGGTAGGCCCGGGCCATGCTCTCAACCGAATCAGCAATCAATTCACGTGAAGCGAGGGAGTATTTCATCCCTTCATGGCCCATGGCGATGCCGTCACAGATACCGATAGTCGAAAACTCCATCGGGGTTCCGCCAGCCATACGAATGCCATCCTTGACGGCACTGCAGATTTTATCGAGGTGAATATGGCCGGGAATTAATTCATTGGCCGATTGGGCGATGCCGATAATCGGGCGCTTAAGTTCGCTATCGGTATAGCCCATTGCTTTAAATAGGGCACGATGTGGGGCTCGTTCAATCCCTTTGGTCATTTGCTCGGAACGCATGATAATTATTTTACTCCTCTGGAGCCTCTTCTATTTCCACCGCCCAAGCTTCAGAAAAATCAGTTGAGAGAGGGGTGCGGGCCTGTGCTAAACTGCCGTCAGCAGCAAAGAAATCGACTACGGAAACCGAACCCAACGGTTCAGTAAAGCGGAAGCCCAAACTGTTTTTATTCTGAGGATCGCTAATGGCCACAGCTTTGGCGAAGACCTGCAATTCACGCCCATAGTTAAGATCACTACGATGTCCGGCATCTAAGATGTAGTTGTCATTTTCCCGGCGATTTTTGATTTTGCACCACCATGAAGTTGAAGCAACCAGACGGAGCAAGGGGGCCGGCTTAGGGGGAACCAGCGGGCGTATAAGTTTGCCATTCAGGTGCGCGCGAAAAGTGAAAGTGGCGACATTATTACCAGTTTGAGCATCAATCCACGTGCAAGTGTAAAAGTGACAATGGCGGCCCGGGCTGGTGGTCAGAAAAAGAACAAATTGAACCGGTGCTGGGACTCGGCCCTGTTTCAGCCAGCTCTTGACCGCTTGGGTGATTTCATTGGGCTGATTCAGCAGGCGGCCCTGATCGCGCAGGGTCAGGTTTTGTGATTCGAGTATACGAACGGGGAGAGCTTTTTCAAGCTCAAGGCCAAGCAAGGTTGCAATCTCAGGCTGAATCGCCGTAACTCGGGTCGGAAAGAGAAGCGCCCGACGGCGGAGTGGCAAAATCGTTTGCGGGGTTTCGGTCAGTTGTTCTGCAACACTGTTTTGGGGCGAGGCTAAGTTGCTGGCGTTAGCCTCATCAACCGTTTCGACCACCGCAACTGCAGATTCAGGTTGGGGTAGGTTGAGCGTACAGGCTTCATATTTACCACTTCGATAGACCGAGCTTGGCACCCAGAGGGTAGGTTCGGCATCATCATCTGCACTGGCATCAGGATTGTTAACCCGAACGTAGACAACCTCTCGAACCTCCATGGTCTCAACTAAATCACGACTAAGCGGAAATGTATCAATTTCCTGTCGCGGCAAAAAAGGAATAGCACAGCCCGCCAACATAAGGAGCAAAATGGTGGCCAACAAGTGGCCACATGGAGTCAATTGTTTATTATTCACTAACTGCTATTCGACCGCTTTAACCATGTCATCCTGAGTGAATTTTCCCGCGGCCAGAGGTTCGCAGATGGCGCCATCAAGTCCGAAAAAGTCAACAACCTTTACGGTTCCTTTAAGTGCTCCCTGGGCTTTTCCCAGAGAAAGTTTACTGTTTGGATCTGTAATCTCGGTTCCCTTGGCATAGATGCGCAAGTTCTGACCCGCTTGGAGGCCACTTAAGCGACCCGCATTGATTAAAATTCGTTTCTTTTCAACCTTGATTACCCGGGCACTCCAGTCGATCATCCGGACGTGATTCGCGAGGCTATCAACTACCTGTTCCGCACCCGGTGTGGCCGGGTTAAGGTTGTAGCTTTTAACTGGATAACCGGTGCTGCTATCGATCAGCTGCAACTCAACCTGCTGGGTCGGGGCTGCGTAGGCACCAGCAGCAAAGTTGGCGGCAAAGTGGACTCTTTCAAGAATGATAACCTGGGCTCCAAGCTCTTGTCCCATTTTGCTGAGACGTGAATGTGCGTCCAGTGATTGTGAAAAGGACATGTGGGCTTCGTTGTAGCGCTCAATTGCCTCTTTGGGAATCAGGTTGATTCCGGGAGCCTGGGTTAACCGTTGATAAATTTTCTGGCTGAACGGGTCTTGTGGTGTCGTTGTTAAACCACGTTGCGGGTAGCTGATAATATAGAGGGCTTTGCGTTTGATGCCTGTGAAAGTTAAGTTGTCATTTTGCGGAGAGCCAAAGAAGGCCCCGCCGGCACCATTGTTGGCGCTCAGGTCACTCTGTTCCAGGCCGCCATTGAAATTAGCTCCGCCCTGGTTGGCCGGGTAGGCCCCGTAGGCGCTCTGAGTGGCAGCGCCGTAAGGGGCTGCTGGTTGACCATAAGCATTTGCGCTAGCACCATATTGGGGTTGTTGAGCCCCATAGGTTGCTGGCATTCCCGGGTTCTGACCACCGTAACCAGGGCTTGCATTAAGGGCATAGTTGGTATTCGGATTGTATGGTTGTCCCGGTTGAAAGGCTCCGGGGCTGGCGGCTGTGGGATTCTGTCCATAGGTTTGAGCTTGGGCGTATTGATTGCCATAAGCACCCGGTGCTTGATATTGGTTCGGTTGTACAGGTTGAGGGGCCTGGGAGCCACTGTACTGGGGTTCATCTTCAACCTGGGTTGCTTCCTGAACCAACGGCTCCTCTTCCTGAACCTCTTCACTCCCGAAAAAAGGAATATGCCAGCTACAAGCACTGATTGAAAAAGCCATAACAATAATTACTAGCAATATCTTTCTATTCATCTTCTTGCTCTCCTGAAAATAAGGGGTAAATTTTTATTTTATCAGGCCCAGTAGCGGGCGTAGATACGCGGTTATTTCGTCGATACAGTGTTTGAAATGTCGACTCTTAAAGCATTGGGTGCTATCGCACAGTTTAGATTATTTTTCAATTCATTTTTGCTGTAGTTAGTGCCTGACCGAAAACCTGACAATTTTCTTGAGTGCAAGGCAGGCGAGGATTAAAATTTGAGCCTAACACCGCAATCGAGGAAATTGGCGGTTTTCGGTTAAGCACTAGGTTTATAGATATTGCTTCAGCTTGCTGCGATCAAGCTCCGCAACAACCTCTTTCACTTGTTGAGTACTACCTTTGCGGCAGATTAAAAGGGCAT
Source organism: Pseudomonadota bacterium (assembly GCA_030641485.1). Classification (GTDB taxonomy): domain Bacteria; phylum Desulfobacterota; class Anaeroferrophillalia; order Anaeroferrophillales; family Tharpellaceae; genus Tharpella. Next base: position 5,903 of record DAOWHJ010000075.1, read on the forward strand.
CATCGCTCTCCACTACCAAAAGATTTTCAACATCTATCAGAGCTGTTAGCTTACGGCTGTAAACGGTATTGTCGGTGGCGCCAATGTTGATTATCGGGGGGGTGTCTGAAAAGGGTGAAAGTTCAAGTTCATCCAAAGAGTCCCAGCTACCGAGATCACTCCAGGAAAAATCAGCCGGCACAATCGTTACTCGTTGTGATTTTTCCATTATCCCGACATCGATTGAGATCGACTCGACTTCATCGTAGAGTTGTTCAAGGGCGCTTTGCATATTGCCTGAGCGGCTTTTTTGGGCAAAGTCAGAGAGTGATCTTCCCAGCTTAGGGATTATTTCATTGATCTCCGCCAAAATTGTTCCAGTTTTCCAGATAAAAATTCCGCTGTTCCAGAAATAGTCACCATTCATCAAATAGATCGCTGCCGTACGATAGTCAGGTTTTTCAACAAACCCTTTAACCGTAAAGGCTGCAAGTTCACTCTCAGAATTAGAGGGGAGCGGGTCACCTCCCTGGATATAGCCGTAACCGGTTTCGGGGCGATTGGGTTTTATACCTAAGGTTACTAAAGTATCTTCAGCCGCGCACTCAGCGGCTCGCTTGAGATGAGCGTGGAAACGATTCTGATCACCAATATAGTGGTCCGCAGGAAAGACCATCATAATGGCATCGTTACCAGCCTCATCGGCCAATAGCTGAGCCGCCAAGGCAATCGCCGGGCCCGTATTTCGACCTTTTGGTTCAGCAATGATCTGTTTCTCATCGAGATATGAACTTAAATTAGCGACCACATCATCATATTGTTCGCGGTTGGTAACGACCAGCAGATTGGCTGCAGGAATAAATGGCAGAAGCCGCTCCACCGTAATCTCCAGAGTTGTTCTGCCAGTCAGGAGCGGAATAAGCTGCTTAGGTTTTTTATGTCGGCTTAAAGGCCAGAATCTAGTTCCCGAACCTCCGGCTAAAATAACCCCATAAATATTTTTCATACTACATTACTTCCTTTTTACTAACGTCACGTTGATAATCATCATCGAATCTAATGATATCATCTTCACCCAGGTAATTACCGAGTTGAATTTCAATGATTTTAATCTGACTAGAGCTTGGGTTGGCGAGCCGATGCCGGGTCTGTTTCGGAATAAATATGTGATCACCA
>DAOWHJ010000087.1 GCA_030641485.1 Pseudomonadota bacterium
CACTCTTAAAATTCAAACTATACTGAGCCCGACTACCTGTGATTGTTGAAACGTTTTCAAGAGTAAAATCGACCGGGGAAAAACGGGTTGTGAAGGCTGGGGTTACGCGTTTATCGTAAACATTAGCAACCCCCCTCTCCAGACGCATTGCACCCAATTTAAATGTGATTTTCGGACCGAACTCAGCCTCATTTTCAAATTGCCCGACCCCGGAAGATGCCGGCTGAGTTTCACCATCGGCACTGGCCTTGGCAATTAACCTCGGCAAATAGTAGACCCCATTCGGTTTATGAAGAAAATCGATCTCCGGTTGACTACAGACAATCTCATCGAGAAAAATTTCTCCGTTCAAGAGATTACCCGACCCCAGAGTGATCTCGAGCTCCGGGAAAGAGAGAAAGCGGTAATCCTTTTCATCTCCCTGGCCCTTGACCAGAAAATCATGAACCGTCACCGTACCTTCAAGGGTTAAACGGGGATCGCCAGCTTCTAGCTGGAGGTAGACCAGATCAAGATCGGTCGCAAGAGATCCCGAAACAAGATTGAAATTGCGCTCACCCGGCAGATATGAAAGGTAGTGAGGCAGATCTAGACTATCGATATTTATCGCAAAATGAGTCTCTAAGCTGCGGTTGAAAGGCTTACTATTCCCCTTGATGAGTAGTGGGGTGCCATTAACAGAGGCAGAAAAAGAGGGCTCAATATCAGCTTCAACAAGGTGCGGGAGATTTGAAATCCAGGGCAGACCAATTGCAATGTCAGCAATTTTATGAACTGTATTTTGAGCAAGATCATCAAACTCAAGCAAACCACCAGCGATAGTTATGTTGTTGAGTGAGAAGTGAAAACTGTCCACCCCACCTACACTTCCCTCTCCATCCCCAGCCTCAGGCTTAACGCTTGCAGCAGTTAAAATATCTGAAAAATTATAGCTTAAATCGCGATTTTTAACCACCTTCAGGTAGGGTCCATGAATATCAATGCGCTCCAGCACTAACGCTCGCTTCCTCAACGAAAGAAAACCGGCCGTATCAAGTAAGAGTGAATCAATCTTCAGAAAAACACCCTGATCACTCTGACCCGAAACTACAAAATCATCAATCTTGATCTGCAAAGTAAAAGGGTTAAACTGAATTTTCGCAATCTTCACCTGACGTTGCAAAAATTCAGGTAAACGTTTTTCCGCCTGAGTTTTGAGTAACCGAGGCAACAAAAAGAAACCGCTTACGGTGTAAACCAACAACAATGATAAAACCACCAGACCCACCTGCCAGCGGCGCGTCAATACTCTCTTTTTCGACTCTCTGGGTTCACTCATTAGGCTTTCACCTCTTCTTTTAATTAAGTTAAAACGAATAGTTCGTTGCTTTGCTTCGCCCCTTTTGAATGGGGTCAAATCGTGACAATGGCTGATGGTAGTACTCCGACTTATCCGATTATCTCGATACGCCATCGTCAAGAATTGACCCCGCCCGAGATGAAGTGAAGTTTTTGCCGCGGTTTTTTGTTCGACCGGTCTCAGCTGGGGTCATTTCTTGACACTTGGCGGCCGGGAAGTTCGCGTGCAAACTAAAGTTTTCACCCGCCATTTGTCAAGATGTGACCCCGTTTATGGGGGCAACAGCAAAGTTAGCCAAATTTCGATATAACCTAACTGCAAGCTACAGTAAGCCGAATATTTACAACGCGAACTGAAATCCGCAAATAAGTAACCTTACAAAACCAAAATTAATGACGTCATTATCTCACAAAAACTTTCACCTTGCCACCATTTAAATTACACTTAAACTAAATCAGCATGATCAAGCTGAATAAATCAGTTGACTATTTTCCCAACAAACATCTATACCTCAAAGAGTCCGCCCGAGAATCAATAAATTTACGAGAGGTTTCACCCTACTAATGATAAGAAAACTGGTTGCGGGCCTATCAATTCTGAACTATTTAGGTTCGTTATTATTTATCTTCGGATTTGTAATGATGCTACCAGCCTTGGTTCACATCTTCTTTCCCGGACATGCAATTTCAGCACATATAATTGGTGCATTTGTGGTACCGGGCCTGCTCGTCAGCAGTGCCGGAATGCTTTTGGCGCACCGACTACCAACCAAGGTTCCGGACATCCAGGAGAGTATGATCATTACCGCATTAGCTTGGGTTGTAGTCTCCCTAGCCAGCACAATCCCCATCTTTATAATTCTGGATTACTCATTTGTTGATGCCCTATTTGAAGCCACTAGCGGGATTACCGCCTCGGGACTGACAATTTTTACAGGACTTGACGAAATGCCGCCAGCAGTTCTCTTCTGGCGTTCATTTATGCAGTGGATTGGCGGCATTGGCATCCTGACCTTTTTCCTTGCCGTCAGTTTTCGCGGCGGCAGTACTGCCGCAACTCTCTTCAGTGCTGAAGGTCACAAAATCCACAGCAGCCGGCCCGTCCCCGGGATTTTTAACACAGTTAAAATTATCTGGACCATCTACGGCGGTATGACGATCGCAGCTTTTATCCTCCTCTACCTTCAAGGCATGACTCTGTTCGATGCCATCAATCACACCTTGACCTTGGTCTCAACCGGTGGCTTTTCAACCCACGACGCTTCAATTGCTTACTTCAGCAGTTTCAAGTATGGCACCCATATCGAATACACGATGATTTTTTTCATGCTCATGGGCGGCACCAATTTCCTCCTTCATTATAAAGTCAGCTGCGGCAACTGGCGGGCGCTCTATGAAGATTTTGAGATGAAACTCTTCTGGGCCCTTATTATCGGTGCGGTCTTCATTATTTTCATTGATATCTACATCGCCCAAGGCCAGAAGATATTAGCCTCTTGGTCAACTTTCCATCTTCACTTTCGGACAACCCTGTTTCAAACCATCTCGGTAATCACCAGTACCGGCTATGCCACTCGCAACCTTAACGACCCTTTCTATCCAGCCTTGGCCAAGCAGGTTTTTCTACTTTTAATGTTTGTCGGCGGCTGTATTGGATCAACGGCAGGGGGGTTCAAGGTGTTGCGTTTAGGGGTTCTTTGGCAGACCCTGGTCAGTGAACTCAAACAACTTTCATTGCCACCTAAAGCCGTAATTCCATTGGTCATTCAAGGAAAGATCATCTCAGCACGTGAGATAAAACGAGTTTGCGCCCTACTTTTTGCCTGGATCGGACTAATCTGGACCGGCACAGCCCTAACTCTGGCCTGCACCGACCTTGACGGCTGGCAGGCCTTATCGGGCATGCTTTCGGCAGTCAGCAATATGGGTCCGTTCTTTTTTTCCACCCCGGAACTCGCAGCTTTTCCGGCGGTCGTCAAGATATCCTATGTCTTTGGAATGCTGGCTGGACGCCTTGAGGTTTTACCTCTTTTTGTACTTTTTGCCCGCTTGGCTCGTAGATAACAACTTAACCAAAAGGATACCTGTCATGTATATAGTAATTGCCGGGGGTGGTGTTGGCGGCTCCCATGTCGGCCAGATGCTGGCCAACCGCAAGGACGATGTCGTCATTATCGACCAGGATCAAGCCCGCTGTGAAAAACTCTATGCAGAAACTGGCATAATCACAATCAACGGTGGCGCCACCGATATTCTTACCTTAAAAGAGGCCGGAATAGAGCGTGCTGATGTCGCCATCGGCACGCTCTACAATGATAGCGACAACCTCGCCTTCTCACTTCTGGCACACAGCTTGGGAGTCCCGAAAATCATGGCCAAGATGCGCCACCCGGATTACGCCGAAGCCTATCGCTTTGCTGGAGTGACAACCATCTGCAACATGATCGAACTATTCCAGAATAAAATAATCATGGAGCTGGAGAACCCAAATATTCAGATCATATCGCAGATTAGGATTGACACCTTATTGGTGATGGCTAAATACCCTAAAAGTGGCCCAAAAGAAGGTATCAGCATTAGAGAACTGGCTCAACACCACGCCTTCTCGCACGACTGTGTTTTTGCCGGGATTCTCAATGAAAAAACCGAAAAGATCACCATGCCCCGAGGCAATGATCTAGTCTTCCCGGGAGACCGACTTTTCCTTGTCATTAACCGTCAGCAAATTCCAGGAATATCTCACTTCCTGCGTAAATAAACAATGCCGTAGGTAGATAATTTTCGTCTTACATGACTTTCTCCTTGCAATATTTTTTTATTTGGAGTATACGCCCCGGGCTTCGCTGGCTTGACTTTAATTTCTTCAAGGTTTGGAAAAGGCCCAACCAACGGAGATCTCTTCAGGTTAACACTTCATTACCCCCTGATTGTACAACACTTAACAATTCGTAACCTAAAGTATGGTTACTTTATAAATCTTATAGGTCGCCTGCAGTCATTTTAAAAAGATTGCGGGCGCTGTCTTTTAGTAATACTTGTTTCAAGAACAGGCACAATAGTATAAATTGGGCGGCTTAGTGCACGCCCGCAAGACAACAAAAGCATAATAAGGTGAAAAGAAGATGAGCAAGGAACTGAACAACGTACGTAATATCGGGATCAGCGCCCACATTGACTCGGGCAAAACCACACTGACTGAAAGAATCCTGTTCTACACCAACAAGATTCATGCGATCCACGACGTTAAAGGTAAAGACGGTGTCGGCGCGGTTATGGACTCAATGGAACTTGAAAAAGAGCGCGGCATCACCATCGCCTCTGCAGCGACCTTCTGTGAGTGGAACAATTTTGAAATCAATATCATCGATACCCCAGGACATGTTGACTTCACGATTGAAGTCGAGCGCTCCCTCCGGGTACTTGACGGTGCGATTTTAGTGTTATGCTCAGTTGGCGGAGTTCAGTCTCAGTCAATTACGGTTGACCAACAAATGAAACGCTACAATGTCCCCTGTATTGCTTTCATCAACAAATGTGACCGAAGTGGAGCAAACCCGGAAAGAGTCATTGACCAATTAATTGAAAAACTCGGTCACAATGCCGTCGCCATGCAGATTCCAATTGGCCTTGAAGTCGATCATCAAGGGGTGGTTGATCTGTCCACAATGAAAGCAACCTATTTCGATGGTGAAAACGGTGAAATCTTAAGAAGTGAAGAGATCCCGGCAGAACTGGCGGAGAAAGCGGCAGAGAAACGTGAAGAGCTGATCGAAGCCGCCTCTAATTACTGTGATGATCTCGCCGATGCCTTCCTCGAAGAACAAGAGATTAGCGCTGAGATGATTTTAAGTGCCATGCGTAAAGGAGTTTTGGCCCGTAAAATCACCCCGGTCTACATGGGTTCAGCATACAAAAACAAAGGGGTGCAACCCCTGCTTGATGCCGCAACCCAGCTACTGCCAAACCCCTCCGAAGTCACCAATATCGCCCTCGACCTTGACCAGGATGAGGATGAAATCGTACTTGGTAGCGACACCGAGGGCCAGGCTGTAGCATTGGCTTTCAAACTGGAAGATGGTCAATACGGACAGCTCACCTATATCCGAGTCTACCAGGGCACTCTCTCTAAGGGTGACACCCTAATCAACACTCGAAGTGGAAAAAAGATCAAAATTGGCCGCTTGGTCCAGATGCACTCCAACCAGATGGAGGACATCAACTCAATCCCAGCTGGCTATATCGGGGCTCTATTCGGTATTGATTGTGCTTCCGGAGACACCTTTGCCGACCCCAAGCTTAACTACTCGATGACCTCGATGTTCGTCCCGGAGCCAGTTATCTCTTTGGCCCTCGTCCCGAAAGACAACAAATCTCAGATCAATATGTCGAAAGCTCTGAACCGTTTTTCGAAAGAGGATCCGACCTTTCGTACCCACGTCGACGACGAGACCAACGAAACCATTATCGAGGGCATGGGTGAACTCCATCTTGAGGTCTATGTCGAACGTATGCAACGCGAATACGGCGCTGAGGTATCCACCGGACAACCCCGAGTTGCCTACCGTGAAACTATTACCAGGCGAGCTGAGTTCAACTACACCCATAAAAAACAGACCGGTGGTTCGGGCCAGTATGGCCGGGTTGCGGGCTACATGGAACCTTTTGGTGATGGTGAATTCGATTTCATCAACAAAGTTACGGGTGGTTCTATCCCGACCCAGTTCATTTCATCCTGTGAGAAGGGCTTTAAGGCAGGCCTGATCAAGGGTGCCTTAATGGAATTTCCGGTTACCGGGATTCGGGTCGAAATTAATGATGGTGCCGCACACTCAGTTGACTCCTCGGAGATGGCCTTCCAGGCGGCGGCCCGTGGTGCTTTCTTAGAGGCCTACAGAAAAGCAAAACCGGTAATCCATGAGCCGATCATGAAAGTCGTCATCGAGACCCCAACTGAGTTTCAGGGTACAGTCATGGGAACTATCAACCAACGCCGTGGAACTATCCTCGGCGCTCAGGAAGAGGGCCCCATGTGCGTAGTTGAAAGCCAGGTACCCTTAGCTGAAATGTTTGGCTACTCAACAGTTCTCCGCTCAAGTACCCAAGGTAAAGCTCAGTTCACTATGGAGTTTGCCAACTATAAGCAGGTGCCCCAGAGCATTACGGAAGAGCTACAGAAAAAAAGAGAAGATGAGGCCAAAAAAGGCGCGGCTTAATGAGTTTGCAAACCTCTGGTGCCCAGGTAATCTACCTTAGAGAAAGGAGCTTTACGATGCTAAAAAAAGATTTGATGATGCGCAACCCCTTAAGAGCGGTCAGCGATGAAAGTGGCTACATACTACCGGAAGGTGGTCTCGGTGCAGTTGTGGCCCGGGCTGGAGTCGGCAAAACGGCCCTCCTGGTTCAGTTAGCTCTCAACTCACTATTAAAGGGCGACAATGCCCTTCATATCAGCCTTGGTGATCCGGTTCGAAAAGTAAGCCTCTGGTATCGGGAGGTTTTCAATAATATTGGCACTCATTACAAGATTGACAAGATTGATGATCTCTGGAATGAATTGTTGCCCCAGCGCTTCATAATGACCTTCAACATTGATGGTTTTAGTGTTCCACGTCTCGATGAGCGCTTAACTGAGCTCGCAGACCAGGACATCTTTCATCCGCAGATGATCTTAATTGATGGTCTCCCCTTCAACGACCAGGTCAAACGTACTGACTTGCATGCCTTGAAAGAGCTCTCGGAGAAGTTTAACTCTCACATCTGGTTCACGGTTCGCAGTCACCGTCACGAAGAACCGGACAGCGAAGGCATGCCGATTCAGATCAGTGAATTTGCCGACCTGCTTGATGTTGCAATTAAGCTTGAGCCGGAAGAGAACGAAATCAAGTTAAAAGTGTTGAAAGGGTGCGGCTCAATCTCCTCCCAGGCACTTTCCCTCGACTCTGCAACTATGCTGATCAAAGAGTAAGGACGCTAAGAGCTTATGAGTTCGCAATTTACAGGACGTTGGCTTCTCTGTGACTGTAAATTGAAAATATTCTTCTAAAACCACCTACTTGTAACCTTACGCCTTTTGGTGCGGACAGAAAGGACGGATTAATCTCCGTCCTTTCTTAGTTTTAAACAATCACAATTGAAATTATCCTTGAATTTAAGTCAGAAATGTGACAGGCTCCAGAGCATTGAATCATCTCAACTCAACTCTCAGGCTGGAGATTGCCAATATGAAACAAGTTGCCGATATTATGACCAGGGATTTATTCCCCTTAAAATCTGACCAAACTTTAAATGTAGTGCGCCTCTTAATGCGCACCGTCCACATTCGCCACGTTCCGATTCTGGATCGTAAAGAGAAATTTGTCGGTCTCTTAAGCCACCGAGATCTTCTGGCATATTCGATCTCAAAACTGGCTGACATCAACCCTTTAGAACAAAAAGAGCTCGACCGTCACATCCCCATAAAGGATGTTATGCGTACTGAAATTGCAACCACAACTGAGAGTACATCCCTAGTCGAAGCAATTACTCTGATGATGAAAAATAAATTCGGGTGCCTACCGGTGATTAACGAAGAAAATTATCTGGTCGGGATCATTACTGAAGAAGATGTTAGCCGACTCGCAATCAGGTTACTGGAGAAAGAAGATGAGTGCCAGAAACTGGTCCAACTAAAAGCGTAGGCTGAACCGCAAACACTAAATAAACTTTCAGCTCAGGGGATTGACAAAAACAGCACTCATGAATAGGTTGTTATCGCAACGTTTCACACATTCAGGTTACCCACAAAAAGCAACCGCATAAACCTAATTGGAGTAAGTTTCTATGCAAACAGTTAGCATACAGAGCGACAAGGAGAGTGCCGCAGTCAATGAATTCATCTACAGTGTCTACAACTGGATGGCAGTGGGGCTGGCATTAACCGGTTTTGTCGCCTATTTCGTCGCTAGCAGCCAAGCCCTACAAGGGCTTATCTTTGGCAACAAGCTGGTCTTCTATGGCCTCATCTTCGGAGAATTGGGCTTAGTTTTTACACTGGCAGCAAGAATTGAAAAACTGCAACGAAGTACAGCCATAAGCCTCTATATTCTCTATGCAGTTCTTAATGGCGCAACTCTTTCCACAATCTTCATGCTCTACGCCCGCTCAACCATAACCTCGACCTTTTTCATCTGCTCAGCGACTTTTATTGTCAGCAGTGGGTACGGCATGCTGACCAAACGTGACCTGACCTCAATGGGAAGTTTTCTCTTCATGGGGCTTATTGGCATTGTTATCGCCTCAGTCGTCAACATGTTCGTACAAAGCTCACAAATGAGCATGATAATCAGCTATATTGGTGTCTTGGTCTTTGTCGGTCTCACAGTTTACGACACCCAGCGCCTTAAACAGATGGCCCACTCTCAAGGAGCTAACAGTAAGGGTGCTATTTTAGGAGCATTAACCCTGTATCTTGACTTTATAAACCTTTTCCTAATGATGCTCCGTATTGTCGGCGGTGGTCGCGATTAACAGGTTTACTAGCAGTTCTCAAGCAGTGGCCGGATCTTTGATTGCGGCCTCGCGAAAAGCATTTTTGCGCAGGCGGCAACTGTCGCAGAGACCACACGGTCGGCCTTCAGAGTCGGGATCATAACAGCTTATAGTCATTCCGTAATCGACCCCCAAGGTAAGTCCTTTTTTTATAATTTCACTCTTTTTCAATTGCAAAAGCGGGGCTTTTAGACGAAAATAGTCGCCGTGTTCAACCCCCAGCCGCGTGCCCAGATTAATCACCTTTTGCATCGCCAGTAAATATTCCGGACGACAATCAGGATAGCCGCTGTAGTCAAGAGCATTCACACCAATAAAAATATCCTGCGCCCCAACCACTTCCGCCCAAGAGGCCGCATAGGAGAGAAATATTGTATTACGGGCCGGAACATAGGTTATGGGAATAAGCTCATTGGTATCTAAATCAGCCCCTGATTTTGGAACCGCAATATTTCGATCGGTTAAAGCAGATCCGCCGATCAGACCCATGTCAAGATTGAGAACCAGATGTTTACGAACCCCAAAAAAAGCTGCCAGATGCCCGGCTTTTTTGACCTCTATATCCTGCCGCTGACCATAGTAAAAACTTAAACAGAAAAGTTCGTAACCTTCATCTTTGGCTATAGCTGCCACCGTCGCCGAATCGAGCCCACCGCTCAACAAAACTACCGCTTTTTTAATTTCAGACATCGTTGTAAACCTCAAATTTCAAGCACTTAAAATTGATGACGTCAGAGTTAAGTCAATAAAATCACGTTCCTAGATATAATTTCAAGTCAGAAAGTGGGCTAAGACTCTAGCGACCACGCAAAGAATCCGGCCACAACAAAGTATGAAGCTGTAATTGAAGGCGGGCTTTAACCCTGGAGTCAAGCATGAGTTCAGCTAATCTGGCGGGGGCAAAAGTGTCGATAACCGGACTAAAAATAATCTTTAAAGCACCTATTTGAGACTGGTATTCCTTGATAAATTCAAGGCTCCAGAAAAAATCAGCTTCATTGACAAGGACAAACTTAAGCTGATAATGAGATTCGAGTAGAATCAGGTTGTCATAGTTAAAACTGTCCGACATGTTACTGCCAGGAGTTTTAACGTCAATAATCAAATGTGCTCGAGAATCAATGCCGACAAAACTCTGAGATCCGTTAGTCTCAATCAGGACTGTAAAGCCACACCTCAGAAGTTCGGATACAAGTTCTCGGGTAGCTGGCTGCAACAGCGGTTCACCGCCAGTAATCTCAACCAACTGGACCTTAAATTTCAAGAGCCGCTCAACCACTTCAGCAACGGAAACCTTTTCACTGCCCTCTTTTAGTTTGGCATAGCTGGTATCACAATAGGCACAGTCAAGGTTACAGCCCGCAAGCCGCACAAATAGACAGGGGAATCCAGCGAACGTGGACTCCCCCTGTAGAGAATAAAAAATTTCGCTCAAATTGAGCATTGATCTAGCCATATTTAATTGCGGACACTCTCGGCAATTACTTCTTTTTGGGCTGCATCGAAATAACTACTGGGCTTGCAATAAAAATAGACGAGTAGGTTCCAACCACCACCCCAATAATCATTGCAAAAGCAAAGTCATGAATAACTCCACCGCCAAGAAAAAACAGGCTGATTAAAACCAGCATCGTCGTCAACGAAGTCAGTATTGTCCGACTGATCGTCTGGTTGATTGAACCATTAACAATCATGATAAAGTCAGATTTTCCCATCCCCTTCATATTCTCGCGAATTCGATCGTAGACCACAATTGTGTCATTCAGAGAGTAACCAACAATGGCTAAAAGAGCGGCCACAATCGGCAGTGAAAACTCCTTATCCAGAAGGGCAAAAACCCCAACTGTAATCATCACATCATGAGCCAACGCAACAATTGCTCCAACTGCAAAACGAAGTTCAAAGCGCACTGTGATATAGATCAATATACCAATCATGGCGTAGATAATCGCCAACATCCCCTGATGCCTGAGATCCTTACCAACCTTCGGACCAACCATTTCGACTCGTCGAATATCAACATTTTCAGAGCCAAAGGCTTTATCCAGAACTGTCTTGATCTCATCTGAAAGGCCAACCAAGTTAGACTTTGACTTTTCCACTCTGATCAAAAATTCATGAGCTTCCGCATCCTCAAACTGCTGGATTGCAACCTCTCCCAAGTCAACCCCTGCCAGTGCATCCCTAATCTGATCCGAATTCAAATCCGTAGCAAAACGAACCTGAACCATTGTGCCACCGGCAAAATCGATGCCGTAATTAAGACCACCACGAACCAGCAGAGAGGCGAGACCGACGAGAACAGCGATCATGGAAATCATGATAAAAAAACGACGCTTGCCAACAAAATCGACATTCATCTTAGCTGAATTAAAAAACTGCATAAAGTTACTCTCCAGGGTTAGATACTTAATTTCTTCAAGGGACGACGTTGAGCAACCATGTCAAAAACCAAGCGGGTTACAAAAATCGCCGTATAAAGGCTCGAGACTATCCCCAGAGAGAGAGTAACTGCAAACCCTTTAATCGGACCGCTGCCGTACTGATAGAGAACAATTGCAGCGATCAGGGTTGTGATATTAGCATCCATAATTGTCAAGAAAGCCTTACCATAACCACTGTCAAGAGCAGCTCTGGGGGTTTTCCCTAATTTCAACTCCTCACGAATGCGCTCAAAAATAAGCACGTTAGCATCAACCGCCATACCGATAGTCAAAACAATTCCGGCAATTCCTGGTAAAGTTAAGGTCGCCTGCGCCAAGGCTAGAATACTCATGACAAAAAGAAGGTTTAAAACTAAAGCCAAGTTTGCCACCAGACCACTCAAGCGGTAGTATATCACCATAAAAATAACTACGAGGACAAAACCGACCACCATTGAAATAAACCCATTCCGAATTGAGTCACGACCCAAAGAGGGTCCAACCGCACGTTGCTCGAGGATTTTAATCGGAGCCGGCAAAGCCCCAGCTCTTAAGACAATGGCCAGATCGTGAGCCTCTTTCGCGCTAAAACGACCACTCACCTGCGCCTGTCCTCCAGAAATTCGTTCTTGAATAACCGGGGCTGAATAGATATTATTGTCAAGAATAATCGCCAACCGACGTTTAACACTGGCCGCAGTTATCTGATCAAAAAGTTTGGCTCCTTGCGCATTAAATTCCAACGAAACATAAGGCTCACCGAATTGACTATTAAAACGAACATTTGCATTCGAAATATACTCACCCGTCATCAAGCTTTTTTTCTCAAGAACATAAGGACGTCTACTGGTCACCGCATTGGTCTCTGGATCACGGGTCTGCTCATAGAGAACTTCAAGATTTTCACCAAGTTCCGCGGCAGTAACTTTGCTGGGGTCATAGTTGTCATTAACCAACTTAAACTCCAAAAGAGCGGTCTTCCCAATCAGGTCAATAGCCCGTCGCGTATCCTCAACCCCAGGTAACTGAACCAAAATCCGATTGTTGGATTGGACCCTGATCTCGGGCTCAGACACACCAAACTGATCGATCCGGTTACGCATGGTTTCCACCGCCTGATCAAGCGCCAGTTTTTCAGTACGTTTACGCTCTTGCTCTCCGACTCGATAGATAACAATTGCACCTTGAGTCGACATATGCTCCCATATGGGATAGCGCTCACTAAGAAAACTTAACAAACCATCAAGATCAGCCTCATCATCAAGATCAGCCTCATCATCAAGATTAAGTCGAATAATCCCGGTTTCAATCTGGGTAACCGCAGAGACCTTAAACTTCTCTTCAATTAGTACCCGTTTGACACTGGAAGTCATTCGATCCGTAGAGGCGTGCATCGCCTTTTCAACGTCAACTTCCATCAAAAGATGGATACCACCTTGAAGGTCAAGTCCCAAATGAATTTTTTCAGTCGGGAAAACACCCCCCCACCACTTCGGCACATTACCGCTCATAGTCGGAAACAAGTAGATCATGGCTAAAACGACAGTCAGAAGAACTATCGCCAGCCTTAGCTTCACACTCTTAATCATCAGTTAATTGCTCCAAATCAAAAATGACGTACCAACTCTAGAGGTCCCTTCTTGCAAGCTGGGAACAAAAGATATCTTTGCTACGCCACCCCCTAACATATTAAAATCAAAATTTATTAAATTAATTCTCTTCATCCGCAATCGTCATGATCTGGCCACGAGCAACCTTAATTCTCACTTTCTCGGCCACTTCGATCGTTATATATTTCTCAGAAACATTAGTGATTTTCCCCAAAATACCGCCTGAGGTTACAACAGTGTCTCCCCGCTTCAAATTTCCCAACAAGGCCTTATGCTCTTTCTGACGCTTCTGCTGCGGCCGGATAAGGAGAAAGTAGAAGATAACAAACATCAAAATCAGCGGGATAAAAGACTTCATTCCTTCCATACCACCGGCTGCATCAGCTATACCACCTTGAGACATTGCAAACGCTACACCCAACATATAAATCTCCTTCTGTAATTAGTGCATGACCAAAAACCGCCAATTTCCACTATTGCTGCGTTAGGCTCAAATTTTAATCCTCGGAATACTTTGCGTATGCCTGCGGTTAAAATCCTCGCCTGCCTTGCACTCAAGAAAATTGTCAGGTTTTTGCTCAGGCACTAATCATACTAAAATTTAAAGATACTCTATATATATTTATAACTCTTGCGACTTATAGTCGGCAAGAAAACCATTTTTGAACTGCAGGAACTCATCTTTCTCAAGCGCAGCCCGCATTCCTGTCATAAGCTGGTTGTAAAAATGTAAATTATGGATCGTTGCCAACACCGACGACAATATCTCTTTACTAACAAAAAGATGTCGTAGATAGGCCCGACTGAAATTACTACAGGTGTAACAATTACACTGAGCATCAACCGGCTCCGGATCTTCACGAAAGCGGGCCTGCTTTATCGAAAGCGGGCCCTTATGGGTAAAATACATTCCATTACGAGCATTTCGGGTTGGCATGACACAATCAAACATATCAAGACCAGCGGCTACCGCTACCAAAAGATCCTCGGGCGTCCCCACCCCCATAAGATAACGCGGAGTCTGCTCCGGCATCTGCGAACCAAATTCTTCGACGACATCATACATGGCCGCTTGGCCTTCACCAACACTCAAGCCCCCTAAAGCATAACCATCAAAGCCGACATCTATCGTTTTCTCAAGACTTAAACTACGTAATTCAGAATAGGTACTGCCTTGAACTATACCGAAAAGTAAATTGTCTGAACGTTTACGCGCATCTTTTGAACGCTGCGCCCAGCGAGCTGTCAACTCCAGCGAATCCCGCGCCTCCTTATAGGTTGCGGGATGGGGCGTACATTCATCGAAAGCCATTATTATATCAGCCCCCAAAGTTTCCTGAATTGCAATCGAAGACTCCGGCGAAAGATGATGACTGCTACCATCTATAGGCGAGCGAAACGTGACCCCCCCCTCCTCAATGCGACGCAAAGATGAGAGGCTGAAAACCTGAAAACCACCGCTGTCCGTTAACATCGGGCCACTCCAACCCATAAATTTGTGGACGCCACCGAGTTTCTCGATAAGCTCATGACCCGGACGTAAAAAAAGATGGTAAGTGTTGGCTAAAACTATCTGTGACTGAGTCTCATCTTCAAGCTGTTTCGGGGTCAACCCTTTAACCGTCGCCTTAGTGCCAACCGGCATAAAACAGGGAGTTTCGACAGTGCCATGGCTGGTCGTTATCTGCCCCCGGCGGGCATCGCCTCCGGTATCTCTGTTTATTATCCTAAATCCAGTCATAACTATGGCTCTATAAACATGGCATCGCCATAACTAAAAAACCTGAACTCAAGCTCTATAGCCTTACGATAGGCCGCCATGATCGTATCATGGCCGGCAAAAGCTGAAACCAGCATCATCAACGTTGAAGATGGCAAATGAAAGTTGGTGAGCAAGGCATCAACCAACTTAAACTCAAATCCGGGGTAAATAAACAGGTCACACATCCCTTGGGTACGGCTAGTTGCAGCATAATACTCCAAGGTCCTCGTAACGGTGCTCCCCACTGCAACTAGGCGACCCGCTCTTTTTTTCACGCCGGATATATGGTCCAAGGTTTCAGCCGGAATCTGAAAATACTCAGAATGAATCTGATGCTCTTCAACCTTTTCACAACGTACCGGAGCAAAAGTTCCGGGTCCAACATGCAGGGTTATAAATGCTATCTCCACCCCATTTTTGCCTAACTTTGAAAGTAACTCATTCGTAAAATGAAGCCCGGCGGTTGGGGCTGCTACCGCACCCGTAGCTAGACCATCAGCAAAAACTGTCTGGTAAGCCGTAGAGTCTAAGGCCTCTGGATGACGTTTAATATATGGCGGCAACGGCATCTGCCCGAGCTCTTCAATCAGCTCTAGGATGGGAACACCAGTCGTACTGGATAATGCTAACAAGCCTGTTTCGCGACCAGATGGAGCGATAACCTCGCCAACCAAACCAGAGCCAAAATCAAGCTTTTGCCCAGACCGCATCCGCTTCGATGCCTTAAACAGAGTCTGCCATAAAAAACGACTCTCGCAATCACCAGAATCAACGGTTTCCGGGCGCACTAAAAAGGCCTCAACCCGACCACCACTCTCTTTACGCCCGATTAACCGAGCTGGTAAAACTTTAGTATTATTCAAAACCAGGAGATCTCCTGGTTTAAGCTGCTCAAGCAGCTCACTAAACTGAGCCTCCTTAAAACTTTGCCCGAAACGTTTTAGTAACAGCAATCGAGAATGATCCCTTTGCGACAAAGGGTACTGTGCGATCAGCTCAGGCGGAAGTTCGTAATCAAAGAAAGAGACATCCATAAACTTACAACTTGCCTTTAACCCCAACAACTCTAAGGTGACACCAAGGATGATTTACCAAAGATCACGGTACTACGGAACCCAAAAACCAACTAACGCAAACTAAGAGCCTGACCTCATTCAAGCTGCCAACAGCAACCAATTCCACCACCAACCAAGGCAGCCCGCTTATAAAACAACTGCCCATTTAAGTCAACCGTAATTCCAGTTACTGGACGCTTTAACTATGGGATTCTGTGGAAAACTAAGGCAGGTCAGAAGACATTTACCATGTAGAGTAACACGACTCCTGAAAGCATTGCCGTCAGGCCAAACAGACGTAAATATTTTTCCGGTTGCTCTTTAATCATTTCCAGAGTTTTTTTAATTGCACCAGGAGCTAAGAAATAGGGCATTCCTTCAAGAATCAGAGCCAAGCCCAGGGCTGTAAGAAAATATTTCATCAAACCTCTTGACATCCACCATCATTTTAATTCAATTAACTTGCGCTCAAGCTCAAGTCTGGCAGCAGGGTCAGACTCCCAGGCAAGTAGATCCTGATAGAGTTTCTTCAATTTATCCTGACAACCTTCTGTCTCACCACCCTGCGCCTCATACAGTATCACCAAACGTAAAGCCGCAAGGTAGCGAATTTTTTTACTGCCGCCAGCATAGAGGATCTCAAAACGCACCAGAGCTTCAGCCACCTCTTCACATCGGTAGTAGGACTCAGCCAAGAGAAATGTGACTCGCTCGCCAAGCTCACTTTCAAGACCAAGTTTGTCCAGCCAAAGCAATGATGGTAGAACTTTAAGGTACAAACGTTCACGAAACAAGCGCTCTGCAACCAACAGAACTAGCTCCGGCGACTCTCTTAGCAGCTTCACATCTTCACGCCTATCAAGCGAGAAATGACCCATCACCTGAGAGCTGACCCATTCATCAAGCTCTTTGCGTTCCTCAATTTTATCCGCTAAACGACAAAGTAATGCCAATAATTTAAGCCTGACTGCAGACTCATTGTAGTGAGCATAGAGTGAACGATAAAAAACCTTGGCATCACCAAAACGACCGAGTTTTGACAGGCAACGACCCGCCATCATATCAAGAACCAGTCGTCGCTGAGACAGCAAAGATTCTTCTTTGGCCCCGTAGGATGGAAGCTTGAGTGGAACAATTTTAACAATATCACGACATTTATCAAGCTGGCCCAGGGCAACAATAAAATGAAAATAGAGTTTTTCATCCGCCCAAAACCCGGGCTTCTCCCGAATTAGTTGGCGACCAGACAAAACTGCTCCTCGGTAGTCCCCGATCTGAAAATTAAGCAGTAAAAGAGACTCGAGATAAGCCACCCGGGTTTGCGCCCCCACTGGCTGCAAAGAGAGTAATGCCTCAAGCCAAGCCTTTAACGCTTTTTGCTCGCCACTTTGACTGTCGATTTCAAGCAGCAATTCATACAGGGCTATTTCATCTGCTTTCACCACGGCAAAACCTGCTACCCGGATTAACTCACTCCGAATTTTTGCCAGACACTTCTCCGAGCGCAACAGATCAGCGGCCAATAATGAAGCAGAGGTGAGCCTTGACACCTCAAGCTCAGCTTTAGGAATTTGCAGCCAGTGCTGCAGAAATCTCACAACGACCTCACTCGCCCCAGAATGCCAAGCCGACTCAATTGCCATTGCATAAAGATCCTGGCGCTCCGCAAACGTCAGTGAAAATTCCGCCGACTCGTCAGTGATCCTACGCAGCAATGGCAGCGCATCCTGATATTTTTTCAACTGAAAACTCGAAAGTGCAGCAATCCAGCAAATCACCTGTCGATCAAGTTTCAAAGTGCTCGCCCGACCTGAATCCATAAGAGGCAACAGGGGCATAACCTGCTGATGGGCAGCAGTAAACTGCTGCTCCGCAAAAAAGATACGTGCCAACTCAAAGCGCGCCTTAAAGGCGGCATCACTTTTGGCAGCACTTTTTATGACTTTTGTGAAAAACACAATCGCCCTTTGGCGCTCCTCAGCAACCAGAAAGCATTCACCGATACGCAGTTGCAATGTTGCTGGGTCGAACTGCAAATCACTGACCTTAACCGTTTCTTGCAACCGCTCAAATTCCTCTGCCGCCCGCAGACAATCACCAGTCTCAAGCGAACACAAAACCAAAACTCGGCGCACCCGGGCTGCCATCTGCGAATTCGGATAGCTGACCAGAAACTGCGCCAGCTCAGATCCGGCAAAATCATACAACCCGTCCGCGAAAGCCCCAAAGGCTACTTTGGCATCTTCATACTCTCCCGCATCAGCTACCGGGACCCCAACTAAAGGAGTAAATCCCAAAGTGAAACAAATGATAACAATCGACAATAGCCGTAACAACACAATTACCTGCTAAATCCATAAAAAACGTAACTTTTCAGCTAACCCATGTATATCCTTGGGTCATTTCACTCTACCTCGATACGATGGATACCCCAAGGGCACTCCTTCGCTACGTTCAGGGCGCAATCTTTAGCTCTGTCCCCTTCGAATAAATGACGGCCAGGTTGCTCGCCGGTAGGCGAACGGTCTGATACCGGAATTTAAACGGTACGAGTGGGCGAAGCAAAATTCACTGATTCTCTTTATTAACTTACGCACCAGCGAACCTACAACGACCCAATCGTTTGGTCAAGTCAAATCTTCTCTCGAAACGACCCACCTTGATGCCTTCGCACCTCACGGGTGCTTCCTGAATGGTGTAAAAAATCATGGAATGGCTCTTGACTTGACAGCAAAGCCTCGAATGAACTACTAAAGAACCATGTTGAATCTTTTCATTATCGGTTGTGGTGGTTTCCTGGGTGCCATCAGCCGCTACTTGGTCTCTGACCTGGTATACACTTTTATTGGCACAGGCTTACCCTATGGCACTTTGGTGGTAAATCTGACCGGCTCTTTTTTCCTCGGGATTGTTGCCCGGCTCGGACTCTCTGGCAACCTTCTTCCCGACAGTGCCAATTCATTTATAGGTATCGGCTTTTTAGGAGCATTTACCACGTTTTCAACCTTCAGCGTGCAAACCCTGGAGTTGCTAGAGAGCGGCAGTCTGCTTAAAGCCCTGCTCAATATATCCCTCAATATCATCCTCTGCTTGATCGGGGCCTGGGGCGGCTTCACAGTTGGCCGCATTTTAACCTAAAACCTATCCCCCGATCCACTCTTACTGAAAAAATCACCCCCTATCCAACACCTGACCGGAAACCTTTAATTTACACCCCAAAAAAACAATACAACACTTGACATTTACTATATATTGTGGTTTATAGCCCCGACAGACCCAATATGTAGTGTTTTTAAGAAAATGTCACGATTTTTCAGAACCATATAAAATCATTAACTATTAACCTTTTTCAGAGCAAAACGGAGAACTAATGAAAAAAAACACCAAGTCGGTCAAACATATTCCAACATTACCGAAATCGGCAACTATGCCGCTTTTCAGCGACAATGCCGTAACCGTTTTAGAGCGCCGTTACCTGAAAAAAAGTAACACCGGTGAGGTTATAGAAGAACCCAAAGATATGCTCTGGCGGGTAGCCTGGACCATCGCTGAAGGGGAAAAAGAGTTCAGTCCCGATGCTGACACAAAAAAAATTGCCGTTGAGTTCTATGAGATGATGGCAAACCTCGAATTTCTCCCCAACTCTCCAACCTTAATGAATGCCGGACGTGAACTGGGTCAACTTTCAGCCTGTTTTGTCCTGCCCATCGAAGACACCATGGAGAGTATTTTTGAAGCGGTCAAACAGACCGCCTTAATTCACAAAAGTGGCGGCGGCACCGGCTTTTCCTTCTCCAAAATTCGCCCTTGCAGCGACCTAGTTCACTCTACCAGCGGCATCTCCAGTGGACCGCTCTCATTCATGTCGGTCTTTGACTGCGCAACCGAAACCATCAAACAAGGCGGAACTCGACGCGGTGCCAATATGGCAATCTTGAGAGTCGATCATCCCGACATTATGGATTTCATCAAAATCAAAGCCGACCTGACTAAGCTCCAGAACTTCAACTTGTCAGTTGCCATAACTGATGATTTCATGGACGCACTTAAAACAGATCGAGACTATGACCTGATTAACCCCCGCAACAATGAGGTTGTAAAACGGCAAAACGCCCGCAAGGTCTTCAAACAGGTAGTCAAACAGGCTTGGCTCTCTGGAGAACCCGGCATTGTCTTTATCGACCGCCTCAATGCCGACAACCCAACTCCTAAAGCGGGAACGATTGAAAGCACCAACCCCTGCGGCGAACAGCCCTTGTTGCCCTATGAATCCTGTAATTTAGGCTCTATTAATCTGGCCCAGATGGTTATCGACGACAAGGTCGACTATGACAAGTTGGGAAAAACTGTATGTAACGCTGTACATTTTCTTGACAACGTGGTTGACATTAACAACTACCCTTTACCGATCATCGCTGAGCAAACTAAAGCAAACCGAAAAATTGGCCTTGGAGTTATGGGTTTTGCTGACCTTCTGCTGCGTTTAGAAACCCCCTATTCATCGCAGAAAGCTCGAGATCTGGCCGCCGAGATCATGGCTTTCGTTGACAACACCGCCTACAACGCTTCCATTGAGCTGGCAGAAAAACGGGGTGCCTTCCCCAATTTCCCTGAAAGTACATACGGCACCGCTAACCCGACCGTGCCGCTTCGCAACGCGACCCGAACAACCATCGCCCCGACCGGTACCATCAGTATCCTGGCTGGTTGTTCAAGCGGAGTCGAACCGATCTTCGCCTTAGCTTTCGTACGACGAGTTATGGATGACGATGAACTTTTTGAAGTCAATCCGATTTTTGAGGGAATTGCGCGCAAAAACAATTTCTTCAGCCGATCTGTGGTTAAGAAGATTGCCCATAATGGCAGTTGTCACAACCTCGATGAGATTCCAGAAAAGTTCCGCCTCTTTTTTGAAAGTGCCCACGACATCAACCCCAATGATCACATTGAAATCCAGGCTGCATTTCAGAAATATACCAACAATGCGGTCAGCAAAACCATCAATTTCGCTCACGATGCCACAATTGAGCAGGTCGAGAAAGCTTATCTGATGGCTTATGAAAAGGGGTGTAAAGGAGTAACTATTTATCGTGACGGATGCCGGGAAAACCAGGTCCTTAATATCGGTAAAACCGACACTAAAAAGGTCTCAAGCGATAATG